>NZ_JAKKFF010000146.1 GCF_022229015.1 Micromonospora foliorum
CGGGCCGGCTGGTCGGCACCGAACAGGTCGGCGTCGTTGCGGGCGGCCGCGACCAGGCGGATGGCCTCCGCTGCCCTCACCGCACCGTCTCCTCGCGGGCGTGGCGCAGCAGCGCCGGGTGCAGCAGGCGAGCGTCGCCGGCCCGGTAGAGCCGGGCGCGCGGGCCGCCCCGGGCACCGCCGCGCTCGGTGCTGGTGCCCGTGCCCTCCACGAAGCCCGGCACGGAGAGCACCTTGCGGTGGAAGTTGCCGGCGTGCAGCGGGTGCCCCCAGACCGTCTCGTAGACGGCACGCAGCTCGCTGATCGTGAACTCGGCGGCGAGGAAACGGGTGGCGAGTGGGGTGTACTCCAGCTTGGACCGGGCCCGTTCCAGCGCGTCGTCGATGATCCGGCCGTGGTCGAAGGCGAGCTGTCGGCTGGTCAACGCGGTCACCGGCAGCCAGATCGCCTCGTCGGCGTCGCTGCCGGCGGCCGGATCCGGCAGGTCGGGGGCGAACGCGAGGTGGGCGATCGAGACGACCCGCATGCGCGGGTCACGGTCGGGAGCGCCGTAGCTGCCCAACTGCTCCAGGTGTACGCGGCGCAGCGCCTCGCCGCCGAGCCCGGTCTCCTCGGCCAGCTCCCGTCGAGCGCCGGCGGTCAGGTCCTCGTCGGGGCGGACGAAGCCCCCGGGCAGCGCCCAGTGCCCGGCGAAGGGTGCCTCGCCGCGCCGGATCAGCAGCAGGTGCAGCGCGCCGTCGCGGATGGTCAGCGCCACCACGTCGACGGTCACGGCGACCGACGGGTAGGCCCGGGGGTCGTACGCGGCGAGGAACTCCTGCTCGTTCATCACGTCTCTCTCATCCTGAGAACATCTCGCTGTGAGAACAACTTAGCGCAGAAGCGTGCGCCTGCCAAGGGCCGAGCCGCCCGTTGCGCTCAGCGCACGAGTCGGCCCGGTGGGCTCAGCGCACGAGACCCGCCAGGTGCGGTCGGCCACGCGAGTCGTGCAGGGCGAACCCGCCGTCCGGCAGGCGCGCGAAACTCACCGTGCTCGGCAGCGGCACGGGCAGCTTGAACGCGACCTCGACGGTGTACGCGTCCGGCAGCCGGGCCTCCAGCGCGGCCAGGCAGCGCGCCTTGCTCCACATGCCGTGCGCGATCGGCCGGCGGAAGCCGAACAGCCGCGCCCCGAGTCGGGAGGTGTGGATCGGGTTGTGGTCACCGGAGACCCGCGCGTACTCCGTACCGACGCGCGGCTCCACCCGCCAGTGGGCGGTGGCCGTCGGTGCCGCGGGACGTTCGCCCGGTTCGCGCCCGCCCGGCTTGCCCTCCCGACCGAGGTACGTCGAGACGCCGCGCCACACCTCCTCCCCGTTGACCGAGCCGATCAGCACCACGTCCACCTGCCGCCCCCGGTCGTGGGGGCGCAGGTTCTCCGCGTACGTGGTGAAGTCGAGGGTCTCGTCGGCGGTGACCGGGCGGTGCGTGGTGATCCGGTTGCCGACGTGCACCAGGCCGATCAGCGGCAGGGGAAAATCCGGCGCGGTCATCAGGCGCAGGGCCAGTGGGAAGCCCATCACGTGCGGAAACGTCGCAGGCAGCCGGTCGCTGAGCCGGAACCCGCAGACCCGGTCGTAGTCGGCCAGGTGCGCCCGGTCGACGGTCACCCCGCCCACGGTCAACTCGACCGCCGGCAGGCCGGGCCCGCGCCGCCCACCGCCGAGGCCCGGTAGCGCGCCGAGCATCGCCCGTCGGTGCAGCGCCCCGGCCGCCGGCATCCGGGGCAGTTCGACAGGGGTCCGGATGCCCGACTCCGGCCGCGCGTCCATCACGCCCCCAGCAGGCTCTGGCCGCAGACCCGGACCACGTTTCCGCTGATCGCGCCGCTGGCCGGCCAGGCCAGCCAGCCGATCGTCTCGGCCACGTCCACCGGCAACCCGCCCTGGGCCAGGCTGTTCATCCGCCGGCCCGCCTCGCGGACCACAAGCGGGATGCGCGCGGTCAGCCGGGTCTCGATGAAGCCCGGGGCCACCGCGTTGACGCTGATCCCGCGTTCCCGCAGAGCCGGCGCGAGCGAGTCGACAAGCCCGATCACGCCGGCCTTGCTGGTGGCGTAGTTGGTCTGCCCCCGGTTGCCGGCGATCCCGGCGATCGAGGAGACCGAGATGATCCGCCCGCCGGCCGGGATCAGCTCCCGATCCAGCAGCACGTCGTTGATCCGCTCCTGGCTGGACAGGTTGACGTCGATGACCTGGTCCCACCGGTCGGCGTCCATCCGGCCGAGCGTCTTGTCCCGGGTGATGCCGGCGTTGTGCACCACCACGTCGACCCGGCCGTGCCGGCTGGCCAGGTGCTCGGCGAGTCGGGCCGGCGCGTCCGGCGCGGTCAGGTCGAGTTGGACGGCGGTGCCGCCGATGTCGTTCGCCACCGCGGCGAGCGCGTCGCCAGCGGCCGGGATGTCCAGGGCCACCACCTGCGCGCCGTCGCGGGCCAGCACCTTCGCCAGCGCCGCGCCGATCCCCCGTGCGGCGCCGGTGACCAGCACGACCTGCCCGTCCAGCGGGCGGTCCCAGTCGGCCGGGATGCTCGCCGCGCCGCCGCGGACCCGGATGACCTGCCCCGACACGTACGCGGACCGGCCGGACAGCAGGAACCGGAGAGTCGATTCGAGGCCGACGCTGGGGTCGCCCTGGGCGCGGGACACCTGGACGAGTTGCGCGGTGATCCCCCGGCCGAACTCCTTGCCGATGCTGCGGACCAGCCCTTCGAGGGCGCGCTGGGCGGTCGCCTCGCGGGGCGACGCGCACTCCTGCGGCGGGGTGCCCAGCACGATCACCCGGCCGCTGGGCAGCACGGCCCGGGCCTGCGGGTGGAAGAAGTCGTAGAGCTGGCGCAGCTCGGTCGAGTCGGTGATCCCGGTGGCGTCGAAGAGCAGTGCCCCGTACCGCTGCGGGGTGTCGCCGTGCGAACGGGCCGGCGGCGCATGCTGCGCCGGAGCGCCCCCGGCC
>NZ_JAKKFF010000147.1 GCF_022229015.1 Micromonospora foliorum
TCGGGCTGATCGACCCGGAGTCCGTCGCCTGGCCTCAGGTTCTTACTGTGTTGCGGTCCCTGCACGATGATCACTAGCCATTGACGCAGCGTCGCGGAGCAGGTAGAACGCCGTTGGGGCGGTGTTCGGCCCTGCAACGCTTCCCTGGAAGGAACTCCGTGTCGCAGATGAATCGCAGGCGGGCGCTCCAACTGTTGGCCGCGCTCGGTACCACCGGGTTCGTCGCCGCATGTGGCTCAGACAGTGACGCCGAACCGACCGCCGACCGCGGCCCGATCAAGATCGGGTTGATCACGCCGCAGGCCGGTGGTTTCAAGAGCATCGGCGACGACATCACCAACGGCTTCCAGCTCTTCCTCGACCTGAACGACCAGCGGCTGGGCGGCCACCCGGTGGAGCTGCTGACCGCCGACGAGGGCGACACCGCGAAGACCGGCAAGGCCGCCGTCGAGGGCCTGCTCAAGCAGGGCGTGCTGGCGCTCACCGGCGTGGTCAACTCGGCGGTGATGGTCGGCATCCGGGACACCGTGGAGCAGGCCCGGGTCCCGCTCATCGGCTCCAACGCCTCACCGAGCAGCCTGCAGAGCGTCTTCTACATCTGGCGGACCTCGTACGTGCTCGACGAGGCCGGCCGGGCGCTGGGCCGCTACCTGCGCGACCAGCTGCCGGCGAACGGCCGTATCGCGATCATCATGCCGGAGAACGTCGGCAGCCCGGACGTGGTCCGCGGCTTCCGGCAGGAGTTCGGCGCGACCGACCCGCGGATCGGCGATCCGGTGACCTACACCAACGCCACCCCGAACCCCGGCAAGACGACGTACGCCTCGGACATCACCAAGGCGCTGGCCAAGAGGCCCACCGCGGTCTTCTGCTTCTTCGCCGGGGCGGCCGCCGTGGAGTTCATCAAGCAGCTGCGCGAGAAGTTCGCCGGGCCGATCTACGCACCCGGCTTCCTCACCGAGGGCGCGGTGCTGGAGAACCTGAAGGACAACGCGCTGGGCATCCAGACCGCGCTGAACTACTCGGCCGACCTGAACAACACGTCGAACCGGGTCTTCGCCTCGGCGTACCGCAAGAAGTACCAGGTCACCCCCACCACGTACGCCATGGCGTCGTACGACGCGGCGCAGGTGCTCGACCAGGCCATCCAGCTGGCCGGCGGGAAGCCCACGCCGCAGCAGGTCAACCTGGCCCTGGGCAAGATCGGCCAGATCGACAGCCCGCGCGGTATCTGGCAGTTCAACCAGCCGCGTACCCCGCAGCAGAAGTGGTACCTGCGCGAGGTGCAGCGCGACGGTCAGGTCATGTCGAACGTGCTGATCAACGAGCTGGCCACGCTGGGCTGAACGCCCACCCGGAGCACGATTCGGGGCCGGTCTCCCAGGGGGAGGCCGGCCCCGAGGCGTTCGCGGGTCAGTGCCGCAGCTCGGCGATGCAGCACTTCACGCTGCCGCCGCCCTTCTTCAGCTCGGCCAACTCGACCGGGACAGGGGTGTACCCGGCCGCCTTGAGCTTGCCGGCCAGGCGGGTGGCCTCGCTGTTGAGCACCACGTTCGCGCCGTCGCTGACCAGGTTGAGCCCGAAGGCCATCGCGTCCTCGTCGTCGGCGATCACCGCGTCCGGGAAGAGTTGGGTGAGCACCCGCTGGCTGGCCGCGGAGAACGCGCCCGGGAAGTAGACGACGTTCGCGTCGTCGATGGCCGCGAGCGCCACGTCCAGGTGGTAGAAGCGGGGGTCGATCAGGCGCAGCGACACCACCGGCCGGCCCAGCGCCTCCTGCGCCTCGGCGTGCGCCGGGATCTCGGTCCGGAAGCCGTGCCCGGCAAGGATGAGCCCGCCGTGCGCCTCCGGCACGTACGCGAAGTCGCCCTCACCCTCGTTGGTCTCGCTGGGTGCGATGAACCGCCAGCCCTGCGCCTCGTAGAAGGCGTGGTGGGCGGCGGCCTCGGCGGCCCGCTGCTCGTGCTTGAACCGGGCGCCGTAGACGCTGCCGTCCACCACGAAGCCGCCGTTGGCGGCGTAGACCATGTCGGGCAGGCCCTGCTCGGGGGTGAGCAGGTGCACCTCGTGGCCGAGGCCGACAAGCGTCTCGCGCAGCCGGTCCCACTGCTTGACGGCCAGGTCCCGGTCGACCGGGGTGGTCACGTCCATCCACGGGTTGATCGCGTACTCGACCGCGAAGTACTCCGGCGAGCACATGAGATATGTCCGCTTTCGCGGGAAACGCTGCTGGTTCACGGTCACCAAGAGTAGGTACCGTGGAACTTTGAAAACAGCCACAAGCGTTGCTTCCCAGAGGCGGAACGTTGCAGATAGACGCGGTAGACCAGCGGATCATTGCGTTACTCGTCGCGGACGCCCGCGCGTCGTACGCCGACATCGGCGCTCGGGTGTCACTCTCCGCCCCAGCGGTCAAGCGTCGCGTCGACCGGCTGCGCGCCACCGGCGTGATCAGGGGATTCACCGCTGTCGTTGATCCGGCCGCCGTCGGCTGGACGACGGAGGCATTCGTCGAGCTGTTCTGCGCCGGCCGGACCACCCCGGCGCAGATCGGCGTCGCCGCCCGCCGGCACCCCGAGGTGGTCGGCGCGTACACCGTCTCCGGGGAGGCGGACGCGCTCGTGCACCTGCGCGCCGCCGACATCGCCCACCTGGAGGCAGCGCTGGAGCGACTGCGTGCCGAGTCCTTCGTGACCTCCACCCGCAGCACCATCGTGCTCTCCCGGCTGGTCGAATCGCCCGGCGTCGGCCCGTCCCCCGGCACCTCTTGACCTCAACCCAGGTTGAGGAGGTGGACTGACCCCGAGTGGGCGAGGCAGCCCACCGAGGCCGAGGGGACTGTCATGCGGGCGATCTGGTTACGTGAGTTCGGCGGCCCCGAGGTGCTGGTGCCCGGCCCCGCGCCCGACCCGGTGCCCGGCCCCGGCCAGGTGCTGATCGACGTCGCGCACGCGAACATCACCTTCATCGAGACGCAACTGCGCGCCGGTCGCCCCGGCCCGTTCCGCCTCACCCCACCGCTGATCCCCGGCAACGGCGTCGGCGGGGTGATCACTGCGGTCGGGCCGGACGTCGACCTGGCGCTGACCGGGCAGCGGGTGGTCAGCGCCACCGGAGGTTCCGGCGGTTACGCCGAACGCGCGGCCGTGGACGCGTCGGCGTCGATCGCGGTGCCGGCCGGGTTGGCGCTGGACGAGGCGGTCGCGCTGCTGGCCGACGGGCGGACCGCCACCATGCTGATCGAGGCGGTCGGCGTCCGCCCGGGTGACCGGGTGCTGGTGGAGGCCGCGGCTGGTGGCGTGGGCAGCCTGTTGGTGCAGCTCGCGGTCCGGGCCGGGGCCCGGGTGATCGGCGTGGCCGGTGGGCGACGCAAGGTCGACCTGCTACCCGGCCTGGGCGCCGAGCTGGCCGTCGACTACCTGCTGCCCGAGTGGGCCGAGCAGGTCCGCGCTGCGGTGGGCGGGGTCGACGTGGTGCTCGACGGGGTCGGTGGTTCGGTGGCCCGGGCCGCCTTCGACCTGCTCTCCCCGGGCGGCCGGATGGTCAGCTTCGGGTTGGCGAGCGGGGAGTGGTCCCCGGTGTCGGCGGAGGCCGCCACGGCACGGCAGGTGACCCTGGTCCGGCCGGACGTGCCACCCGCGCGGCTGCGGGCGTACACCGAACAGGCCCTGGCGGACGCGGCGGCCGGCCACCTCCGGCCGCTCATCGGCCAGCGTTTCCCGCTGGAACGCGCCGCCGACGCGCACGCCGCCATCGAGGCGCGCGCGACGGTCGGCAAGACCCTGCTGGACGTGACCTGACCGGGTTCAGAGGTACATGCCGGTGCGGTGCTCCGACTCGTCGCGTCGGACCGGCTTGTCGCCCTCACCGAAGAACCGCTTGCCACCGAACTCGCCGTGCAGGCGGTCGTCCAACTCGTCGGCCAGACCGGTCATCACCTGCACCGCCAGCATCAGATGGGTCGCCTGGAAGTTACGGCCGAACACCGGGATGGACGCCCAGACCGTGTCGTCGGCGCAGTAGAGGCGGCCGATCGGCATCCGGTTCGTCAGCTCGGAGAGCTTGACGTAGAGGCGCTCGGTCGGCTCAACCTCGGTAAGCACCGGAGAGAAGACGTCCACCAGGGGCGGATTGTCCCGCACCCGCACGAAGACCATCGCCGAGCCGGCGCGGATGGTGATGTCGCCGTCCGAGTCGACCTGCAACCGGTCGGTGTCCGACTTCAACATCGTGGAGACCACGGTACGGACCCGGTCGGCCAGGTCGAGCACGTCGTCCCGCTCGACCTGCGCGGCAGCCGCCTCGGCCAACGCCTCCTCCAGGTCCGCCTCCACGTCGGCGTCCGGACCGAACTCGCTGCGCGCGGTGCCCAGCGGGTCCACCGCCAGCGGTTCGCCCTCAGTGTCCTGCACCGAGTAGACGAGGAAGGCCGGGTGCGGAGCGCCGTAGACGTCCCGCAGCGTGCGGGAGAGCAGCGCGGCGACCTGGGTCGACTCGGCCGTCGTGGCGTTCAGCCCGAAGGAACCACCGGAGCCGGCGACCACCCCGGGTGGAGACCAACCGAGCGCGACCATGTCCGCCACCGCACCGCGGTCCAGTCGGTAGCCCGCCGGCAGGGTGGCGTTGCCGACCGCGCGGGCGGACAACACCCGGTCCGCGTCCACGTCCACGCTTATCGAATAGACGGCGTCCCCGGTGCCGGAGGCGGTGGGGTCCAGGGTCACGTCGAGGTGCGCGCCGACGGGAAGTTCCCGCAGCCGTACGGCGAGCGCGCGGGCGAACTCCCGCCACGCCTCGGTCACCTTCGCGCGCAGGTCGGTGGTGCTGGGCTCGTCGAGCAGGATCGATTCCGCCGGCTCAGTCGAAGCGCCGGGCAGCTCACCGTGCGGCGCCGAGGGGTGGTCAGCCGTCATGATCGCCTCCGTCCGTCACGATCACCCTACCCACGCCGCCCGTGGGCCGAATCAGCCCGGACCGGGATCGGACAGCGGCGGTCAGGGGGCCGTCGGATTCGCGGGGTCGGCGCCCAGCTCGACCGGCCAGGCACCCGCCAGCGCGCTGAGCCGGGCCGCAGCGTCCGCCGGCTCCGCGCCCCGGCCAACCGCCAACCCCAAGAGGTACGCGGTGACCGGCGCACCCGGACGCAGCACCTGGTGGGCGACGTCCCGGGCCAGATCCAGCACCGCCGGCACCGGCACCACGGCCGGGTCCAGATCCAACTCGGCGCACACCGCCGTGACCCAGTCGTCCATCACCGTCATCGCGCCCACTCCTCCGCCCGGCGTACGTCCTCGTCAGTGTCGCAGTCGAACCACGGCGGCGGGCCCTCGCCGGACCACGCCACCTCCCGTACGACGAGACCGGCCAGCAGTGCCCGGACCGGTGCTCCGGACAGAGTGCCGCCCCGCTCGACCGTCAACCGGTGCAACGCTTCCCGCAGCGCGGCGACCCGCCAGACACCGCAGAGCGACTGCCGCCGCCCGTCCCCGTCCACGAAGCACGCCCCGTCAGGTCCCCGCTCTCCACCGCCGAGGCCGCTGCGGGCCGACGGAGCCGGAGCAGAGCCGCCGCCCGCCGGGTCGGGGCCCGCCGGGTCGGTGCCGGGGCCCGG
>NZ_JAKKFF010000148.1 GCF_022229015.1 Micromonospora foliorum
GCCAACTCGGACTAGGAGCCCCGTATCAGCCACCGGCGCCTCCTCTCGTGCCCAGGCGGCCTACCCCCGGCTGCGCCAACGACGCACCGACGGCATCAGAGAACCACTCAGCTGTAGTTTCCCAGACGGGTCCGACAAATCTCCGCGCCGACGGGTCCGGCGAGGGCGGTGTCAGGCGGTGGCCGTCTCGATCCAACGGTCCAGGGTCGCGGCGGCCGCGCCGGAGTCGATCGCCTCGGCCTGGCCAGCGCCGCAGCCGCGTTGACCAGCACCGCGTCCCGGACCGGGCCGGTCTCACCGGCCAGCAGGCGACGGGCCACGCCCGCGTTGTACGCGGCGTCTCCGCCGCGCAGGTCCGCGAGGGTGGCCCGGGGTACCCCCAGGTCCGTCGCGTCCAGCACGGCCTCGCGTACGGTGCCGCCCTGGGCCGCCCAGACCCGGGTCGGCGCGGCGGTGGTGAACTCGTCCAGGCCGTCCTCGCCGCGCATCACGATCGCCGAGTCGCCACGGGCCGCGAACACGCTTGCCATCACCGGGGCCATCCGCAGGTCGAAGCAGCCGACCGCGCCGGCCCGGGGGCGGGCCGGGTTGGTCAACGGGCCGAGGAAGTTGAAGAAGGTGGGCACACCCACCTCGCGGCGGACCGGGCCGGCGTGCCGCATCCCGGGGTGGAAGCGGGCCGCGAAGCAGAACCCGATGCCGGCCTCCTCGACACAGCGGGCGACCTGCTCCGGGCCGAGATCCAGCGGAATGCCGAGGAACTCCAGCAGGTCGGCGGTGCCGCACAGGGAGGAGGCGGCCCGGTTGCCGTGCTTGACGACGCGGACGCCCGCGCCCGCGACCACCAGCGCCGTCATCGTGGAGATGTTGACCGTGTGGGCGAGGTCACCACCGGTGCCGACCACGTCGAGCGCGGTACGGCGCAACTCCTCGGGGAGCGCCACCGGGACCGCCCGACCCAGCATCGCCTCCACCAGGCCGGCCAGCTCCGCGGGAGTCTCCCCCTTGGCCCGCAGCGCCACGGCGAAGGCGGCGATCTGCGCCGCGCTCGCCGAGCCGGTCATGATCTCGTCCATCGCCCAGGCGGTGTCGGCGGTGGAGAGTTCGTCACCGCGCAGCAGCGCGTTGAGCAGGTGCGGCCAGGTCCGATCGCCCATGGCGGGCCTCCCGAGCATGCGAAGTGCGGGTGGGCTGGAACCGGCGCCGAGGAGATCCGGCGCCGTGGGGGGTGCCGGAGGAGCGGGGGACGTCAGGCGGGTGCGTGCGTCCGCAGCAGCTCGGCCACCGTGCCGCCGGTGGTCACCGGGTCGAGCGGGTGCACCAGCGTCGCGTCGACCTCGGCGTACGCGGCGAGCCATCGGTCGGCGGCGCGGGCGATCACCAGGCAGGTCGGGGGAGCGTCGTCCCGGTCGTCCTTGATCTGCCGGGCGATGCCGATGCCGCCGCCCGGGCTCGCCTCACCGTCGAGCAGCAGCAGGTCGATCTCGTAGTCGTCGACCAGCCGGATGGTCTCCGCGTAGGTCGACGCGTCGACGAACTCGATCTGCAGACCGGGCGCGGGCCGGGTGCCGACGGCCATCCGCATCCGATCACGGACCTGCGGGTCGTCGCTGTAGAGCAAAACGGTGCAAAGACGATCGCTCATGCCGGCACTCCGCTTCCACCTCGTAGCTGCTCGCAGATCGTACCGGTCGGCGTGACGTAGCCGACATCCCGCCCGGTGCCGTGCGTCGGGGCGTACCGTCCGGGCAGCTCAGGCGGGCGCGGCGTCGGCGGCGCGCTCGCGGGCCTCCTGGCGGTCCAGCTCGCGGTCCACCCGGCGGGCCTCCCGCTCGGACTGCTTGACCCACTGCACCACCAGCACCGCGAGCATGGTCACACTGACGAACTCGCCACCGGCCCAGAGGATGCCGCCGGCGACCACCTGGTCCTGCCAGGGGTCGACCCAACCGAGGTTGAGCGACGGGTACCAGTCGCCGCCGAAGAGCGTGCTGCTCTGCATGATGGTGAGGCCGAGCACGGTGTGGAACGGCACGGAGAGCAGCATCAGCAGCGCCCGCGCCGGGTACGGCCAGCGGCCCGGCAGCGGGTCGAGGCCGAGCAGCGGCCAGAAGAACACGCAGCCGGTCATGATGAAGTGCGCGTGCACCAGCTCGTGCGCCCAGGCGTGTTCGAGGGTGAAGCGGTACAGGTCACTGAAGTACAGCACGAACGGGTTGACCACGAAGATGGCGAACGCCACCAGCGGGAAGCTGTAGACCCGGGCGACGCGGCTGTGCACGATCGCGAGCAGGCGCTTGCGCGGGCCGACCGGCAGGGTCCGCAGGGCCAGGGTCATCGGCGCGCCCAGCGCCAGGAAGATCGGCGCCACCATGGACAGCACCATGTGCTGGATCATGTGCACGGACAGCAGCGCGGTGTCGTACGCGTGCAGCCCGCTGACCGTGACGAGCGCGATACCGCCCAGCCCGGGGCCGAGGAAGAAGACGGTACGGACGACCGGCCAACGGTCGCCCCGCAGCCGCAGCCGGTGCACCCCGTAGAGGTACAGGCCGGCGGCGAGCACCAGGCCGAGGGCCAGCCAGCTGTCCAGCCGGGTCTCGCTCAGCACCGCGCCGACGGTGAACGGCGGCGGGGCCGAGGTGGCGGCGAAGATCGGATCGACGTGCAGCACGCTTTTCAGGCTAGGCCAGGCGAACCGGACCCTGACGCTCGGGCCACGGAAGGCGCGGGTTTGCCACCCCGCTGATCGCCGGCCCCGGTCAGGGGCAATAATGACGGCGTGACTGCGGCCCCAGCCATTGACAAGAGCCGGATCCACTCTCTGACCCGACCAAACATGGTCAGCGTCGGGACGATCGTGTGGCTCTCCAGCGAACTCATGTTCTTCGCGGCGCTGTTCGCGATGTACTTCTCGATCCGCGCGGCTGCGCCGGAGCAGTGGGAGAAGCACACCGAGGCGCTGAACATCCCGTACGCGACCACCTTCACGGTGATCCTGGTGCTGTCCTCGGTGACGTGCCAGCTCGGCGTCTTCGCGGCGGAGAAGGGTGACGTGCACGCGCTGCGGCGCTGGTTCACCGTCACCTTCGTGATGGGCCTGATCTTCGTTCTCGGCCAGTTGAACGAGTACCGGCACCTGGTCGCGGACGGCATCAAGATCAACGGAGACGGGTACGGGTCGGTGTTCTACCTGACCACCGGCTTCCACGGCCTGCACGTGACCGGCGGTCTGATCGCCTTCATCATCTTCATGGTCCGCACGACCATGGGCCGGTTCACCCCGGCGCAGGCGACCTCGGCGATCGTCGTGTCGTACTACTGGCACTTCGTCGACGTCGTGTGGATCGGGCTGTACGCCATGATCTACTGGCTCCAGTGATCTTGCGCGTCACATTCCGCGCTGCTGCTCCGTCCCCTGAGACAGGTCCAACCGGTTAAGGACACCGCTCATGACTTCTGACAACGACCGCCGACGCGGTCTGCTCGCGCGGTTGCGTGAGCGGCCCGCCGCGCGCAGCAGGGGCCGCCGCCGGCTGGGCGCCGCGGTCCGGCTGATCGCCGCGCTGATGCTCGCCGGCGGCGCCTACACCGTCTTCGCCCCGGGCGCCCAGGCGCAGGACAACCCGCAGCTGACCGGCGCCGCCGCCGAGGGCAAGGCGCTGTTCGACGTGAGCTGCGTGACCTGTCACGGCCGCAACGCCCAGGGTGTCGAGGGCCGCGGGCCGAGCCTGATCGGCGTCGGTGCGGCATCGGTCGAGTTCCAGGTCAGCTCCGGGCGGATGCCGCTGGCCCGCCAGGAGGCCCAGGCGCACCGCAAGCCCCCGCTCTTCACCGACGAGCAGACCCGTCAGCTGGCCCAGTACATCCAGGAGCTCGGCGGCGGCCCGGTCGTGCCCGACGGCGACGACCTCCACGAGGACGGCAACATCGCGTCCGGCGGTGAGCTGTTCCGGATCAACTGCTCGCAGTGCCACGCCTTCGGTGGTGGCGGCGGTGCGCTCTCCTCGGGCAAGTTCGCCCCGAGCCTGCGCCCCGCGACCGACCGTCAGATCTACGCGGCGATGTTGAGCGGCCCGCAGAACATGCCGGTGTTCGGCGACAACCAGCTCCGGCCGGAGCAGAAGGCCGACATCATCGCCTACATCCAGGAGACGCTGAAGCACGACCAGGACCCGGGTGGGTTCAACCTCGGGCGGTACGGCCCGTCCACCGAGGGCCTGGCGATCTTCCTGGTTGGCATCGTGGCGCTCGTCTTCGCTAGCCTGTGGATTGCGGGTAAGTCGTGATCGAGCAGGCCATCCGATTCAGTGCTGTGGTGCCGCTCGGCGCCACCCGTAGCGAGGTGACGGCATGAGCACCCACACCGAGCACCAGGCCCCCCAGGGCCAGGAGCCGCTCGACGTGAACGACCCCAAGCTGACCCGATTCGACATCGTTCGTGAGGGCGCGCGCCGGGACGACATCGAGATCGTCCACTACGAGCCGCAGGTGCTGCCGGGCACCAAGGCGGAGCGTCGGCTGACCCGGGTGGTCGCCGGCTTCTTCCTGATCACCGGCCTGGCCGCGACCGCCTTCCTGGCCATCTACATCTGGTGGCCGTGGCAGTACGAGGCGGGCCGGGGCGGCGACAAGTTCTACACCCCGCTGCTCGGCTTCACCCTCGGCGTGGCGCTGCTCGCCGTCGGCTTCGGCATCCTGACCTGGGGCAAGAAGTTGCTGCCCAAGGAGGTCTCGATCCAGGACCGGCACGAGGGCCAGGTTGACGAGGAAGGCCGCACGATCACCGGCCAGACCATGCTCTACATGGCGGACGAGCTGGGCGTGAAGCGTCGCCCGCTGCTCGGCATCTCGCTGCTGGCCGGTCTCGCGCCGGTCGCCGCGGTCGCCGCCGCGCCGCTGGTCGGCGGTTTGATCTCGCAGCCGCACAAGAACAACCAGATGTTCACCACCGGGTTCGCCGCGGCCGAGGGCGGCGAGCGGATCCGCCTGGTCCGCGAGGATGGCCGCCCGGTCCGCCCGGCGGACATCAGCAGCGGTGGGCAGCTGACCGTCTTCCCCGGTATCGAGCACGGTGTGAGCAACCGGCACGCCGACTCCCCGACGCTGCTGATCCATCTCCGAGACTCAGACGCGCAGGAGTCGCGTCGGGCCAACGAGAGGATCGGTCACGGCGACTACATGTGGGGCAACTACGCCGCTTACTCCAAGATCTGTACGCACGCCGGCTGCCCGGCCAGCCTCTTCGAGCAGCAGACCAACCGGCTGCTCTGCCCGTGCCACCAGTCCCAGTTCCTGATCACCGACAACGCCCGGCCCGTCTTCGGCCCCGCCAGCCGGCGGCTGCCGCAGCTGCCGATCGAGGTGGACTCCGAGGGCTTCTTCGTGGCGAAGTCCGACTACACCGAGACCGTCGGGCCTGATTTCTGGGAGCGGCCATGAAGCGTCGAAAGTTTGACCTTGCGGCGACGCCGGGCAAGGCCGCGGTGGGAGTGGACGACCGCTTCGCGGTGGCCACGCCGCTGCGCAAGCTACTGAACAAGGTCTTCCCGGACCACTGGTCCTTCCTGCTCGGCGAGATCGCGCTGTTCTCGTTCGTCGTGCTGCTGCTGACCGGTGTGTTCCTCACCTTCTTCTTCGAGCCGGCGATGACCGAGGTGGTCTACGACGGCAGCTACGCGCCGTTGCAGGGCACCCCGATGTCCGCCGCGTACGCCTCCAGCCTGGACATCTCGTTCGACGTCCGCGGCGGTCTGGTGATGCGGCAGATGCACCACTGGGCGGCGCTGCTGTTCATGGCCGCGATCGTCGTGCACATGCTGCGGGTGTTCTTCACCGGCGCCTTCCGCAAGCCGCGCGAGACCAACTGGATCATCGGTTCGCTGCTGTTCTGGGTCGGCTTCCTGGCCGGCTTCACCGGCTACTCGCTCCCGGACGACGGCCTCTCCGGCACCGGCCTGCGGATCGCCTCGGCGATCATGCTGTCCATCCCGGTGATCGGCTCCTGGGTCACCTCGTCGGTCTTCGGCGGCGAGTTCCCGGGCACGATCATCATCAGCCGGTTCTTCATCGCCCACGTGCTGCTCATCCCGGGTCTGCTGGTCGCGCTGATCAGCGTCCACCTGGGCCTGGTCTTCAAGCAGAAGCACACCCAGTGGCCCGGCCCCGGCCGGACCAACAACAACGTGGTCGGCGAGCGGATGTTCCCGCGGTACGCGCTCAAGCAGGGCGGCTTCTTCATGGTCGTCTTCGGCGTCATCGCGCTGATGGGCGGTCTGTTCCAGATCAACCCGATCTGGCTGTTCGGCCCGTACGAGGCGTGGGTGGTCTCGGCCGCCAGCCAGCCCGACTGGTACGTCATGTTCCTCGACGGGTCGACCCGACTCATGCCGGCCTGGGAGATCCCCATCCCGATCGGCGACGGGTACGTCATCCCGCCGCTGTTCTGGCCGACGGTCGTGCTGCCCGGCATCCTGGTGGGCCTGTCGACGATGTACCCGTTCCTGGAAGCCCGGCAACTCAAGGACCGCAAGAGCCACAACCTGCTCGAGCGTCCCCGGGATGCTCCGGCCCGGACCGCCGTCGGCGCCATGGCCGTCGCGTTCTACGTCGTGTTGACGCTCTCCGGCGCCAACGACGTGATCGCGGACAAGTTCCAGATCAGTCTGAACGCGATGACCTGGGCGGGCCGGATCGGTCTGCTGGTGGTCCCGCCGCTGGCGTACTACGTCACCTATCGGCTCTGCCTGGGTCTGCAACAGCACGACCGGGAGGTGCTCGCGCACGGCGTGGAGACCGGCATCATCCGGCGCATGCCGGACGGCCGGTTCGTCGAGGTGCACCAGCCGCTCAGCGCGTCCAACGGGCACGCGGACGGCTACGGCCAGCTGGACTACGTCGGCTGGGTCGTGCCGAAGAAGATGAACCGGCTGGGGGCCCTCGGCCCGGCCATCCGGGGCTTCTTCTACCCGATCGAGAAGCCGGTCGAGGCGCCGGTCTCGCCGGGGCACCCGCCGGTCGAGGCCCGACCCGAGCGCGAGGAGATCACCAGCGGAGAGAGCCGCCGCTGACCGCCCGATCGCACCGTAACGGGGCGCCCGCCGGATTCCGGCGGGCGCCCCGTCGTATCCGCACCCCCCGCCCATCCGACCAGGAGTCGGACGGCCACAGCGGGACCGGTCGACCCCGCGCGACGGGCGATCGCAGGAATAACCCCGGTGAGCCGGGTATCCGTGCGGTCCAACGTCTCAAGGGGGGGAAGCATGTTGGGTATCAAACGCCTCGGCCTGTTGGCCGCGCTTGTACTGGTCGGTGTCGCGCCGGCTGCGGCCGCGCAGGCCGCGGCACAGCCGTCAACGCAGGACACCCAGTACCTGCAGGCGGTACACCAGGTCAACCTGTTCGAGATCACCGCTGGTGACCTGGCTCAGCAGAAGGGTCAGGACCAGGGGGTCAAGGACCTGGGCGCGATGCTGAAGACCGACCACACCCAGCTGGACCAGACGGTGCAGCAGACCGCGTCGCAGCTCGGGGTGGAACTGCCGAACGAGCCCAGCGCCGATCAGCAGGCGGTCATCGAAAAGCTGAACAACGCCAGCGGTGCGGAGTTCGACCGGCTCTGGGTGACCAGTGAGCTGGCCGGCCACGTCCAGGCCATCCAGGCCACCCAGACGGAGATCTCGCAGGGCTCCGAGCCGACGGTGGTCCAGTTGGCGCAGACGGCGCTTCCGACGCTGCAGACGCACTACGACGAGTTGGTGGCGCTCGCCAACAAGCTGGGCATCCCGGTTCCGCAGACCAGCGCCAGCGGTACGCCCAGCCCGGGCGGCACCGGCACTGAGTCGCCGGCTCCGGGTGGCACCGGCACCGAGTCGCCGGCTCCGGGTGGCACCACCGAGTCCCCGGCTCCGGGCGGCGGCAGCACCGAGGTACCGGCTCCCAGCGAGAGCTGACGTAGCCACAGCAGACGGCCGGTCCACCCCACGGGGTGGGCCGGCCGCCCTGTGCGCGCCACCCGCCGCCGTGCGGCCGGTACCGGCCCCAGAACGGCGGCGCGGGTCAGTCGGCGCTGGCCAGGCCGATCGCGAACGCCTCCTCCAGGTCGTGCTGGGAGTACGCCCGGAAGGCGATGTGCGACTCGGTGTTGAGCACGCCCGGGACCTTGGAGATGCTGCCCGCGATGACCTGGGCGATCTGGTCGAACTCGCGGACCCGGACGATGGCGATGAGGTCGACGTGCCCGGCCACCGAGTAGACCTCGCTGACACCGGGAAGGTTGGCCAGGTTCTCCGCCACCTCGGGGATCGCATCGGTGGCGCAGTCGATCAGCACGATCGCGGTGATCACGGGGCATTTCTCCGTTCGTCGGCGTCGTCTGCCCATGCTAGATGTTCCGGCCTGGAACCGGAGGCGGGAGCCGTCGGGGCTCAGCCCTGGGCGGGGCAGGGCACGGTCAGGTCGCTTCCGGCCCGGATCACGTTCCGCAGCCGCTCGCCGGCGCGTACGGTCGCGCCCGGCCACACCACCGTGCGGGACACGTCGCCGTCCACCCGCGCGCCCGCGCCGACGACCGACTCCACGCAGCGGCCGGTCACCGTCGCGGACGCCTCGACGAGAGCGCCGCCGGCCGCGGCGTGCAGGTTGGCCGCCAGGTAGTCGGCCGGGGTGCCGGTGTCGATGAAGGTGCCCGGATAGGGCACCACCGTCAGGGCACCCGCCGCCTCGGCCGGACGCCACACGGCGCGGACCAGGTCCGAGAAGACGACCGGCAGGTCCCGGACCAGCCGCCAGGGCAGCAGCGAGAAGCCGGTGAAGCAGTGCCCGGCGAAGGTGCCCGGCGCTGCCGGGTCCGCGGCGGGCTGGCCGAGCAGGCGTACGGTGTGCCCGTCCCAGCCGGCGAGCAGGGCGGCCACGTCCGGGCCCGGGGGAGCAGCCGGGTCGGCGAGGTACGCGTCGGCGTTGCCGACCAGCACCGGCCGCCCGTCGATCCAGTCCCGCAGGTTGGCCACCCCGCCCGCGGTGCCCAGCGGGTCGCCCGGCTCCACCGACAGGTGCGCGCGGTCACCGACGTGCGCCACCACCTGGTCGCCGAGGTAGCAGGCGTTCACCGCGACCCGGTCGGGACCGGTCAGACCCAGGCCGGCCAGCCGCGCCAACGCCCGCTCCAGCAGGGGTACGTTGCCCACCGGGCAGAGCGCCTTGGGCACCCGTTCGGTGAGCGGACGCAGCCGCGTGCCCTCGCCGGCGGCCAGCACCACCGCGCACAGTCCGGCCGGCACACCGGCCGTGCCGGTCACGGGGTGTCGTCGGGCACCGGTGGCGGGAACTGCCCGGCCAGCGGCCCGATGTCGTAGTAGGCGAGCAGCCGGGCCGTCGGCCAGGTCAGCTTGGGCAGGTCGTCCAGGGGGTGCCAGGCGGCCTCGAAGACCTCCCCGCCGTCGACGGTCAGCTCGGTGCTGGACGCCGGCACCTCGGTCTCGAAGACCATGTCCACCCAGCCCTTGGCGTGCACGATCGCGTTCGGCACCGCCGGGCGCAACCGGGACGGGGGGAGCCGGACGCCGGACTCCTCGAACAGCTCACGGGCCGCGCCCACCACCGGGGCCTCGCCCCGGTTGAGCAGGCCGGCGGGGAGTGACCAACCCTTGCCGGGTGGCTGGCGCAGCATGAGCAACCGACCCGCACCCGTCGCCTCGGAGTCACGGACCAGGGTCACCGCGCCGACGATGTACTTCGGCACGGCCAGCCGGACCAGGCGCCGGCGCACCGGCAGCGGCAGCCGGTAGAAGGCCTGGTAAAAGAGGGCCCGACCGGTGGCGCGGGAGCGGGGGATCATGACTCCAGGCTAGTGGTCACGAATGTCCTTCGGACGCGCTGGGCCCCGCCGGGTCACTGCCGGTGGTCGACCAGGTCGATGAGCTGGCGGACCACGGTGTCCGGTTCGATCACCCGGTCGAAGACCGCGACCAGCAGGGTCTCCAGGTCGGGGTAGCCCAACTCCTCGGAGAGGCGCAGCAGCGGCAGGTCACTGGCGAGGCCCCGGTTGTGCTGGCGCAGGGCGAGCCCGATGGTGGCCCGACCGAGGCGGACCTTGTCGCTGATCGTGATGCCCGGCTCGGTGTGCTCGGCGAACCACCTGTTGATCTGCATCTGCGCGTTCGGCGACTTGACGAAGCTCAGCCACTCCCGGCGGGGGCCGCGCGGCGCCACACCGGCCTCGAAGCCGTTGTCGCCGTCGTTCTCCGTGAAGATCTCCACCACGTCGCCCTCGTCCAGCTCCGAACTGAGCGGGGCCAGCCGACCGTTGATACGCGCGGCGAGGCAGTGGTCGCCCCGGTCGTTGCCCAGCTCGTACGCGAGGTCGACGGGCGTGGCGCCGGCCGGCAGCACCACCTGCCGCCCGTCGGAGAAGACCTGGATCTGCCCCTCGGCCAGGTCGCAGCGCAGCGACTCGTAGAACTGTGCCGGGTCGGCGGCGTCCGGCTCCCAGTCGAGCACCCGGCGCAGCCAGTCCAACTGCTCGGCGCGGGCCGCGGCGCTGCTGCTGCCCGAGCGGGGGAAGCGGAAGTCGGCGGCGATGCCGTACTCGGCCGAGCGGTGCATCTCCTGGGTGCGGATCAGCACCTCCACCGTGCGGTCCTGCGGCCCGCAGACGCTTGTGTGCAGGGAACGGTAGAGGTTGTTCTTCGGCGAGGCGATGAAGTCCTTGAAACGGCCGGGCACCGGTCGCCAGGTGCCGTGGATCGCGCCGAGCGCGGCGTAACAGTCGGTGGCCGGGCCGTCGACCACCACCACGATGCGGGGCAGGTCGTACGGGGCGGTGTGGCCGCCGGCGATGGTGTCCTTCCAGATCGAGTAGAGGTGCCGTGGGCGGGGGCTCACCTCGGCGTCGACCCGGCTGCGGCGCAGCGCCACGCGGGCCCGGGTGACCACCGAGTCGAGGTACGCGTCCCAGCCCGGCCGGTCGTGCACGTGCCGGGCCAGCCGGGCGTGCTCGTCGGGCTCAAGGTGCAGCAGCACCACGTCGTCCAGCTCGCGCTTGAGGGTCTGGATGCCCAGCCGGTCACAGAGCGGGACCAGCACCTCCTGGGTCTTGCGGGCGATCCGTTCCCGCGACGACGCGGAACGCACCCCGAGCGTGCGCATGTTGTGCAGCCGGTCGGCCAGCTTGATGATCAGGACCCGGACGTCCTTGGCGGCCGCGACGATCATCTTGCGGATCGTCTCCGCCTCGGCGGCCTTGCCGTAGAACGCCTTGTCGAACTTCGTCACCCCGTCGACCAGGTGGGCCACCTCGCCGCCGAAATCCTCGGAGAGCGCCTGGAGGGTGTAGCGGGTGTCCTCCACGGTGTCGTGCAGCAGCGCCGCGACCAGGGTGGTGGTGTCCATTCCCAGCTCGGCGCAGATCTGCGCCACCGCGAGGGGGTGGGTGATGTACGGCTCCCCGCTCTTGCGGAACTGCCCGCGGTGCATGTTCTCCGCGATGGTGTACGCACGGCGCAGCACCGCGGGGTCGGTGCCGGCGTGGATGCCCCGGTGGGTGCGGACCAGTTGCGTGACCGGGTCGGAGTCGGTGGTCGGCCAGCTGAGCAGCGACCGCAACCGGCGGGCGAGCGGCAGCTCACCCGGCTGTGTCGGCAGGGCGCCCCCCAGGGCGGCGCCGTGTCCGGCGTCGACGTCCACGAGGGACACCTCCTCACCCCGGCTCCGCGTCGCCGGACCCCGGCGGCGGGGAGCAGGCCCACGAATCGGGCAGGACTGCACTTCTCTAACAGCCTAAGCGAGTCGACGTAGTCCGATCGGTCAGTTGGTCATGAGCGTTCGGTCGAGAGTTGGTGGGACGCGCCGCTCTCGGCCTTCGCCAGCAGGTCACGGAACCGGCCCGCGCCACTCGCCGGGGAGGACCAACCGGAGGACATCTCGACGAGTCGGGTCTCCGGTCGCTCCAACCAGGACAGGATCCGCTCGGACTCCTCGGCGGTGGCGGCCGGCACCGGACCGTGCCCGCCGGACACCGTCTCGGCGGTGGCCCGGATCGTGGTCAACGTGGGCCGCGGGTGCACGCCCGGCGGCGACACCCCCGCGCCG
>NZ_JAKKFF010000149.1 GCF_022229015.1 Micromonospora foliorum
CCCCGGGCGGCGCCGCTGCTGCGCGGGCACCGGGGGGCCGCGCCGGTCGACCGGGCGGCGCTGGCCGATCTGCTGCTGCGGGTGGGCCAGCTCGCCGACGAACAACCCCGGGTGCGATCGCTGACCCTCAACCCGGTGCTCGCCCGCCCGGACGGCATCTCGGTCCTGCACGCCCAGGTAGGGGTCGGTGGGGTGGTCGCCCGCCCGGACACCGGCCCCCGCCGCCTGTGAGCGCGCCGGGGTCAGGCGCGGCTGGAGATCTGCTGGACGCCCCAGGTGTTGCCGTCCGGGTCGGCGAAGAAGACGAAGCCGACATTGTCCAGCGGATCCGGTACCGGCCGGGGGTTCTGACCCACCACCTGGATCTCGCTGACCTCCACACCCCGCCCGACCAGCTCCTCGTGGGCCCGCTTCAGGTCCGGCACCACCAGTTGCAGGCCCTTGAGTGAGCCGGGTGGCATCTCCGGAATGACGCCTTTACCGATCACGATCGAGCAGCCCGAGCCGGGCGGGGTCAGCTGGACGATGCGCGCCTCGTCGCTGATCACCGTGTCGTGGTCCACCGTGAAGCCGAGCTGGTCGGCGTAGAACTTCTTCGCCCGGTCCACGTCGGAGACCGGCACGATCACCACTTCCAGCGTCCAGTTCATCGTTGCTCTCCTCGCCTCGTCGATCAGCGGGCCGGTGTTCCCAGTCAACACCCCGGCGGCACGGAAGGCCCCGGCGAACCGCCGGGGCCTTCCGTGGGAACCGGGTGCGTCAGCAGGCGTACGCCTCCAGGCGCTGGGCCCGCTCCGGTGCGCGCAGCTTCAGCAGCGTCACCTTCTCGATCTGCCGAATCCGCTCCCGGGACAGGCCGAACTCTCGGCCGACCTCGTCCAGGGTGCGCTGGCGGCCGTCGTCCAAACCGAACCGGAGCCGGATGACCGCCTGCTCCCGCTGGGACAGGGTGGAGAGCACGATGCTGACCTCGTTGCGCAGCTCGCCCTGGGCGGCGGCGTCACCCGGCTCGGTACGCGGGTCCACCGAGGCCACGAAGTCGCCGAGCGCGCTCTCGCCGTCGTCGCCGACGGCCTGGTCCAGGCTGACCGGCTCCCGGTCGTAGGAGATCAGCTCGATGACCTGGATCTCGGGGATCTCCAGTGCGCGGGCGACCTCGGCGACCGTCGGTTCGCGGCCCAGCGTCACCGCCAGCTCGCGGCGGGCCCGGACCATCCGGTTGACCTGCTCGACCATGTGCACCGGGATGCGGATGGTGCGGGCCTGGTCGGCCATCGCGCGGGTGATGGCCTGCCGGATCCACCAGGTGGCGTACGTGGAGAACTTGTAGCCCTTGGCGTAGTCGAACTTCTCCACCGCCCGGATCAGACCGAGGTTGCCCTCCTGGATCAGGTCGAGAAACGCCATGCCCCGGCCGGTGTAGCGCTTGGCGATGCTGACCACCAGCCGCAGGTTCGCCTCCAACAGGTGGTCCTTGGCCGCCCGGCCCTCCGCGACGATCAGCTCCAGGTCGGCTCGCAGCTCCGCGGAGACCGGGGTGCAGGTGGCCAGCTTCTCGTCGGCGAACAGGCCGGCCTCGATGCGCCGGGCCAGGTCGACCTCCTGGGCGGCGGTCAGCAGCTTCGTCCGGCCGATCCCGTTGAGGTAGGCCCGGACCAGGTCGGTGGAGATGCCGCGCTCGTCGGTGGCGTCCAGGTCGACGAGGGCCTCGGAGGCCCCGTCGGTGTCGGTCGTGGTGGCCGGGCGCGTCCGGTGTTCCGTCATCTGCAGGACCATCTCTGTCTCTCCCCGTTTCCACGTCGGTGCCGTGTTCCCGGCCCAGTGGTGCCGGTGTGACAACAGCTTGGCGGGCGGGGCGTAAAACGGGAGTGAGGCGATCGGGCACCCGACAGGAATGGGTCGGATCGCTGGTGCGGTGTGTCGTCGGAGTGTGTGGTTGCCCGCCCCGGCTACGTTGCGGACGGCCGGCCACCTCTGGTCGGCGTTACGACAGATGGAGGACGGTGTGGTCTTCAAGCGGCTCATGAAGGCGATGGGCGTCGGCGGCCCGTCGGTGGAGACGGTGCTGGCCAACCCGAACTGCCGCCCGGGCGGCCAGTTGGAGGGCCGCATCCAGGTGGTGGGAGGCGACCACCAGGTCGACATCGACCACGTCACCCTCGGCCTGGTCACCCGGGTCGAGGTCGAGAGCGGCGACAACGACCACGACACCACTCAGGAGTTCCACCGCCAGCGGGTCACCGGCGCGTTCCGGCTGGAGCCGGGGCAGCGCTACGACCTCCCGTTCCGCTTCGACGTGCCGTGGGAGACGCCGGTCACCGAGCTGTACGGGCAGCACCTGCACGGGATGACGATGGGCCTGCGTACCGAGCTGGAGGTCGCCCGCGCGGTCGACAAGGGTGACCTTGACGCCGTGTCGGTACACCCGCTGCCGGCGCAGGAGCGACTGTTGGACGCGTTGCTGCGGCTGGGCTTCCGGTTCGCACGCGCCGATGTGGAGCGTGGCCACATCTACGGCGTACGCCAGACGTTGCCGTTCTACCAGGAGATCGAGTTCAGCCCGGCGCCGCAGTACGCCCGCTCGATCAACCAGTTGGAGGTCACCTTCATCGCCGACGCGCAGCAGATGCAGGTGGTGCTGGAGGTCGACAAGCGCGGCGGTGTCTTCACCGAGGGCCGGGACGCCTTCGGCCGGTTCACGGTCGACCACGCCACCGCCGACCGCACCGACTGGACGGCCGAGCTCGACAACTGGCTCCGCCAGTCCCTAACCCGCCGAGGCCTCTTCTCCTGACCCCACCCCACCGGCCCACCCGGCCCACCCCGGTGATCAAGAGGTTCGCGTCATGTCGAGCCCGAATTCTGACGCAAACCTCTTGATCACCGCTGTTGGTCAGAGGTCCAGGAGGAGGGTTTGGGGGCCTATGTTGATGCTTTCGACGAGCATGTGGGCGCGGAAGCGGCCGGTCTCCACCTTGGCACCTCGCTCGCGCAGGGCGTCGACCACCGCTGTCACCAGTGGTTCGGCGACGCCGGCGGGGGCGGCGGCGGTCCAGCTCGGTCGGCGGCCCTTGCGAACGTCGCCGTAGAGGGTGAACTGGCTGACCACCAGGATCGGCGCGCCGGTTTCGGCGGCGGACCGTTCACCGTCCAGGATGCGTACCTCGTGCACCTTGCGGGCCATCGTCTGAGCGGTCTCCGCGGTGTCGGTGTGGGTCACCCCGAGCAGCACCAGCAGGCCGTTCTCGATGGCACCGACCACCTCGCCGTCCACCGTCACGCTGGCCCGCCCGACGGTCTGCACCACCGCCCGCATCAGGCGCTCACCGGCTCGATGAAGCCGCGCTCCACCAGGTGCGCCACGATCGGGCCGGCGGCCTCGGCCATCTCGTCGGGCTCGACGTCGTGCGCTGCGGCGAGCAGGGCGAGCTGGTCACGCAGCGGCAGCCGGCCGTCGGCGCCACCGACCAGTGCCAGCACCAGCGGGTCGATCTCCTCGGTCCAGCGCAGGCCGTGCGGCATCGCGAGGACCTGCCGGTCCACCCCCCAACCTTCATCGCCCATGGTGGCCTCCTGCCGCAGCTGGAGGCCCTCGGCGGCCCGGTAGCGCTCGGCGAGCAACGCCTCGGTGTCGCGTACCCGGAGAAAGTCCTGGCGGTCGAACCAGGCGGCGACCTGGTCACCCAGCGGTGGCTGCACCCGCTGGCGCAGGTCCTCCGCCCGGACCACCGGGTCGGTGTGGCCGCCCCGGCGCAGTGACACGATGCCGAAGCCGATGCCCTCCACCTTGTGCGCGTCGAACCAGTCCAGCCAGGCGGCCATCCGCTGCGGGTCGGCGGTCTCGCCGACGTCGGTGAGCCACAGGTCGACGTACGCCATCGGGTCGGCCACCTCGCGCTGGATCACCCAGGCGTCCAGGCCGGTCCCGGCGAACCAGCCGGCCACCCGCTCGTCCCACTCCTCGCCGGCGACGTGCACCCAGTTCGCCAGGTACTGCATGGTGCCGCCCTCGGTGAGCAGGCCCGGGGCGGCGGCGGCCAGTTCGGCGCCGATCGCGTCACCGACCCGGCCGGAGTCGCGGTAGACGTGCGTGGTCGTTCCCGGGCCGACCACGAACGGCGGGTTGCTCACCACCAGGTCGAACCGCCGACCGGCCACCGGGGCGACCAGGTCGCCCCGGAGCAGCTCCCAGTCCTGGCCGTTGAGGGCGGCGGTGGTCGCGGCGAAACGCAGCGCCCGCTCGGAGAGGTCGGTGGCGGTCACCGACCGGGCGTGGGTGGCCAGGTGCAGGGCCTGCACGCCGGATCCGGTGCCCAGGTCCAGTGCGGTGTCGACCGGCCGGCGCACGGTCGCGCCGATCAGGGTGTGGGTCGCCCCGCCGACGCCCAGGACGTGCTCGGCGTGCAACGGGCGACCCGGGCGGGCGCTGGCCGGCACGTCGGCGAGCACCCACCAGTCGTCCCCGTACGGCTCCAGGTCGATGCCGGCGCGCAGGCCGCTGCCGTACCGCTCGACCAGCCCGCCGGCCAGCGCCTCCTCCAGGCTCAGCGGCGCCAGCGCGTTGGCCACCGCGGCCTCCGACTCGGTCTGGTCGCAGATGAACACCCGGATCAGGGTGCCGAGCGGGTCGCCGTCCTCGGTGGCGCGCAGCGCGGCGCGGTAGTCGTTGCGGGCGACCGCGGCGGTCGCCTGGGCGCCCAGCCGCTCGGCGATGCCGTGGCTGGTGAAACCGGTCCGGGTGAGCGCACTCCGCAGCGCGTCGACGCCGGCGGGGGAGAGCAGCATGTCGTGTTCGTCCACCCCGACATCCTGCCCCCCGTCGCGTCCCGGGTCAGCGTCACCCGCCGGTAGACGGCGGAGCGTCGGTGTCGGCCCGGATCGGCGCGGGAGGCAGGATGGTCCGCATGACGCTTGTGCTGCCCATCGACCCGGAGGCCAACCGGCTGCTGGAGCGCAGTCCGCTGGCCCTGCTCCTCGGCATGGTCCTCGACCAGCAGGTGCCGATGGAGAAGGCGTTCTCGTCGCCGTACGTGCTTCAGCAGCGGCTCGGCCATGAGCTGGACGCGGCGGAGTTGGCCGGGTACGACCCGGAGGCCCTGGTCGCGCTCTTCGCCCAGCCGCCCGCGCTGCACCGGTTTCCGAAGGCCATGGCGGCCCGGGTGCAGGAGGTCTGCCAGGTGCTGGTGGAGCGCTACGACGGTGACGCGGCGCTGCTCTGGGCCGAGGTCGCCGACGGGCCGGAGCTGCTGCGCCGGGTCTCCGCGCTGCCCGGCTTCGGCAGGCAGAAGGCGCAGATCTTCGTGGCCCTGCTCGGCAAGCGGTTCGGGGTGACCCCGCAGGACTGGCGGAAGGCGGCCGGGGACTACGGCGACCCGGGCGCGTACCGGTCGGTGGCCGACGTCACCGACGCCGATTCGCTGCGTCGGGTGCGGGAGTTCAAGCAGCAGATGAAGGCGGCAGCCAAGGCGAAGACCGCCGGCGGCTGAGCCGTCTGCTCAGGCGGCGGTGGGGTGCGCCAGCGAGGCCAGCGCGCGCCGGACGTCGGCAAGCGAGACGGTCGCCGAGTCGTCCAGGTCGGCCAGGCCGGCCTCGATCCACTGGCGCATCAGCGTGGTGACCCCGATGCCCCGGGCGTCGGCGGCGGCGCGGACCCGCTCGTAGGTGTCCAGTGGCAGCCGCACCGAGCGGCTCACCATCGGCACGTCGGTGTCGGGGGTGGGCAGCTCCGCCGCCGGGCTCTCGTCGATCAGCTCGGCGATCCGGTCGCCGCCGCCGTGGAACTGCTTGGTCGCGTCGTTACGGTGCATCGTCACGGCCTCCTCATCGGCGCGATCTCCGCACGGCCTCGTCGTAGCGCTTGGACTCGACGTCGCTCAGCTCGCGGGCGGAGAGGATGTCCCAGTCGTTGTCGGTGCCATCGGCCTCGGCGAGCAGCACCGCCAGCCGGCGGCCCCGACGGGCGGCGGCGTAGACCACCATCACGTCGTCACCCAGATGCCGGATGACCCGTCGGGCGCTGTGTAGCGCCTCCCAGACTTCCCCGGGTGTGACGTCGTAGACCCTCAGGTTGGCCAACGCCTCGTCGGTGAAGCTGAACCTGCTGCCCACGTCGCGGAGCGTACCACGGACGTAACACGCGACGGGATAAGTCGAATTTCGCTGATCACGGGCCTGCGGTGACAGGATGAGGTGTAACCCCCTCGAGGAGGTCCATGGTGAAGCGTCAGGCGTACCAGCCGATTCTGATCACCGACGCCTCGCGCAGCCAGGACGATCAGCTCAACAGTCGCCAGCGCCGTTATGTCCTGATGATGGGCATCCGGGTGCTGTGCATCATCGTCGGCGCGATCCTGGTCGGTGTGAACGCCCCACTGCTCTGGCTCTGGCTGCCGCTGTGCGGCCTCGGCATGGTGCTCATCCCCTGGCTGGCCGTGCTGCTGGCCAACGACCGGCCGCCGAAGGAAGAGCACCGGCTGGCCAACCGGTTCCACCCGCGCCAACAGGACGACACCCGGCCGATGAGCCTCACCGCCGAGGAGCGCCCGCACAAGGTCATCGACGTCGAACCCTGACCCGCGAGCGGGCCAGGGTCCGATCGTCACGCCGACCGTCAGGGCTGCGGCCCGTGCGCCGGCCGCTACCACTCTGGCCGTGCGCCGGCCGTTAGGGCTGGGGCCGTGCGCCGGCCGTGGAGACGGCCAACGCGCCCAGGTCGGTGGCGCGGCTCAGTGCCGCGGCCGGGGTGGCACCGGCGAGCC
>NZ_JAKKFF010000015.1 GCF_022229015.1 Micromonospora foliorum
GTCGGCGCATCCGCCGGACGCCCGCTCAGCCAGGGGCGGCGGGGGCGGGGCACCTTGCGCACCGGGTCGGGCGCGGCCCCCGAGCCTTCGAGCGGCCCGTCCAGCGGCGCGGCCGGTCGTAACGGTTGCACACGCGTGTCGTCCTCGCCGTCCACCACCTGTCGAGTATCACCCATGCTCCGCCAAGCGTCAGATCCACGTACCCTGGGTGGCATGCCCCGGTACGAGTTCCGCTGCCGCGCCTGCGGCGACACCTTCGAGGTCAACCGTTCGATGGCGGCGGCCGGTGAGCCGGCCAGCTGCCCACAGGGACACGCCGACACGGTCAAGCTTCTTTCCGCGGTCGCCGTCACCGGCCGAAGTGGTGCCGCCGGTGGCGGCCCGTCGCCCGCCGGTGGTGGCTGCTGCGGCGGTGCCTGCGGCTGCTGATCGGGCCAATTCGCCGCCGCCTGGTGGGCTGGCCTTGCCGGGAGCGGGTCCGAGTGGCACGTTGAGGCGGCACTTGCCCAACCGTTCTCACGATGTGTGATCGTCCGGACTCAGGCAGCATGAACCCGACGTCACGGGCGGAGGTTCCTCGCATGTCGCCACGGATCCAGCTCCCGACCGGTTGGGTGACCTTCGTGTTCACCGATATCGAGGGCTCGACCCGGCTGGCCCAGCTGCTCGGCCCGGACTACCGCCCGGTGCTCGCCGAGCATCGACGGCTGCTGCGTCGCACGCTGGCCAGCACGGGCGGCGCGGAACTGCTGACCGAGGGCGACTCGTTCTTCCTGGCCTTCGAGGAAGCGACCGCGGCGATGACCGCGTGCCTGACCGCCCAGCGGGCACTGTCCAGCCACGACTGGCCCACCTCCGAAGCCGCGCCCCGCGTGCGGATGGGCCTGCACACCGGCTACGCCGAGCCACGCGACGGTGAGTACGCCAGCCCCGAGGTGCACCGGGCCGCCCGGGTGGCCGCCGCCGCGCACGGCGGGCAGGTGCTCTGCACGGCGTCCACCGCACGTCGGGCCGAGCCGATGCCGCCGGGTGCGACCCTGCTCGACCTGGGCCTGCACCGCCTGCGCGGCTTCGACGACCGGGAACGACTGTTCCAACTGGTCGCACCGGGTCTGGAGCGGCAGTTCCCCCGGCCCCGCACCGCCGACGCGGTGGCGCACAACCTGCCCACGCAGGTGACCTCGTTCGTCGGCAGGCAGACCGAGCGCATCGAGTTGGGCCTGCTGGTGCGACAACACCGCCTGGTCACG
This sequence comes from Micromonospora foliorum, assembly GCF_022229015.1. GTDB lineage: Bacteria > Actinomycetota > Actinomycetes > Mycobacteriales > Micromonosporaceae > Micromonospora > Micromonospora foliorum. The sequence goes on from NZ_JAKKFF010000015.1 coordinate 1,251, forward strand.
GTGCTGGGCGCGGGCGGCGCGGGCAAGACCCGGCTCGCGGTGGAGTTGGCCAGCGGAGTCGTCGAGGCGTACCCGGACGGGGTCTGGTTCGTCGACATCGCCTCGGTGACCGACCCGGGGCTGGTGGCGTTCGCCATCGCCGCCGTGCTCGGCCTGCGACCCGAGCCTGGCCGGCCGATGCTGGACACCCTCGTCGAGTACGCGGCCGGCCGCCGGATGCTTGTCGTACTGGACACCTGCGACACCCAACCGGCCGCCTGCGCGGAGGTGATCGCGCGTCTGCTGTCCGGCGGTGGCGGCGTACGGGTGCTGGCCACCAGTCGTGAGTCGTTCAGCCTGCCCGGCGAGGTGGTGTGGCGGATTCCGCCGCTCTCGGTCGACCCGCGCGCAGACGGTGCGGAGAGCGACGCGGTGGCGCTGCTGCTGGACCGTACGGCTGCGGCGCGGGGTGGTCGGCAGCCGGACCCGGCCGAGTCCGCCGACCTGCGCCGGGTCGTGCAACGGCTGGACGGCCTGCCGCTCGCCATCGAGTTGGCCGCCGCCCGGCTGCGGGTGCTCTCCGTCGGCCAGCTCGCCGAGCGGCTGGACGATGTCCTCGGCACCCTGGACGCCGGCCGGGAGGACCCGGATCCGCCACCGGTGGAGCGGGGCTGGTCCGGCAACCAGCAGGACACCGTGGACCTGGTCGCGGCGGCGGCCGGTGCGTCGCCGCCCACCCCGGCGAGCCGGGCGGTGCAGCGCTCGGCCACCGAACGGCACATGACCATGCAGGCCACCGTCACCTGGTCGTACCGGACGCTGGGGCCCCGGGCCGCCCGCCTGCTGCGGTGGCTGGCGGTCTTCGCCGGCCCGGTGGATCTGGCCACGGTGGAGTGGCTGTTGGGTGACGATCCGCTGGACCCGCTCTCGGTCCTGGTGGACAAGTCGATGGTGTTGGCCGAGCCGCGTGCCGCCGGCAGCACCTACCGGATGCTCGACCCGATCCGGGCGTACGCGGCGCGGCGGTTGGCCGAGGCGGGTGAGGAGCAGGCCGCTCGGGACCGGCACGTGGCCTGGTCGGCGCACGCGTTGGACCGGGCCCACCTGGGTCAGGACGGTCGGCCGGTGACGCTGTCGTTGTACGCCCTCGATCCACTGGCCGGGGAGCTGCGCGCCGCGCTGCGCTGGTGCGCCACCGGCGGCAGCGCCCGCGCCGGTCTCGGTCTGGCGGGCGGGCTGGACCAGTGGTGGCTGGAGCGGGGCCTGGCTCGCGAGGGGCGGCTGTGGCTGTTCCGGCTGTACGGGCGGATCGCCGAGACGGGGGAGCGGATCCCGGAGGCGGAGCTGGCGGCGGCGTACCACATGCATTCGCTGCATGCCAGCGCGGACGGCGAGTTCGCCGAGGAGCTGCGCTACTCCCAGCGGGCGGAGGCGGCGGCCCGGCAGGCCGGCGACGCCGGGCTGTTGGCCCGGGTGCTCGCCGGCAGGGCCGCGCCGCTGGTGGACATGGGGCAGTTCGTCGAGGCCGAGCGGGTGTGCCGGGAGGTCATCGACTGGGCGCACGGGCAGGACGTGGTCGGCGAGGCGCTGTTCGCGGTGTTCAGCCTGGCCGAGTTGCTCTGGCGGCGGGGCGCCCTGGAGGAGGCGGCGGAGTTGCTGGGCGCGGTGCGTCCGGTGGAGGCGGCCCGGCCGGTGGAGCGGGGCCGCCGTTCGGTGGACATGCTGCTCGGCATGGTCGCGCTGGCCCGGGGCGACGTGATCGCCGCCCACGAGCATCTGCTGGTGGCGCTGCGCTCCCGGATGGGGCACGGCTACCACGGCCGGGCGTGCGACACCTTGAACGCGGTCGCGGTGCGCTGCGCGATCGGTGGGCAGCGGTTGACCGCCGCCCGCCTGTTCGGGGCGGCGCAGGCCACCCGGGCGAGCATGCGTGCCACCCCGGGCATCTTCGGCGGTTACTGGGCCGAACAGCAGGCGGAGTTGCGCACGGTGCTGGGCGACGCGGCCTTCGACGACGCGTACGGCGAGGGTGCCGAGTTGGGGCTGGACGAGGCCGCGGCGCTGGCACTCGACGTGGAACACCCGGACCTGGCGGCGGATTCGACCCGCTTCAGCACCGGCCTGTCCCAGCCAACCCCCCGCCGTCCCGCCGACCCCGACCGCCACCCCGCCACCCGAACCGAACGCGCCTAACCCCCCACCCCACCCCACCCACCCCCACCCACCCTTGTTGATCAAGAGGTTTCCGTCAGGAAACGCGTTCCCGATGACCGAAACTTCTTGATCAACGCGGGCGGGAGCGGTGGGGAGGGTGGGTGGGGGTGGGGTGGGGTGGGGTGGGTTAGTGGGTTGTGGCTTGGGCTTCGGCTTGGGCCTTCATTCGGGCGGCGCGGTCGATGTCGGCCTGCTGGACGGCCGCTACCGAACCGAAGATGCTGACCGCCTGGTAGTAGGTCCAGGCCAGGCTGTAGCAGGCCGGTCGGACGACCGAGTTGTACGTGGCGCAGACGCGCTTCAGGTCCTCGTAAAAGGCGCTGTCGAGGCGGGACTTGTTGGCGGAGAACTGGCCGACCGCCTTGTAGTTGCGGTAGCCGAAGTCGTGCCGGTAGCAGCCCAGGTTGAAGGTGAAGCCGAGCGGGTTGTCCGGGCTGGACGAGCAGTAGTCGGTGGACCAGTTGAAGTTGTACTCGGCCCAGGGGGCGCGGTTGACCCGGGCGCTGTTCCACGAGCTGTAGCTGGACGCGCTGGTCTGGGTCCAGCTGGACAGCACGGAGAGCTTTTGGGCGGGGGTGACGGCGGCGGCGGGAGAGGCGATGGCGAGGGTGGCGAGCAGCGCTAACGCGCCCGAGGCGAGCAGGGTGGCGAGACGTCGGGGCACGGGTTACCTCCGCGGGGGTGAGCGGGTGGGACGGAAGTTACCGGCGGGTTACCGGATGTCGATGAGTGTCGATCAGCTGATCAACTAGGCGGTATGCGCGTCGCCAACTATTGGTGACATACGTTGAAACAGACGAATGCCCCGGACGCACGAGGCGTCCGGGGCATCCAGATAAGTGGGTCAGCGCAGGACGAAAGCCGGGGGGCTCGCGGGGCTCTCGTTTGCCGACCGGTCCAGCGCGGTCAGCTGGTAGGTGTAGCGCCGACCGGGCTCGGCCGAGGTGTCCACCCAGGACTGGGTGCCGCCGGGCGTGGCCCGGACGGTGTCGACCAGGTGCGCGGCGTCGGCGGTGGCGCACCGGCCGGGCAGCGTGGTGCCGTCGAAGCGGTAGATCGCGTACGAGGTGGCGGTGCCGAGCGGGCCGACGCCGTCGGCGGGCTGCCGCCAGGTGAGCCGGACCCCGTCGGCCTGCCGGGTCGCCTGGCTGACCACCGGGAAGAGCAGCGGCCGGGCCGGCAGGTGGGGCATGGCCGGCACCAGCGCCGGGCGGGAGTAGTGCTCGCCCGCGTAGATGTCGGTGGCGCCGAGTCGGTTGGCCCGGACCTGCACCGCGGAGAAGTGCACGTTGCCCTGCACCTCCGGGTACGACCGGTTGAGCGTCAGGTGGTCGGACAGCTCACGCGGGTTCTGCCAGTACGGCCCGTACGCCGGGTCGCCGCTCTTGTAGTCGGCCTGGCCGATGTAGAGCTGCACGCGGGTGCCGCGCACCGTCTCGGCCCACCACGGCACGAGGCGCGCGTAGTCGGCGGCCGGGTACTGGCCGATGTACCAGTAGAGCTGCGGCACCACGTAGTCGATCCACTCCTGCTTGATCCACTTGCGGGTGTCGGCGGAGATGATGTCGTACGACTGGCTGCCGGTGGTGTCCGAGCCGAGCGGGTCTGCGGTCTTGTTGCGCCAGATGCCGAACGGGCTGACGCCGAACTTCACCCACGGCTTCGCCGCCTTGATCTTGCCGTTCATCTCCTGGATCAGCAGGTTGATGTTGTCCCGTCGCCAGTCGGCCCGGTCGGTGAAGCCCCGGTTGTGGGCCGCGAAGGTCGCGTCGTCCGGCACCTGGTACGTGCCGCTGGGGTAGGGGTAGAAGTAGTCGTCGAAGTGGACGCCGTCGATGTCGTACCGCTTGACCGCGTCCATCATGGCGGTCTGGACGAACTCGCGGACCTCGGGGATCCCGGGGTTGTAGTAGAGCCGGCTGCCGGCCACGCCGGCCGGTGGGTAGGCGAAGGTCCAGTCGGGGTGCTGCTGGGCCGGGTGGCCGGGGGCGAGTTGGGCGAGGTCGGCGCCGGCGCCGCCGGGGGCCGGCATGGAGACGCGGTACGGGTTGAACCAGGCGTGGAACTCCAGGTTCCGCTTGTGCGACTCGTCGACCAGGAAGGCCAGTGGGTCCCAGCCCGGGTCCTGGCCGCGTACTCCGGTCAGGTATTCCGACCAGGGTTCGTACGGCGAGGGCCAGAGCGCGTCGGCGGTGGGCCGGACCTGCACCACGACGGCGTTGTGGTGCAGTCGCCCGGCCAGGTCGAGTAGCGCGCGGTACTCGGCCTGCTGGGCCGCGATCCGGTCCGGGTTGGTCTGGGACGCCCTGCTGGGCCAGTCGATGTTGACCACTGACGAGATCCACATGGCCCGGAACTGCCGCTTCGGGGTGGCCGGGTCGGTGGCGCAGGTAGCGGTGCTGGTGGTGTCGGCCGCGCTGGGTGCGGCGCTCGCGGGGGTGGCGGTGACGAACGTGCCGAGCAGGGCTGCGACCAGCCCGGCGACTCCGAGTCGGGTGGCTTTCATGCGGTCTGTCCCTTCGTTGGGGCTCCCGGATGGTTCGCGCGGTGGGCGGCAAGATTCGCCGCTGATGTCCGCGTTGCTGGTAGGAAATTTTCACAGTCTGGCCATCGCCGCAAGAGTTCGTGGTTGACCAATCGCGCCGCTGGGTAGCAACGGCGGTCACCGGCCGCCGCGGAGGTGGTCGCACGGTGGGAGGGGTGACCGGGTGTCCGTGCTGCGCACAAAACCAATCAAGGACGTGATAGCCCAGGGTGAGGCGGACGGCAGCGACGGCCAACTGGGGCTGAAGAGACGGCTCGGCGCGATCGACCTCACCGGCTTCGGGATCGGCATCGTGATCGGCACCGGCATCTTCACGCTCACCGGGATCGAGGCCCGGGACAGCGCCGGGCCGGGCGTGGTGATCTCGTTCGCCATCGCCGGCGTGGTGGCCCTGCTCGCCGCCCTCTGCTACGCCGAGCTGGCCTCCAGCGTGCCGACCGCCGGCAGCGCCTACACCTACGCGTACGCCACGATGGGCGAGATCGTCGCCTGGATCATCGGCTGGGACCTGCTGCTGGAGTTCGCCCTCGGCGCCGCCGTGGTGGCCCGAGGCTGGTCCGGCTACCTCGCCGAACTGCTCGACCTGCCGACCCGGTGGTTCGGCGAGGAGGGCAGCACGGTCAACGTGGGTGCCATCGCCATCGTGCTGATCCTCGGCATCGTGGCGATCGTCGGCATTCGGGAGTCCGCCCGGATCACCAACCTGCTGGTGCTGGTCAAGGTGGCCATCTGCGTCTTCGTGGTGGTCGCCGGGCTGTTCTTCGTCAAGGCCGCCAACCTCACCCCGTTCATCCCGCCGGCCGAGCCCGCCGGTGGCGGCGACGACGGCATCAAGCAACCGGTCACGCAGGCGCTCTTCGGGCTGGAGCCGTCGGTCTTCGGCTTCGTCGGGGTGCTCAGCGCCGCCGCCGTGGTCTTCTTCGCGTACACCGGCTTCGAGGCCGTGGCCAACCTGGGCGAGGAGACGAGGAAGCCCAAGCGGGACCTCACCCTGGGTCTGCTCGGCACGCTGCTGATCTCCACCGTGCTCTACATCGGCGTCTCGCTGGTGGTGGTCGGGATGGTGCCGTACACCGAGATCGACCGGGGCGCCCCGATCGCGTCGGCCTTCGAGTCGGTCGGCGCGGGCTGGGCGGCCATACTGGTCTCCATCGCCGCGGTCGCGGGCCTGACCAGCGTCATCCTGGTCGACCTGGTGGCAATGGGCCGGATCGGCTTCGCCATCGCCCGGGACGGGTTGATCCCGCCCTCGATCGCGAAGGTGCACCCGCGCTGGGGCACCCCGTACCGGATCTCGGCGATCATGACGGTGGCGGTCGCGCTGCTGGCCGGCTTCCTGCCGCTGTCCGCGCTGGCCGACCTGGTCAGCATCGGCGCGCTCTGCGCGTTCGTCCTCGTGTCGGTGGCGGTGCCGATCCTGCGCCGCAAGCGGCCGGACCTGGAGCGGCCGTTCCGGGTGCCGTTCTCACCGGTGCTGCCGATCGTCTCGGCGCTGGCCTGCTTCTACCTGATGCTCAACCTGTCGGTGGAGACCTGGCTGCGGTTCCTGGCCTGGATGCTGCTCGGCGCGTTGATCTACTTCGGCTACGGCCACCGCCGCAACCGGCTGGCCCAGCACGAGCCCGCCGTCGCCCCGTCGCCCCGCGAGCCGACCGCCTGACCGACACCTGCGGAAGGGCCCTGTTTCCGGGGCCCTTCCGCACGATCAGCTCAGGGGCGGGGCTGCGGCGTGGCCGTCGGGCCCTTGACGACCGGCTTGCCGTCGACCCAGGTCACCTCATCGAGCCACACCTGCCGACCCGGGTCGGTGCTGCCCTCCTGGCCGGGCGGCCAGGCGTGGTACAGCAGCCAGGTCCGGCCGTCCTTGACCACCATCGACGCGTGGCCGGGGCCGGAGGCGGCCTCGTTGCCCTTCAGGATCGGGTTCTCGGCGGCCTTCACACACGGGCCGGTCGGGCTCTCGCAGACCGCGTAGCCCTCGGCGTACTCCGCCCGGTCGTACGCGTTGGCGGCGAAGAAGAGCAGCAGCCGGCCGTCCTGACGGTGGAAGAACGGCCCCTCGATCAGGGTGCCCTCCCACGGTTCGGTCTGCTTCAGCAGCTTTGTCGGCTCGCCGACGAGGGTCAGGCCGTCGTCGGCGAGGCGCTGCGACCAGAGCCAGGTGTCCACCCCGATCGCGTTGCCGTCGTTCTTCCACAGCAGCCACAGGCTGCCGTCGGTGTCCCGGTACGGGCTGGCGTCGATCGCCCCACCAAGGTCTGCATGGCAGATCAGCGGGCCGGCCGCCTCGTCCCGGTACGGCCCCTCCGGTGCGCTGGCCACCGCCCGCCCGACGCACTGCCGCCCCGACTCCCGGCCGGCGACGGTGTAGTAGAGCAGGAAGCGGTCCGGCGCGAGCTGGATCGCCTCCGGCGCCCAGGTCTTACCAGCGTCCGCCCAGTCCGGCAGCGCCGGCAGGGCGTCCCCGGCCTCGGCCCAGTCGACCAGGTCGGTCGAGGTGAGCACCGGGACGTTGCGGCCGCCGGAGTTGGTGTGGAACAGGTACCAGGTGTCGCCCACCTGGATCGCCTGCGGGTCCGGGGCGTCCGTCTTCACGACAGGGTTGGTGAACATGCTGGGGTCGCTCCCGCTGCTCGTGGTGGGGGTGGGTTCGGTGTCGTCCGAGCAGCCCGCAACGAGCAACGCGGCGGCGAGAACGATCGCCGCCGCGCCACGTCGCCGGGCGGTCGTACGCGTCATCCCTTCAGACCGCTGCGGGAGACACCCTGGATGATGTGCCGCTGGGCCAGCACGAAGAGGATCAGCACCGGCAGGCTGGCCAGCACCGCGCCCGCCATGATCACCGGGTAGTCGGTGACGTATGAGCCCTGGAGCAGGCCCAGGCCCGGCGGCAGGGTGAGCTGATCCGGGCTGAACAGCACGAAGATCGGCCAGAGGAAGTCGTTCCAGTTGGTGAGGAACGACAGCACGGCCAGGGTGGCCAGCGCCGGCCTGGACAGCGGCAGCACCACCTTGTAGAAGATCTGCCACTGGTTGGCGCCGTCGAGCGTGGCCGCCTCCTCCAACTCGTTCGGGAGCGAGAGGAAGAACTGCCGCAGGAAGAACACCCCGAACGCGCTGGCCGCGCCGGGCACCACCACCACGGCGAGGGTGTCGATCCAGTTGAGCTGGTCGACGATCAGGAAGTTCGGGATGATCAGCGAGGTCGGCGGGATGAACAGCGTCCCGACGATCAGGGCGAAGGTCACCCCGCGACCGCGGAACCGCAGCCGGGCCAGGGAGTACGCGGCCAACGAGGCGGTCACCAGCACCAACGCCGAGTGCAGCGTGGCGGCCAGCATGCTGTTGAGGAACCAACGCAGCACCGGGTTCGCCGAGTTGTTGAGGATCTGCTCGTAGCCGTAACCGGCGAGCGGGTTCGGCAGCCAGCTCGGTGGGATCTGCTGGGCGGCGGTGTAGGTCTTCAGCGAGGTGATGACCATCCACACCAGCGGGACCAGGAAGATCAGGGCCAGGGCGACCAGGGTGGCGTAGAGCCCGACCCGGCGCAGCCCCGGTGTGGAGCCGTCGGTGGTCGGCGTGGGCGTCGTCATGGCGGTCCCCTCAGTCTTCCTTGTAGCGGAAGAGGCGGAAGTTGGCGATGCTCACGACCGCCAGCAGCAGGGCGAACACGATGCTCATCGCGGCGGCACGACCGGCGTTGTTGTTCCGCAGGCCCTCCTCGACGATGAACCACACCACCGTGCGGGTCTCCGTGCCGGGCGTCCCCTGGGTGATCAGGAACGACTGACCGAACATGTTCGCCGAGGCGAGCACGGTCGTCGTGATCACGAAGAGCAGCACCGGCCGCAGCCCGGGCAGGGTGACGTTGCGGAACCGCTGCCACGCGTTCGCGCCGTCCATCCGGGCCGCCTCGTACAGCTCCGGCGAGATGTCCTGGAGACCGGCCAGGTAGATCACCGCGTTGAAGCCGGACGTCCACCAGACGGTCACCCCGACCAGCGAGATCCACGCCCACGGCATGTTCGTCACCCAGGGGGTGTCCGACGGCAACCCGACCGCGCCGAGGAGCCGGTTGACCAGGCCCAGGTTGGCGTCGAGCAGGAACCGCCAGAGCAGGCCGATCACCGCGACACCCAGCACGTACGGCGCGAAGTAGATCGCCCGGAAGAACGTCCGGCCCGGGAAGGAGCGGTTGAGTAGCAGTGCCAACCCCAGCGGTACGACCACAAGCAGCGGCACCGACAGCACCGTGAAGATCGCGGTGGCCCGGATGCTCTGCCACCAGTCGCCGTAGACGGCGGAGTCGCTGGAGAAGAGCTGCTTGTAGTTGTCGAACCCGACGAACGGCCGATTGGGCAGCTGGAAGTCCCACTGGTGCACGCTCAGCCAGAGGCCGAGGATGATCGGCAGCAGGCCGAACACCCCGAACAGGACCAGGTAGGGGGCGAGGAACAGATACGGCGTCGCCCGTCTGGTCCGACCCGCCGAGGCGGCCCGGCGGGCTGCGTTGGCCGCCGGGGGCGGCGCGTCACCGCGCGCCGCCCCGACCTCGATCACGTCCGCCACGGGGTATCAGCTCCCGTACTTCTTGCGGTTGTCCTCGAGCTGCTTGTTGGCCTTGGCCACACCGTCGTCCAGCGCCTGCTTGGGCGACTTCTTGCCCAGCGCGGCCTCGTTGAAGGAGTTGTAGAAGGTGGTCATGACCTCGCCGAGACCCGGGGCCGCCGGCGGGAACGCCGCGTACTCCAGCTCGGGGGCGAGCGACGAGATCTCCGGCAGCGCCTTGAACTCGGCGCCCTCGCGGACGGCCTTACGGGCCGGCACCTGGCCGCCCTTCGCCCAGTCCAGCGAGTGCTCGCTGAGCCAGTTGATGAAGACCTTGGCGCCGGAGACCTTGTTGGCGTCGTTGGCCCGCTGCTTGACGATGGTGAAGTTGTGCGAGTTGGCCCACGCGGCCGGCTTGCTGCCGATCTGCGGGAGCGGAGCGACGCCCCACTGCACCTCGGGGCTCTTCTTCAGGTCGTTGATCTGCCAGATGCCGTTCCAGGTGAAGGCGTTCTTGCCGCTCTTGAACGACAGGTAGTCGGCGTCCTGACCGACGTTGGCCGGCGAGAAGCCCTGCTTGATCATGTCGACCAACCAGGTGCACGCCTCGACCGCCGGGTCCGAGTTGAAGGTGGCCTTGGCCACGTCCGCGTCGAACAGGGTGGCGCCCCACTGGTTGAGCAGCGAGTAGAAAGTCATGCCGCCGGTGAACTGGAACGGGCTGACCCAGAAGCCCTGGATGCCAGCCTTCTTCAGCTCGGTCAGCGCGGCGACGTAATCGTCCTTGGTCGTCGGCGGCTTGTTCGGGTCCAGGCCGGCCTTCTGCATGACGGTCTTGTTGTAGTAGAAGCCCAGCGGGTGCATGTCCAGCGGGATGCCGTACCGCTTGTTGTTGTAGAGCCCGCCCTTCCACACCGTGGGGGCGAAGTCGCCCTCGGCGAGCTCCAGATTCTTGGCCACGTCGTCCAGCTCGGTGATCACACCGCGGGCGGCGAAGGTGGCGAGCTGGTCCATGTGCATGACCGCGATGTCCGGGCCGTTGCCGCTGGAGGCCGCGCCGGGGAGCTTGTTGTAGTAGTCCTCCCACTGGTACGTGGCCACCGACACGGCGATGTTCTTGTGCTCGGTGTTGAACTGGTTGACCAGCGTCTTGAAGATCTCGCCGTCACCGCCGGTGAAGCCGTTCCACAGCTTCAGGTCCACCTTGGGGCCGGTGTACTCCTTGCCCCCGTTGCCGGCGGCCGGCCCGGAGGCGCTGTCATCGCCGCCGCAGCCCGCGAGGGTCAGCGAAGCCGCAGCGCCGAGTCCGAGACCGAGGCCGAGCAGGCGACGCCGGCTCATGTCGTTCTGGATCATGCTTTATCTCTCCTTGAAGGGGGACGGGATGAATTGTGCCTGCTCAAGACCGGTGCGACATCAGGCGCTGATCGGGCCGAAGCGGAGCACGCTCCAGGACACGGCGGGCAGGCGTACGGTGCACCGGCCGCCGTCAGGGGTGGGGGTGGGCAGATCCCGCGGCGTCACCCGGTCGGGCTCGGCCTCGGTGTTCGTCGCGGACGGGTCAGACCCGGCAGCGATGCTCTGGAAGGAATAACCGGACAGTCCTGGCAGACCGCGCAAATCGATGTCCAATGCGAGGTCCGTCTGGTCGCGGTTGACCGCGAAAACGGTCAACTCGCCGGTCTCCTCGTCGTGCAGGGCGACGGTGTCGAGCACCGGCACGTCCCCGTACTTCTTCGTGTCGTAGCGCGGCGACACCGGGTCGGTGCGCAGCACGGTGCCTCGGGCGTACCGCGCGGTCAGTGCGAACGGGTGGAAGATGCTCTGCCGCCAGGCGGGGCCACCGTTGCGGGTGCGGATCGGCGCGATCACGTTGGCCAGTTGCGCCTGGGCTGCCACACCGACCCGGTCCGCGTGGCGCAGCAGGGTGATCAGCAGGTCCCCGACGACCACCGCGTCGACGGCGGTGAAGTCGTCCTCGATCAGCGCCGGAGCCTCGACCCAGCCGCGCCGGTCCAGGTCGGCCTGGAGGCGTGACTCGTACCAGACATTCCACTCGTCGAAGGAGATCTTCAGCTTGCGCTTGTGCCGCTGCTTGGCGGCCACGTGGTCGGCGGTCGCGACGACCTCGGTGATGAAATTGTCCATGTCGACGGCCGACGCCAGGATGCTGGCCTGGTCGCCGTCGGACGGGTCGTAGTAGGTGTGCGCCGAGATGTAGTCGACGTGCTCGTAGGTGTGCTCCAGCACCGTCGCCTCCCAGGAGGCGAAGGTGGGCATCCGCCGGTTGGAGCTGCCGCAGGCGATCAGGCTGATCGACGGGTCGATCATCTTCATGGCGCGGGCGGCCTCCGCGGCGAGGCGGCCGTACTCGTCGGCGGTCTTGTGGCCGACCTGCCACGGGCCGTCCATCTCGTTGCCCAGGCACCACAGCCGCACGCCGTACGGGTCCTCGGCGCCGTGCTTGCGCCGCAGGTCGGAGAACTCGGTGCCGCCCGGGTGGTTGGCGTACTCCAGCAGGTCCAGTGCCTCCTGGACGCCCCGCGTGCCGAGGTTGACCGCCATCATCGGTTCGACGCCGGCCTCGGCGGCCCACGTCATGAACTCGTCCAGCCCGAACGCGTTGGTCTCGATCGTCTTCCAGGCCAGGTCGAGCCGGCGCGGCCGGTCACCGACCGGGCCGACCCCGTCCTCCCAGCGGTAGCCGGAGACGAAGTTGCCGCCCGGGTAGCGGACGACCGAGACGCCCAGCTCACGGGTGAGGTCCAGCACGTCGCGGCGCAGGCCGCGGGAGTCGGCGGTGGGGTGGCCGGGCTCGTAGATGCCGCCGTAGACACACCGCCCCATGTGCTCGACGAATGAGCCGAAGAGGCGTCGGTCGGCCGGGCCGATGGAGAAGGCCGGGTCGATCGTCAGCTGCGCGGTCCGCAAGGGGGTGTCACCTTTCCTCGTGCCGATGCCCGGGTGAGCGCGCTCACCGTTCACCCGGTGTCCATCGTTCTACAACGTTGTAGGCAACGTTGTAAAGGGTTGCTGAGGCGGTAGGGTGCGGAGTGTTACATCGGGGAGGTTTCGGAGTGCGACAAAGGCTCAAGGACGTGGCCGAACGGGCCGGGGTGTCGGTGAAGACCGTCTCCAACGTCGTCAACGGTTACGTGCACGTTCGGCCGGACACCCGCGCCCGAGTCGAAAAGGCGATCGCCGAACTCAACTACCGGCCCAACCTCTCGGCCCGCCACCTGCGCAAGGGCCGCACCGGCGTGATCGCCTTGGCCGTCCCGGAACTGGACATCCCGTACTTCGCAGAACTGGCCCGCTACGTGGTCACCGCCGCCGCCGCCTACGGCTGGACGGTGCTGATCGACCAGACCGGCGGTCGGCGGGAGCAGGAACGGGTGGTGGCCTCCGGCATCACCGATCACCTGATCGACGGGCTCATCTTCAGCCCGTTGGCGCTCACCGCGGAGGACCTGGCCGGCCTGGACGGCACGCCCATGGTGCTGCTCGGCGAGCGGGTCGAACACGGCCCCGCCGATCGCGTGGTGATCGACAACGTGACCGCCGCCCGGGAGATCACCGATCACCTGATCCAGCTCGGCCACCGCCGGATCGCGGCCATCGGCTCCCAGCGCACCGACGAGGGAGCCAGCGCCCGGCTGCGTCTGGCCGGATACGCCGACGCGCTGCGCGCCGCCGGGCTCGACTACGACGAAACCCTGGTGGCGCCCGCGTCGGCCTGGCACCGCGCCGACGGCGCGGCCGCCATGCAGGGCCTGCTCACCTCCGGCGTACGCCCCGACGCCGTCTTCTGCTTCAACGACACGCTTGCCCTGGGTGCCCTGCGTGTCCTGCACGAGGCCGGTCTGCGGGTGCCCGAGGACGTGGCGGTGGTCGGCTTCGACGACATCGAGGACGGCCGGTTCTCCATCCCCACCCTCAGCACCGTCGCCCCGGACAAGGCGCGCATCGCCCAACTTGCCGTCGAACTCCTGGCCAACCGCCTGGACGGCGACCGCGCCGCCCCGGCGAAGGAGCTTTCTGCCCCGTACCGCCTGGAACTCCGCGAATCCACCCAGACCCCGTAACCAGTACCGGGCCGGTCAGTCGAAGAAGCGGGCCAGGTGGGATTTTGGGGCGGTATCGACGTCCGGTTGGAGTGGAGTCAGGTCGGCGAAGATCGAGGCGCCGTCGCAGCCGGCGTGCAGGGGATACCACCGCGGGCGGCCCGGTGGACGGCCCTGGCAGATCCCCTTGAACGTCTGCACGTCCATCAGCCGGACGTGGGTCGGGTCGGCCACCGCGTTCACGTGCCCCCACCAGGGGCTCATCACGTGCAGCACCCCACCGGGGCGGAGGACCCGGTGACACTCGTCGACAAGCGGCAGGAAGTCGATCAGGTGCTCCAGGATGTGCACCGCGAAGAGGACGTCCACCGAGTTGTCGGCGAGCGGCAGTGAGCCGGACAGGTCAGCGACGGCGTCCACGCCGGGGGCGGGGTAGATGTCCAGCCCCAGGTTGCTCGACCACTGCTTGGTCGGCCCACAACCAAGGTCCACGATCACCGGCGCCCGCCCGCCGATGCCGACGCGGCACCAGACGCCGTAGACACCGGCCAGCCGCCCCACCAGGTCCCGCACCAGCCGTAGCTGAGCGGGCTCGGCCACGTCGCCGCTCAGATGGGCCACCCCCCGGTCGAACCGCACCTCGACCGCCAGGTCCCGCAAACGATCGTCGTGGCGGACCTGGTCCGCCCATGCCTGACCGAGGAATTCGTCGATCGCCCGCAGCCGGTCGGCCGAGGGCGGAGTCTGTGCCAAAGCGACCATTCGGGCCACCTCCCGCCGCGCGATACCCGCAATCGCGCCCGGTATGCCCCACTCGTCCGCCTCGTTGCCGACTCGTGTGCGGCCCACCGATGGGGATGTCGCAGGATGCGGGGCAGGACCGCAGTCATCTTGATGCCACACAGACATCAAAATGACTCTGCGGCATCACGCTCAACGGAGACATCGGCTCCGCCCGGGCACGGGGCCGAGCGGCGAACGACCAACTCGGCCCATGCCACCGCAGTCGGCTCGGCGCCCCCGGTCAGCCGGAGAGGGTGCGGCGGCCCCCGCGCATCCGCTGGCGAGGCGGCGGGTCGGCGGGCTTCGGCCGCTTGAGGTGGTAGCGGTGCAGTTCGTGGTTGCCGGGCAGGGACGGGTCCTCGCTCATCGCGACCAACTCCCAGCCCTGGTCACCGGCCCGGTTCAGGTGGGCCAGCGCGGTGTCGCCGTACGGCGTCACGTCGACCATCGAGCCGTCCGGGCCGTACCAGACGAAGACGACCTCCCAGCCGAGGTCGTTGGTCGCGGCCTGGCGGCGGCGGACCAGCAGGGCGTACTCCCACTTGAGCATGCCGTCATTCTCACCCCGCGCCGGCCCACGGGCACGGATCAATCCTCGGCGATCCGCCCGCCGTCGACGCGGAGCCGCCGGTTGGTCTCGATAGCGGCCAGCATCCGCCGGTCGTGAGTGACCAGCAGCAGCGTTCCGGGGTAGCTGGCCAGCGCCGACTCGAGCTGCTCGATGGCGGGCAGGTCCAGGTGGTTGGTGGGCTCGTCCAGCACCAGCAGGTTGACCCCACGGCCCTGGAGCAGGGCCAGCGCGGCCCGGGTCCGCTCACCGGGGGAGAGGGTGGCCGCCGGTCGGGGCACGTGCGCCGCCCGCAGGCCGAACTTGGCCAGCAGGGTCCGCGCGTCCGCCGGCGACAGGTGGGGTACGGCCGCCTCGAACGCGTCGATCAGCGGCACGTCGCCGAGGAACAGCCCGCGGGCCTGGTCCACCTCGCCGACCACCACGCCGGGCCCGAGCGAGGCGGTGCCGGCGTCCAGCGGCAGCCGGCCCAGCAGCGCGGCCAACAGGGTGGACTTGCCCGAACCGTTCGCACCGGTCACCGCGACCCGGTCCGCCCAGTCGATCTGGAGGTCGACCGGGCCGAGGGTGAAGCCACCCCGGCGTACCACCGCTCCGCGCAGCGTGGCCACGACGGCGCCGGCGCGGGGCGCGGCGGCGATCTCCATCCGCAGCTCCCACTCCTTGCGGGGCTCCTCGACCACGTCGAGCCGTTCGATCAGCCGTTCGGTCTGCTTGGCCTTGGCGGCCTGCTTCTCGCTCGACTCGCTCCGGAACTTGCGGCCGATCTTGTCGTTGTCGGTGGCCTTGCGGCGGGCGTTCCGCACCCCCTTCTCCATCCAGCCACGCTGGGTGCGGGCCCGAGCCTCCAGCCCGGCCTTGGTGTCGGCGTACTCCTCGAAGTCCGCGCGGGCGTGCCGCCGCGCCACCTCGCGCTCCTCCAGGTAGGCCGCGTAGCCGCCGCCGTAGTGGTTGACCTGCTGCTGCGCCAGGTCCAGCTCCAGCACCCGGGTCACCGTGCGGGTGAGGAACTCCCGGTCGTGGCTGACCAGCACCGTGCCGGCGCGCAGCCCGGTGACGAACTCCTCCAGCCGCTCCAACCCGGCCAGGTCCAGGTCGTTGGTCGGCTCGTCGAGCAGGAACACGTCGTACCGGCTGAGCAGCAGCGACGCGAGCCCGGCCCGGGCCGCCTGGCCGCCGGAGAGCCCGGTCGTCGGGTGGTCCAGGTCGACCGCGAGCCCCAGGTCGGCGCTCACCTGCTCGGCGCGTTCGTCCAGGTCCGCGCCGCCCAGGGCGAGCCAGCGCTCCAGCGCGTCGCCGTACGCGTCGTCGGCGCCCGCCGCCCCGGCGGTCAGCGCCTCGGTCGCCGCGTCCAACGCCGCCTGCGCGGCGGTCACCCCGGTCCGGCGGGCCAGGAAGTCGCGTACCGTCTCGCCCGGTCGCCGTTCCGGCTCCTGCGGCAGGTGGCCGACGCTCGCGGTGGGCGGGCTGAGCCGCACGCTGCCGGCCTCGACCGGCAACAACCCGGCGAGGGTACGCAGCAGCGTCGATTTGCCGGCCCCGTTCGGCCCGACCAGCCCGACCACGTCGCCGGGGGCGACCACCAGGTCCAATCCGGCGAACAGCGGGCGGTCGCCGTGCCCGGCGGCCAGGTCCTTGACGATCATCGTGGCGCTCATCAGGACGGCAGCCTATCCGGCCCCCCGCATACGACCGGCCGGCAGCGGGCAGACTCAACGACGTGGTGACCACACTGGCGATCGACTGTGGCGGCGGGGGCATCAAGGCGTCCGTGCTCGACGAGGCGGGAACGATGCGGGCCCGGCCGTTGCGGGTGCCCACCCCGTACCCGTTGCCGCCTGCGCTGTTTGTCCGGACCCTGCTGGATCTGGGCGGGCGCCTGCCAACGGCGGACCGGCTCACGGTCGGCGTACCCGGGATGATCCGGCACGGAGTGGTCGTGAGCACGCCGCACTACGTGACCCGCAACGGCCCCCGCACCCGGGTCGACCCGGACCTGCTCGCCGAGTGGTCCGGCTGGGACGCGCGGGGCGCGCTGGCCGACGCGTTCGGGGTGCCGGCGCTGGTGCTCAACGACGCCGAGGTGCACGGCGCCGGAGTGGTCGCCGGCACCGGCTGCGAGCTGGTGCTGACCCTGGGGACGGGGCTGGGCAGCGCGCTCTTCGACGGCGGGGTGCTCGCACCGCACCTGGAGCTGTCGCACGCTCCGGTGCGCTGGGGCACCACCTACGACACGTACGTCGGCGAGCCGGAACGACGGCGGCTCGGCGACGCCTTCTGGTCCCGACGGATCCGGCAGGTGGTGGACGGGCTCCGCCCGGTGTTCCGCTGGGACCGGCTCTACCTGGGCGGGGGCAACTCCCGACTGATCCGGCCCGAGCAGCTGACCCGGATGGGCGACGACGTGGTGGTGGTGCCGAACACGGCCGGAATTGTCGGCGGTGTCCGCGCCTGGGAACTGTCCGCCGGACGCCGGGGCGCCCGCACCTGACCCTTCGGCGCCCGTCGGCGGCCCGAACTGACCCGATCTCGACCCCGGGAACAGTCGCCAAACGCCCGGTGTTGTGCCAGCGTCGGAACAGGTGACGGTGCGACCCGAGGAGGTGGCAGATGGATCTTCTGGCGGACTACCGGCGGGCGACCATGTTCTTCGAAACCGGTGACCCCAGCGGGGCAGCCCGACTGCTGGAGCCGATCATCGACGCCGAACCCAGCAACGCGGCGGTCCGGCAGCTGCTGGCCCGGGCGTACTTCCAGTCGGCCCAGCTCAACCGGGCCGAGGAGCACCTGCGCGAGCTGGTCGAACGGGACCCGAGCGACCACTACGCGCACCACGTGCTCGGCCGGACGCTGGAGCGGCTGAACCGACACACCGACGCGCTGCGGCACCTGCGGATCGCCGCCGCGATGTACGCGGCCAACGACGACTACCGGACCGCGCTGGAGCGGGTGGAAACCCGCCTCGGCGGCAGGCGCTGACCGTGCGGCGTGACGTGACAGGGGCGGTCCTTCGGGGCCGCCCCTTCCGTCGCCCGGTTGGCGGGCCGGCGGGCGTGCCTAGGATGGCGGACATGGGACCTGACCGGCCGGGGGCTGCGGCATGAAGCTCAAGCTGGACCTGCACGAGATCTTCAACAAGGGCCAGGACATCGACCGGGCGTTGCGCGGGATCATGGACGAGGCGGTGGCGAAGAAGGCCACCCTCGTCGAGATCATCCCCGGCAAGGGGTCCGGCCAGCTCAAGAAGCGGGTGCTGCGGTTCCTCGACCAGAAGGACGTCAAGCAGCTCTACCATCGGGTGGAGAAGGACTCGAAAAACTTCGGCCGCCTCTTCGTCCACTTCCGCTGGAAGTAAGAACGACACAGCCTCTGACCTGCGTATCCGGCTGCTGGCAGGGCCGATTAGCCATGATCATGCCGTGTCCAGGCCGTCAAGGGCTTGCGGAGCATCGCTGCCGGCCTGGTCCTCACTGAGTGCCTTGTCGATGGCCCGGCGGGTGCGATCCTCGCTGGCCGGCAGTAGGTGGGTGTAGGTCCGGAGGGTGAAGCCCGGGTCCGCGTGGCCCAGGTAGGCCGACAGAGCCTTGATGCTCTCCCCAGCATCCAGGAGGACCGAGGCGTAGGTGTGGCGCAGGACGTGCATCCCGTTGTGTCGGTCGTCGGGAATCCCGGTCGCACGGATCGCGGGCTTCCAGACACCTGAGTTGAACATCGAGCGGGACAGCGCCAGACCGGCGGGTGTCGTCAGGTACAGCTCGACGGTTCGCGGCTCGCCGGTCAGCGTCTCCCACGGCAGGGTCACCGGGACCGGCGGGCAATCTTGCGCATGTTGCTTGAGCCTGGCGGCCACCGAGTCGGGCAACGGGACCTCGCGGGACTTGCCACCCTTCGGCGGGGCGAAGATCAGCGAACCCCGAACCAACTTGATCTGCCGAGTGATTTGCAGGACCGGACGGGTCGGGTCGAGGTCCCCGGGGCTGACCGCGAATATCTCCCCTTGCCGTAGACCGCATCCCGCGCCCAGGTCCACCGCGATCCGGTACCGGGGACGCACGTTCTTTCGAAACGCAGTCAACCGGGTGACCGGCCATGGCACCACCTTGGTCGGAGCGGGTTTCGGCCTGCGAATGCTCTTGACCGCGAACGGGTTGCTGACGATCTTCTTGTCGTCCACCGCCGCGTTGAGAATCATCGACACGTCGGTGAAGAGGACCCGGCGGTAACCGACCGACAGCCCTTTCTCTTGGATCTTCCGTGCCCACTCCCGGATCGTCGTCGGCTGGATGGACGCGATCGGCTTGTGCCCGATGACTGGGTACACGTGCAGGCGGAGTTCGTATTCGATGCGGTCGCGGGTGAGCACGTCGGTGGTCGCGGCAGCGAGCCATTCGTCGGCGTACTGCTTGAAGGTCGTTCGGCCGGCGTCGGGGTCGACGTAGGTGCCCTTGAGGATGTCGGCCTGGACGTTGGCGAGGAAAGCCTGCGCGTCGCGCTTCTTCTTGTCGGGGAATGACTGCGATTTCTCTTTGCCGTCAGGGGCGAGGTACCGAACGCGGTAGCGCATTCCCTGCCCGCACTCTGGCTTTGGTTCCTGCCGGGACTTCCCATCCGGTCCGACAACCGTCTTATACCAGCGGTCAACGATGTGAGCCATGTCAGGCCACCTTGGACTGGTCGGTGAACCAGGCGCGCACCGACGCCGGGTCGTAGCGCAGATGGCGGCCAACCCGGGCGGCGGGTGGGCCGTACTTGCGTTTGCGCCACTGATAGAGCGTCTGCACTGGCACCCGCAGGTAAGCGGAGACATCTTCGATCTCCCAGAGCGGTTCGGGTGTAGGCGGTGCGGTCATCGTGGCTCCTTCCGGGTGATGGTGATGTAGGTGCGGCTTTCGCCGCTGTAGCCGGCGGGTCGGGTGCTGGTGCGGCAGGTGACCCGCTCGCGGCCGTAGTGGGCGGTGAGTTGGGCCGCGATGGTGGCTGCGTGGGCGGTGACGGTGGCGGTCGGGCCGATGAGTCGGACAGCGACCAGGGGGCGGGGACGTGTGGGCACGGCGTGCTCCTTCCGGTGTCGAGTGGGTGGGGTGTTGCTTGCGCTGTGGAGTTGTCAAGGAACGGCTTCACGGGCGTTGACACGTACGTGTCAAGCGGCCAGGGGTTGGACCGCGCGAGCGGCGGCGAGTTCGTCGGCCAGGGCGTCGATGCCGGCCAGGTGTTGTGCGCGGGCCATGGCGGCGGTGTTGGCGAGCAGGGCGTCTCCGGTGGTGATCCAGCCGGTTGCCTGATAGCCGAGTTCGTAGATGACCCGCTCGGTTTGCTCGTCGTCCCAGGTGTGCGGGTGGCCCTCGGTGCGCCGCCAGATGGTGCGCTGGAGGCGCAGGAAGCCGAGGGTGACGGAGAAGGCGCGGCTCTTGGTGGCAATGTGTCCGCCGTACCCGAACTGGTGCGCCCAGCGCCGCAGTCGGGCGTAGTCGGGGTGCTCCCCGAGGTCCCAGCAGGCGCGGATGAGCCGCCCGAGGTGGGTGCCCGGGTCGCCGTGGATTTCGACGGAGAGGTCGTCGACGCGGCGCAGGCTCAGGCCGGTTACCTCGGTGCTTTTGGTGACGTACTTGGCGATGTACCCGGTGATCTGGGCGAGGCTGACGTCAGTGCCGGGGGCGTTGACATGCTTGAGGTCCAGCCCTTTGCCACCCCACGCGATGTGCCAGCCCTGCCCGCCGTTGGCCGGATGCGGCACGGAGGTGTAGGCCGTCTTGACGAATGCGGCCCGGACGGCTTGCTCGAACATGTCCCGGGTGATGGCGGCCGGCGGGGGGACGATCGCCTCAGGGCAGTCGGGGTTGTAGCCGTCGAGGCGGATCAGGGCGTGGTAGTGGATGACGCCGCGTACCTGGAATTCGTAGACCTTGATGTAGCGGCGACGCAGGTCGACGCCGTGGGTGCGGCCGAGGCGGCGTAGCTCCCGGTCGGCTTGTTGGATGGTGCGGCGCCACAATTCGGGTGCTTCGTGGTTCCACACGACCTGGCCGGCATGGTCGTAGCAGTCCAGGCACAACGGCTGCCCGAGGTGGGTGTCTGCGGCCTTGTGGCGTTGCCCGCAGCGCAGCTCGGCCCCGTGGGGGCAGGTCCGGCCGAAGGGGTGGCACGCCGAGGGCCGGCAGGTGCAGCCGTCCTTCTTGCGGCAGTCCGCCGCGTGGACCTTCACGACCCGGTGGTGCACCGGTCCGAACGATGGGGCGGTGGCGGTCAGGAAGATGGCGATGTGCTCGTTGAGCGGGGGTAGTCCCCACCGGTCGCCCTGGAGCCCGGCTTTGATCAGGTGGTAGGTGTCGCGGCGGTACAACTCGGCGCAGGACGGGCAGACGTTGGCGCGGCGGTTGCCGCAGGGCGTGTAGATCGCCCCGTCGGGCATGTCCTCGGTGTCGACGGTCGCCATCCGGTTGCCGTCGGCGTCGTTGACGTGGATCTGCCCGGCCAGCCGGATCGGGTGCTTGCACGCCGAGGCCGCGCGGACGTGGCCGAGCCATTCCGGGTAGTCCGGGTCCTGGGCGCGAGCGCGACCGGAGACGACGGTGCGGGGGTCGTGCCCGCGTACCCACCCGTCAGCGGTCAGGTTGCCGGTGGTGCGGGTGGGTGTGGCCCAGGGCCAGTAGTCGTTTCCTGCTACAGCGGAGGCTCCCGTGCCCGAAACCGTGGTGGTTTCGGGCGCGAGAGGCAGCGTCGAGGAGGTCACGCAGTGGCTCCAACAGCGGTGCCGTTGTGGTGCTTGTCGTTGATGGTCGGTTGGGTGGTGAGGGCCGTCAGGATGTCGGCGGCCGTTTGGGTGGGGACGCGCAGTCGCACAGCGAGTTGGCCCGGCGTGATGGGTTCACCGTGAGCCTTCTCGTGGGCCGTGGCGACGATGCGGGCGTTGGACAGCATTGCCGGGGCGGGCTTGACCGCTGGATTGGCGAGTGCAGCCGGCGCGGTCGCCGGGGCCGGGATGTCCTCGGTCGGAGTGGTCTGCGGTGCTGCGATCGCGGGGGTGTTCTTCTTCGCCGGAATCGCGGGCTCGTCGGTTGTGATCTCTTCGATGGGTGCGGTGGCCGGGGTGGTCGCGGCTGCCGGGCTGACCTTCGCGTCGGCGGTGATGTCGGGTGACGACGCCGGGGCGGAGGTGGCCGGCACGGGTGCCGAGACATGGTTGGTGGGCCGGGTTGCGGTGAAGACGAGCTTGGACAGGGCGAAGAAGGCCAGCGCGGGCAGCGCGGAGACCATCCAGCCGAAGACGGTCGGCTTGGCGACGGCCAACTGTGCGGTCAGGGACAGTCCGACGGCGGCGATGAGCAGGAACATCGGATAGCCGATCGGGCCGCTGGTCTTGCGGCGGCGGATGATGACGATCATTGCGGCGATCGGGATGAGTTCGGTGATGACCGCGTTGGCCCAGCCGAACCAGTCGGCGGTTCCGGTCGGGCTGTTGCTGATGGTCCAGTCGTGGACGTGGTTGAACGAGGCGGCACCAGCCATGGCACCGACGAGCAGCACGATGAGGACCAGGACGCCGTCCTGGAGACGTGCGATGAACGGGGACTTGGGCGTAGGCGTCGTCATGACGCCGCCTTGCTGGCGGGGGCTGGGTCAGCGAAGAGGGAGAAGCTGAGGACGACTGCCTCGATGTAGCCGTTGCTACGCAGGTCGTTCGTGATTTTGATGATGTCGGCCATGGAGCGGATGTGCCGCTTGCAGGGCCATTCGACGGACATGAAGCCGATGCCCTGAGGGGCCGTGTAGGTGAACGAGATCATGTAGCGGTGCATGACGGTGTCCTTCCGGTCAGAGGCAGGCAATGAGGAGGGCGGAGACCCAGAGGCAGGCGTAGTGAAGGGATTGGTCGGCGAGGTACATGCCGCAGACCGGGGTCTGTCGGTCAGCGAAGGCGGCGGAGCCGGTGGCGTGCAGGATCAGGCGGACCGTCCAGCGGCGGTCCAGGAGCGCGTGGGTGATGGCCGAGAAGGCCAGGCCGGCGGTGAGTCCGAGGGCGGACACCGGCAGGTCGAGCAGGGCGACGGTGACGGCGAGCATGGCCGCGATCGTGAGGTGGTAGGTGCTCACGTGGATCAGGAGGTGACGCCAGCCGGTCCAGCCGGGCTCGGCTTTGTGGGACGCGTCGGCGTCGGTTTGCACGATGTGGTCGGCGAGTTGGTGCGCCGGGATCAGGACGGCGGTGATGACCGCGAAGACGAGTGCGGGGTTCATCGGGTTACCTCCGGGGTGCAGTCGAGGCAGGAGCCGGTACGGCGGGGGATGTAGTAGGGCTTGACCTGCTGGCATTCGGGGCAGGTACGCCGCGCGGTGAGCGCCTTGTCGATGGCCGCCAGTTGGGCGGGGGTGGCGGTGCGCTTGGGCATCGCCAGGTCGAGGCGGAACAGGTAGGCGACGCGCTTTCCGCGACGCCACATGATTTGCGCGGCGGGGTCTTGGCCGCCGGGGCGCAGGTTGCGGGTACGCAGTTGTCGACGGGTCAGCAGCCCGTCGGGGGCGAATTTGAAGGGGTAGGTCGGCAGGCCGTAGCGCTCGCCGGTCGGGTCGTAGAACACCATCGGGTCCTCCGAGTCGTCGTCGGCCTGGTCCTGGTCGTGGTCGTCGCCGGCAGGAGCGCTGCCGGTGGCGAAGGTGGGGTGTTCGTAGGTGTCGCGGTCGATGTCCTCGGGCAGGAACGCCGCCGAGCACAGGGCGCAGACGATCGGGCCTTCCTCGAAGGCGGCCTTGGAGATGCGCAGCTTGCGGGGGCACTCGCACTCGCACGAGACGCCGTTGTTGTTGTTCGTGCGGGTCTTGCCTTCCCCGGTCGGTTCCGGGTGGCGGTAGAACCGCAGCGCCTCAGTCAGGCCGGCGATGGTGGCCTTGTAGCGGGCGCGGGTGAGGTCGGTCAGGGTGCAGGGCGAGTAGCCGAGCTTGTCGTCCTTGGTGGTGGACAGGCCGAGTTCGGCGGCGAGGGTGGCGAACTTCTTGTTGTGCCAGCGGCCCTGTCGGGAGGTGTCTTGGATGCCTCGTACGTCGGCGAGGGCGTGGGTTGCTTCGTGCAGGAGCGTGGTGAACACGGCTTCCGGTTCGCGGGAGAGTCCTTCACCGGAGATGAGGATTTCGGGGAGCTGGGTGTCGCCGGCTTGCCAGCGCAGGGCGGCGAAGTGGCCCCACTTCATGCCCTGGTTCGCTTTGGTGGGAGAGCCGGAGCCGACCACGAGAACAGCGGCCGGAACTTCGGAGTGCTGGGCGCGGATGGCCGACCAGGCGGCTTCCAGCGCGCCGACGAGTGCGGCGGTGGAGACGGAGTCTTGACACGTACGTGTCAGGTCGGGGGTGTGGGCGGCGGTGCTCATGCGGCCCTCCGGATGGTGTGTCGGCGGTAGGCGATAGCGGCGGCGCACAGCGCCTCGATGACGTCGGCCGGTTTGCGGCCGGGCAGGGTTTCCCAGTCGAAGACCGGGGCGTGAAGGCCGGCGTGACCGACGGCGATGAGGTAGGTGTTGAGCCACTCGACGGCGGCGCTGTAGGTGCGCTGGTCGGCGTCGGTGATGCCGGTCAGGTACCAGCGGGGGCGGCCGAACACGGCGGCCCGGATCGCGCCGAGGATCGACGCCGGGTAGGTGCCGGTGCGGTGACAGGCGCACTTAGCGGGGCAGGCGTCGTGGGCGTCGTAGAGGCCGGTGGGGGTCCAGCCGTAGCGGCCCAGGTAGAGGGCGGCGCGGTCGAGGACGGCGTGAACGTTGCCGGTCGGCAGAGCGGAGACGGTGCTCATCGGGCGGCCCGCCAGATGAGGAACCCGGCGCGGGTCGGCAGCCGCTCCTGGCTGTACTCGTGTTCGGCGTAGGTTTCGAGCTGGTCCTCGGTGGCGTGGGTCCAGTCGTAGTC
Source organism: Micromonospora foliorum (assembly GCF_022229015.1). Taxonomy (GTDB): domain Bacteria; phylum Actinomycetota; class Actinomycetes; order Mycobacteriales; family Micromonosporaceae; genus Micromonospora; species Micromonospora foliorum. The sequence continues at coordinate 25,843 of NZ_JAKKFF010000015.1, forward strand.
ATCGGCGCAGGCGCGCAGGATGTCCAGGACATCGAGCAGGGTTTGGGAGGCGTCGTCGTTCCAGTCCGCGACGATCACGGTGTAGGAGTCCGACACCGGGCTGTCGAAGTGGGGCTCGGTCGAGTGCCCGCCCTGGCGGAGGAAGTCGGCCAGGCAGGTGGCGGTGGTGTCCCAGAGGTTGACGGCGGCACTGTCACCGAAGTACCGGTCCTCGATCGCGGCGGAACGGCCGTGGACGGCCATGGCGATGGCACCGAGGGTGCAGGCCGGCGGGAACGCCGTGTTCTCGGCCAGCTCGTAGGGGTCGCCCTGGGTCCAGCCTCGGAGTTCGAGGTAGCGGGCGGCGCAGCGCAGGGTGTCGGCCGGGGTCAGGTCGGCCAGCGCGCCAGGGATGGTGGGCTGCTTTTGGGTAGGGTTCATGGCGGCCACGTCCTTTCGTGGGCGGTGGTTGGGTCGGCAGACCGGGCAGCTTTTCCAGGGCCTTGGCCGGTCTGTCGGCCGCTTCTATCGGTGGTGCAGGTGGAGCCGGAGAGTCACCCGTTGCCTGCCGTCGCTGACAAGAGCGGGTGCGGAGCGGAAGACCAGGGCGCCCGCGTGTTGGGCGATGGCGGTCAGGGCGGCGATGTCCTCGCCGGTCCCGACGAGCACGAGGTCCAGGACGCGGGTTGGGGTAGCGGTCGTGGTGCTCATGCCGCTGCTGGCAGGTCGGCGGGGGCGGCGAGGCCGCTGCGGCGGCGGGTCCAGGTGGCGTAGTCGGCGACGCGGATGATGTCGGCGTCGGTCATGTAGGCGGCCTTCACGCGGTTGGGGATGCCGCCTTCGGCGATGAGGTAGCCCTCGCCCTGGTTGTTCGGGTCGATGCTGTTGGAGGAGAAGCCGCGGGCGTACCAGCCGTGCCCGAGCACGATGTCCGAGGAAACGTCGTTGGTGCACCGGCCAGCGAACCGCCACGCGAACAGGTCCCGCAGCGACGGCGGGATGATGTCCGACGACGGGCGCTGAGTCGCGGCGGCGACGATGATGCCGACAGCGCGGCCCCGGGCGACGATGTCGCGCAGCAGCGCGGCGAACAGGTCCTGGTCCTTCTTGTCCCCGGCGGTGGCGGAGAAGTAGGCGATCTCGTCGCAGGCCACGAGGATCTGACCGAACAGGTCGTTCGGGCCGATCTTCCGGCGACGGTGCGACAGCAGGAACGCATACCGGTTGTCCATCACCACCTGGACGCGGCGCAGGGTGCGGATGGCGTGTTCGATGTCGGGGCCGACGAACACGTCGGCGGCGTCCTTCCACAACCCGAGTTCGACCTGCTTGCCGTCGAGCAGGCACAGCCTGACGTCCGGGCACAGGGCCGCGTGCCCGACGATGGTGTTCAACAGGCTGGACTTGCCCGCGCCGGGCTCGCCACCGATGAGGATGTTGCGGTAGATCATCGGCAGGTAGGCCGGGTGGCCGAACTCGTCGATGCCGAGAAAGACCGGGTCGAAGATGGACAGGCCCGCGCCGACCGGCACCGTCTGCGGCGCGTCTGGCTGCGGGGGCAGTTCGATGGTGTCCGTGAGGTCCATGGCAGGGCTCCCGGGGTCGGTTGACACCTACGTGTCAAAGCGGGTGGGGGAGGGAAGGGCGCGGGTGGTGTGGCCCGTGAGGGGCCGTTCCCCGCGCCGTCCCTAGATGTCGTCCGTTCGGGGGCTTATGGCGTCACCCGGGTGCGGGTGGCCCGATCGGCAGGTTGGTCAGCGTCGGTGAGTGATGCAGACGGTGTTGCCGCAGTCTCCGCAGGTCGCGGTGAGTCGGCGGCCGTCGTCGGTGATGTCGCGCCAGTTCTGCTCGTTGCCGCAGGCAGGGCACCAGAGGCGGGAGTTTCCGGAGGTGACGCCGCCGGAGCGGCCGATAACCAGACCCATGACGGTCGGTCCTTTCACGCGTAGTCGGAGGGATCGAACCCGTTCGGGCTCGCAGTGGTGGTGGGGTTGCGCGGCTTGCGCTGGCGGGGCGCATCAGCCGATGCGGTGGCCGGCTGATCGGGCACGTCGGGCAGGTCCAGGCCGACAGGCGGCATGCCCGGTGAAGTGGGAGCGTTGGCCGGGATGTCCGTGGGGACGTAGTCCGGCAGCGGCGACACAACGGTGTGCGCCAAGGGTTCGCGACGGGTGATGTCCAGCCGGATGAACGCGGCGTACTTACGGCCCGCTCGCATGACGCGGACCTCGTTGGCCCAGCACGCCACAGCGAGCTTCTGCACCTGCCCGTCCTGCTCCAGATCCCGCAGAGACAGCCCCGGGCGCAGCCACACCCAGACCCGTTCACCGGCCGGGGTCGGCTTGGCGAGCAGGATCAGCGGGAGTGAGCCGTGCCGGTTGGTGGCGATGAACGCCGCGAAGCACAACCGCAGCCGGTGCCGCACGATCAGGCACCAGGCCCAGGCCATGACCCGACGGCGCACAGGTGCGATCGCGGCGGGGACGCCGACGACCAGGGCGACGATGAGCAGCGAGCCCCACAGCGGGGTCGACTGCATCAGCGTGGTCCAGCCATAGACGCAGGCCAGGCCGAGCAGGATCTCTGGCAGCCAGTGCCAGAAGACGCGCAGGACCGGCCACGCCACGATCAGCGCGAACAGCACCGCGCCGAGGACAGCGCCGAGGACGACGCCGAGCAGCCCACCCAGGATCGGGTGCATGTACTCAGAGGCCACCGTGGCGGCCAGGAGGCCGACCACACCGAGGGTGACCCAGAACGCGATGGTGGCCCGACGACGGTACGAGCGGGCAACCGGCGCTTCGATGACAGTGACGTTGTTGCCCCCACGGTTCGACCAGCCGAACGGGGACCTCTGGCTAGACTTGGACACGACAAGTCCTCCCTACCTAGGGACCTTGTTGGACAGGACGCGGGGTCGCAGACGACGCCAATCAACGGCGACCCCGTGTCCACCTCTTCACCTCTTGTGGAGCCGAACAGGAACACCGGCCGCTAGACGGCTGCGGTCTCCATCGCGGTCAGCGCCGACGCCCGAAACGCGACACCCGAGCGGACCTTCCCGTCCCGGTCGTTGACCCAGGGCAGCGCCTCCAGGTCCATCGGCACCACCGGCTGACGAACAGCCACCGCCGGCATCACCGGGCTGACCACCGTCACGTTGATGACCTCCGCGCTTCCCTCCGACAAGGCGTAGAGCTGCACCGCCCACATCGGCTGCTTCGTCTCCCGGTCGAACTTCTGCTGACCCGTCTGGTCCAGCTTCGGAACCGGGTTCACCGCGACCTCGTACGACACCCGCGAGGTGTCCAGCAGCAGACGTCCCATGACTGACTCCCTTCAACTAGGGCTCGCTCACCTTGAGCGATCGCCCGTGTTCGATGGGATCAGCGTAGCCCGTACAAAAGTACGTGTCTAGTATTTCAGTATGGGTCATCGATTAGAATCTTGGTACGAAGAAGGGCGCCCCGCTGTGGGACGCCCTTCGGTCCAGCTCGGAACGTGTGACGGTAGCTAGGCCACTCCTACGCGGCGAGCCAAGGCTGCCAGTCGGTCGGAGGGGGTGGGTTCCATCCGTACAAGGTCGGAAACCATCGTTTCGACCACCGGGTGTCCCTTAACCTGCTCCGGGGTCAGTGCCTCGGCTTGCTCAAGTGCATCGACCGCCTCAGAGACCCTGCGACGCTGAGTCCAGGCGCGTGCCACGTACATGAGGAGCCGAGCCTGCCGCTCCGACGACAGGCCGGACGAGTCGATCCGCTCCGCCGTCCGGAGCGCAGAACCGGCGTCGCCGAGTTCGACTGCCACCGCGACCTCGTGTAGCTGGACATTCGTGGGGCCAAACTCGGTCTCGTAATCGTTGCGGTCGACCCCCAGGAGCTGAGCTGCCTCTCGCGCTACTCCAAGATACTCGTGAGCCCTCTGGTCATCTCCCATTCGCGCAGAGGCCACAGCCAGTTGCAGATTCAGCGCGCCGAACAGCGACACAGCCGCCGGCTTGTCCGCCGATACCTCGGACTCAAGCGCTGCCGCAGACGACGATGCAGCGCTTATGACCTGCTCAAATTGCCGCCCGCCCTGAAACACCAGCGCAAGGCGGAACGTTCCAGCGGCGACCAACAGCGGGTCTCCGACCTGCTCCGCAACGAGCAACGCCCGATCGATTGCGACCCAGGCCGCCTCATGCTGACCAAGCTTCGACAGTGCAGCTGAAAGGGCGTGATATACCGACGCTAGCTCGGTGAGGTACGTCTTCCGCACCTCGCCTTTGGCGGATCGTGTTGCTCTCTCCAGATCCGGCAGTAGGCCCCGCAGCAACTCGGCCAGGTCCTCGTAACGGGCGGCATGCGCGTATGTCCAGCACAGATCGGCTCGCTCGGCTGTCTGCGGCAAGGGAAGCTCTCGGTCCTTGCCTAGGATCGCGGCCATGAGGTAGCTGGTACTTAGCACCGAGCGTAGGGCGGCAGCCGCCGAGGGAACCTCAGCGCTCTCCGGATCCGCAGTGCCCGGGGCCAGTTCAGCCATCGGGATCCCGAGGGCACCCGCAATCCGCTCCAAGATGGAAACCCGGTCAATCGAACGCACCCCGCGCTCGACCTGGGAAAGCCAAGCCTCAGACCGGCCGATAATCTCGGCAAACTCACGCTGAGAGAGTCCACGCTTTTGCCGCCGGGTAGCTATAAGTCGACCTTGCTCGTTGCTGTCAGGCATTCAGTGAACCGAGACCCTTGCTAGGTCCGACCGTTAGAAACTCAACCCGCGCGTCCTGCGTGTACGGTTCGCGCTCCTTGTGGAAGCGGATCACGTGAGGTTGCACTTCGTGCGCCTCGAATGCTTCTCGGTCTGCGTAGCACTCGTAGAAGACTCGGGCAAGAGGTTCCCCCTCGACGGAGTGCGTCGCGTAAATCAGCGTTCCTGGTTCGCGGGCACGGATTTCAGTCCCTGTCTCTGCGACAAGCGCGTCAAACGCCTTCGCGCTCTCTTCGTCTTTCAGATTGAAGCGCACTACCAATGCGAACATGCAGCCACCTTTCCTGCTCAACCGAGAGTTACGGCTTGCGTACGCAACTCTAGCCGTACTCTTGTTCGGCCACCCGTATTCTATTACGGATCTGTCCGGCGGGGTAGCCGGTGGTCAGTTGAGCGCTCTGAGGCGAGTAGCACCTGTGTGAGAACTTTCTGTACGGGATCAAGGCGGCCCGCTTCGCAGGCCGCTCGCGCCGCCGACCAGGGGCCGACCCAACGGGGTCGCCGATCGGGGACCCCGCGCCCTTAGCGCAAGCGCACGGGCGCACCCCGAACGGTTGCAGCCCCGCCGGCGGCGCGACATACGAAGAAGCCCCGGGCCGCCATGGTGAGTGGCAGTCCGGGGCTTCGATGTTGAGGACGGCGACCAGGGCGTGCCTCCGGCGGGGTCCTCCGGCGCTCTGGGATGGTTGACGCCATCCCGACACCCTTCGTCCGGGCGAGCCGAGCAGGTGGTGCCTGCCTGGCCAAGGTCGTTCAGACGGTGGGGTGCTCCACCTTGGCCAGGCAGGCACCACCCACTCCACAATGTGCGGACGAAGGCCGACGGGATGGCTGGGGCGCGAGCGGGAGCAAAAGTCGGGTGTGTCGTAGTGATGTCCCGACTAAGCGCCAAAGCGGCGCTCTGCGTCCACCAATACCCCTTCAATGCGCGTCAGGTAGTAACCGAGCAAATCTTCAATCGGCAGATCATTCGGTGCTCCATCAAGATAAATGCTGACCTGTGCCATCTCTGGCGGTAGCTGAACATAAATTCTGGTTTCCGACCCGTCCGCCAAGCGCACTACGTGACCGGATCGGCCGAGTTCGTCGCCGATGAAAGTGCTTACAGTCCCTGGCGGCTGAGCAGCGTAGAAGGCTGGACCTACATGGAGAAAATCAACTGTACGGGAAGGTTGACCTAAGCTTCCTTGCTTCTCTATCTTGTTGCGAAGCTCAACGAACCACTTGCAGATCGGGTCATCTTTGAGGGTCGCTTGGCTCTCCGCGTACCAGCTCGCGGCATCAGGCAACTTGTTCAAAAGGCCCTGCAGTACAAATGTTACCGACCGGGCATTGGTGATTGCAGTATGCAGTCCAGCAAGTCGCCTCTGACCACCAGCAAGAAAGTCTTCTTGGCCCAGGCGGGCGAACTCCATTGTCTGGCGGGCTGCCGCCAGGATCTCCGTAACTGTTCGATCACTCTTGGGCACGGAGGGAGCTTACCTATTTTCGAGCACATCGACAGACACGGGGGAGTGAAGCCACGCTGGCTGCTTGGCCGGCAGCAGCGCCCGGGGACCAGGCCGCCAGGTGGCACAGACTCCGGCACCAAGATCATGCCGTTGCCAGGCCGTCGAAGGTGAACCGGTAGCGACAGAGGTTGACCAACGTTGACTGTCTGCGTCCCAGGTCGGAAGGCGTGAAGCCCGCTTTGATCGCCTCTGCCAGCCACCGAGATCAATACCGCTGGAAATAAGAGCCCCGGCTTCCCGACCTCCCGCGCTGCCCCTGACCTGCGGAAGCCCTACCGTCGGTCTCCGGCGTCTCGTTCGCACGATGCGTACAGAGAGAGAACCGCTAGACGGCCGGATGCCACGAGAGCTCGCTCGTCGGTGGACAGCTTCCAGTTGTCAAACGGTTCGCGGTCACGCTGGTACCGGTACACCACCACCCGGCAGTTACCGCTCGCCTTGCTGGCTCCCTCACCCTCAAGGAGTCGGTCCCAGACTGCGATGGATCCATCCGCGGGTTGAAGGGTGAGCGCAGGGCCTGAAAAGACCCGTGCTGGGTCCGTGTGGCTGGGGCCGATGTAGATGTACTCCAGGTTGCAGTTGCAGTTGCCCTGACCGCCCTCACCCACTTGCCGGTACGCGGGATCTATCTGCACCTGACTCAGATACCGGCGCGCATGCTTTGGGTCGTCCGGCAGCAGACAAGTGCGCCAAGGCAGCGCAGGAGCACTACCATCGAAGAGCCGGCTAGGACGCAACCACCCCCGACGCGCGGTTGGATCGCCTTCGCCAGCCGGTGCCTCGGTGAGGTCCAGAATGGCCCGCTCCCGGAACCGGTGCCCGAAGTGTCCCAGGGCTAGCGCCCGACCGCCGGTGGCCCGGTGACGAGCCGGACTGTGCCTAAACTGTTCCCGCACGCGATTGACCTGCGTACTGCCAGCGGTAGAGGTCGCGCAGCAGGGAGATCTCGGCGCCGTGATGGATCAGCTCCCTGTTGACGTGCAGGACGATGCCCTCCATGGGAAACCGCTCGGGACCCGCCGTGGGCGGATTCTCCAGGTCGGCGTCCGAGAGCTCGCGGACCCCCGCGTTCCATCTCCCGTACATCTCATCGAGCTGGTTCAGCGCCTCGTCAGCGGTCCCCGCGTAGGCGAACGTCTGGGAGTCGACGTCCTGGCCGCCGAAGTGCCATCCGACCCGATAGCCCAGGCAGGAGACGATGATGTGCGCCAGCCGCCAGGCGATCGTGGTCACCGGCGCCGGCATCGGGTCAGGGGACGCGGAGTCCATCGTCCATTTCCCCGAACCTGCCGACATCGGTGCGGCCGACGTGCCACGTGGGCGGATGCTCCAGCAGCCGCGCACCGGCTCCCAGAAGTACTCCTCGTCGACAAGGCCGTGCAGCCGCGGCCGCAGGTTCTTGTGCCAGTGCCGCTCCAGTTGGTCCGCGATTCGCTCGCTCCTTGTCATTTCCGCACGTTACCTACAGCGGAGGACCGCATTGATCGGCGGGAGCGGTTAGCGTGCGGAGGTGCACCACGGTCCCGTCGGCCCGCACGGTCTGACCCGTAGGGTGTCCTGATGTCGACGGTCAACCTGCGGCGTTCGGCGCGTGCGGTCGTCGTCGATGAGGACGACCGGGTTCTGCTGCTCCGACTCGCCATTCCCGATCCGGCTGGCACGATCGCCGTCTGGATCACTCCCGGGGGTGGCGTCGAAGACGGCGAGACACCACTGGCCGCCCTGCGGCGAGAGCTGCGCGAAGAGGTCGGTCTTGCTCTCGATGCCGACCCGCCTCAGGTCTGGCGCCAGGAGATAGTCGCCGCCGGGTTCGCACCCGGCCACGATGGCGTCCTGAACGACTACTTTCTCGTTCGGACCGCGTCGTTCACGCCGCGCGGTGCGATGAGCGATGAGGAACTCGCCGCCGAGCACGTCATCGGCTGGCGTTGGTGGTCGCTGTCGGAGATCAGTGAACACCGCGGTCCGGAACTGTTCTCGCCACGGGATCTCGCGACGCCGTTGGCCGCATTGATCGCCGACGGAGTACCAACCCAACCCGTCGCGCTTGGGCTGTGAACGTCTGAGGGGCGACCGCCCTAGGATCTCGGTGGTGCTGACGACTCACCCGCTCGCGCAGGCACCAGTTGTTCGTGAGATCGAGCGGACGGCGTCGGTTCATCTCGGCCGAGCGTGGGTGGCGTCCGGTTTCACCGACCTGAACGACCGCGCGTCCCATCAGTGCGGGCTCCTGCACGGCGACGCGTTCTCGGTCTTCGCGAAGCTTGACGCCTCGGCTGAGGGACACGTGCAGTTCGGAGCCGAACTGCACGGCCTCAACCTGCTCCGCCAGCGAGCCGCCGTCGTGACGCCCGCGCCCGTCGCGGCAGGGGTGATCGACTCGAGCGCTGGTTCCCTGCTGCTGTTGGAGGCGGTCCCCGAGATCCCCGCCGAGGCGCGCTCGGTGAACCAGTGGCGGTCCATCGGACATGCCCTGGCCAGCCTGCACCAGGTCCACGAGGAGCGGTTCGGTCTCGAGCAGTTCGACGGCTTCTTCGGCCCGCTGCGTCAGGACAACCGCCCGGTGGCGTCGAACCGGTGGGTCGACTTCTACGCTGAGCGTCGCCTGCTGCCACGGCTGAAGTCGGCGGTCGACAGCGGTCACCTTCCCCTGGAACTGGCCGCCGGCGTCGAACGGCTCGTCACCCGACTGCCCGCCCTCGGCGGGCCGGAAACCCGGCCTACGCTGCTGCACGGCGACGCTCAGCAGAACAACTTCCTGACCACCGCCACCCAGGCGATCCTGCTCGACGCGGCCCCGTACTTCGGGCACCCCGAGATCGACCTTGCCCTGATCGACTACTTCGCGCCGGTCCCCAGGGTGGTCTTCGACGCCTACGCCGAGGTCACGCCGATCGACCCGGGGTTCCGGCATCGGCGGGAGCTCTGGCGCCTCTTCGGCTATCTCGCGGTGATCACCGTCGACGGCGCGTCGGCCTTCGGACGCCCGTTCCTCGACCGCATCGCGCAGGCCGTCGCCACCTACCGGTAGCCAAACCCAGCGACGGCACGACCCTGGTGACTGATGGATCTAGGTGGACCGCGCCGAAATAGCGGCGGCGCCGTGATCAGTTGATGGTGAGTAGCTTCCAGGGCCTGTTTTCAACTACTCGTCATCAAGTGATCAAGGAGGCGTGGGTCGACCTTGTCGGTGCGGGGCGGCGCAAGGGTCATCGCCGGAGTATCCGCTGTTGCGCGGGGAAGCGTCAGCCCGCGAGGGCGTCGGCGCGGGCTGGGCGTCGGGACCAGCACTGGGGGCGCTGCCGGACGGCGAGCTCCAGAGCCTGATGGTCGGACTCGATCATTTCCCGGGCTATTCGACGCGCCATTTCCAGGCGGTCGGCGTGCAAGTCAAGATCCGTCGGGCCGGCGCCTGCCATCTCGAACTCCTTGTCAGCGTTCGAACTAGTCGCATCATGCGTCACGCCGAGAATCGTCACCATTCCCCGATCGGTGGAAAGCTTCCGCCGTACGGTTCGGTGTCGCGTACCCCGGTTGCGCCGATGGTAGCGGTGGCCGTGCCATCTCGCCCGGAACTGTGGATACCTCGCCTTGCCTGCGGTTTGTACATTGCACGGTGCGCGGGTCGGGGGGGCGCGACAAGTCCGGTGAGGGATCTTCGTTACGGGAGGACCGCCGTGCAGCATTCGAGCAGGACCGATCCCTTGTTCGTCGCCGTCGAATCACAGTCGATCACCCGTGCGGATGTCGCCGGGCTCATCGCGGGTCGGTTGGCCGCCGTCCGGGTGCCGGGGTTGCTCTCCGCGGCCCGGTGTCAGGCGATCACGGCCGCCCTCGCCGACGCGCCGATGGACCGCTACGACGAGAGCCGGGTCTTTCCCGTCGTCGCCAAGTTCGGCCCGGCCATCAACGACCACCGGTCCGGCGGTGCACTCCGCGAGGACTACTGGGACGCGGCCCGCGCGGCCGAGAAGAGTTGGTCGACGCTGGGGCTGGCGGACTCGCCCCGGGACCTCTGCCTGGCCGCGTTCCGAGGCGCCTGGCCGGACGTCGCGCCCGGGCGACGGCACGGCCGGGAGATGCACGTCGGCATCGTCCGTGAGATCAACGCGGGGCTCCAGGTGCACTTCGACGACGCGGTCCGGGAGTACGCGGGTCGGCTGCTCGACAGCGAGGTGGTGGCGCAGTTGGCGTTCAACATCTACATCCGGGTGCCACCGGCCGGTGGTGAGACCGTGCTGTGGCGGCGGCGCTGGCAGCCGGACGACGAGCCGCTGCGGGTTCCCGGCGGGTACGGCTTCCAGGAGGCGGTGGCCGCCCACTCGCAGTCGTTGACGCTGCGCCCCACGCTCGGGGAGGGTTTTCTGTTTGATCCGCGGCAGTACCACACGGTGCGTCCCGCGTCGGATGGCCGACGTATCTCCATAGGATGTTTCGTCGGGCTCACCGACGATGGTCGACTGGCCCTCTGGTCGTAGTGAAGGGCGTTTCCCCATGGTGGACAGAAGCGACGTCGAGGCGGCCGCGGCCCTTGTCGAGGGGCGGGTCCGGGAAACCCCGGTCATCGCCGTCGACGGCGCCGATCTGGGTGTGCCCGGGCAGCTCAGCCTCAAGCTGGAGCTGCACCAGCACACCGGCTCGTTCAAGCCGCGTGGCGCGTTCAACCGGATGCTCCAGGGGGCGTTGCCCTCGGCCGGGGTGATCGCCGCGTCGGGTGGCAACCACGGCCTCGCCGTCGCGTACGCGGCCCGGTCGCTGGGCGTGCCGGCGGAGGTCTTCGTGCCGGTCACCGCCTCGCCGGTGAAGGTGCAGCGGCTGGCCGGGTTGGGCGCTCAGGTGCGCCAGGTGGGCCAGCACTACGCCGAGGCGTTGGCGGCGAGCACCCAGCGGGCCGGTGAGACCGGCGCGCTGGTCGTGCACGCGTACGACCAACCGGAGGTGGTGGCTGGTCAGGGCACCGTTGGCCGGGAGTTGGAACGGCAGGTGGACGGGATCGACACCGTGCTGGTGGCGGTCGGTGGCGGCGGGCTGGTGTCCGGTATCGCCAGTTGGTTCGGTGGGTCGGTACGCGTCGTCGCGGTCGAGCCCGAGCAGATCCCCACCCTGCACTCGGCCCTCAAGGCGGGTCGGCCGGTCGACATCGAGGTGGGTGGCATCGCCACCGATTCGCTGGGTGCCCGGCGGATCGGCGAGATCGCCTTCGACACCGCCCGCCGGACCGAGGTGATGTCCGTGCTGGTCCGCGACGAGGACCTGGTGCGGGCGCGCCGCTTGCTCTGGTCGGAGCTGCGGGTCGCGGCCGAGTTGGGTGGTGCCGCCGCGCTGGCCGCGCTGGTCGGCGGCGCGTACGTGCCGCAGCCGGGGGAGCGGGTGGCCGTGATCATCTGTGGCGGCAACACCGACCCGAGTGACCTGGGCCCGGTCGCGCCGCACTGAGCAGCCGCACCGGCTGCGCCGCACTGAGCAGCCGCACCGGCTGCGCCGCACTGAGCGTTCAGTCGCCGTCGCGCAGCCGGCGCAACGCGTGCTCCACCTGGAGGGTGTCCAGGTGGGTGTCGCCGAGGAGCCGCCGACGGTCGGCCAGCAACTGCTCGTACACCTCGATCGCCGCGTCGACCTGCTCCTCCAGCAGTAGGACCAGGCCCAGGGTGAACCGGATGGCGAGCACCTCGCTGCGGTCGGCGTGCCGGGGTTCCACGGTGGCCAGGGTGGCCCGCAGCTCGGCCTCCGCCTCGGCGTGCCGGCCCTGCGCCTGCATGCAGCGGGCCAGCGTGTGCCGCGCCTGCCAGGTCTCCGGTTGGTTGAGCGGCCACAACCGGTAGCGGACCTCCAGGATGGCGTGCAGCATCTCCTCGGCCTCGGGCGCCCGTTGCTGGGCGAGCACCGCCAGCGCCAGGCTGTGCCGCACGATCATGGTGTCCCAGTGTTCCGGGCCGCGTACCTGGTCCTCGGCGGCGACGATCTGCCGCAGTTCCAACTCGGCCTCCGGCCACTGGCGCTGCGCCATGATCGCCTTGGTGAGCTTGTGCCGGCTGGCGAGGGTGTCGGCGTCGTCGCTGCCGAGCACCCGGGTGCGGTCCGCGATCACCTCGCGGAGCACCCGGTCGGCCATCTCCGGCTGGTTGCGCTCCAACCAGGTGCGGCCCAGCTCGTGGCGCAGCGCCAACACCTGCGGTCGGTCCAGGTCGTGGTCGTACGCGGCACAACCGCGCACGATCGGGTCGAGGATGTCGAAGGCCGAGCCCGGTAGGCCGACCGCGATGAGGTAGCGGGCGGTGAGTCGGGTCAGCTCCAGCGCGCGGCGTACCGTCTCGGGGTCGTGCTTGTGTTTCTGCGGCACGAGGTATTCCCGTACGGCCTCGACCAGGTGCGGCACCAGCACGTCCCAGTTGGTCCAGGCCGCCGAGTCGTCCGGGCTCTGCCCCTCGGTGGCGGCGAGCAGCAGCTTCATGACCAGCCCGTGGTAGTCGGCGATCTGCTCACGGACCTCGTCGCGGTCGCGGAACATCGCGTGCACCAGTGGGTGCAGCGAGAGCACGTGCGCGAACGCCGGGTCGGTGACCTCCTCCTGGACGTCGAAGTCGACAAGGGCCAGGTTGCCGATGCCCTCCAGCACCTTCACCCGCTGCCGGCTGGTGAGCCCCTTGAAGAGTGGCGACTCGGCCAGGATGGCCGGCTTGAGCACCACCTCGTAGGGCACCGGGGAGGTGCTCAGGCAGGCCAGCACGTTGAGCAGTGGTCGGCTCTGTTGGAGCTGGCGGCGGGCCAGCAGGTCCAGTGAGATGTCGTCGACCTCGCGGACGATCTCCAGGCCGAGGGACTCGTCGAGGTCGACGTCGGCGGCGTCGCGCGGCGAGCGGAACCGACGCTGCACCGCCGTCCGGTAGTCGGCGAAGGTGGTGATGGTGGACGAGCCGCGCCAGACCGGGCTGGCGTTGACCGACCGCAGGTAGTTGCCGGCGGCGCGCAAAGCGAGGGGCAGCCCGCCCAGCTCCCGGGCGAGTTCCCGGGCGTCGGCGAGGCCGCCGGCCTGGGCGCCGGCCCGGTCGATCAGCACCTGCGCGCCGGCGTCGGCGTCGAGCGGGCGCACCTGGTGCAGCATCGACCAGGTGCCCCAGGTAGCCCGGTTGCCATCCCTGCTGGTCACGATGACCATGCCGTCGTCGGCCTCCGGGCTGCGTAGCCAGCCGGTGCCGTCGGCGAGCACTCCGTCGGTGGGGCCGAGGCTGGCGGGCTCGTCCGCGCTGTCGAAGATCAACAGCCAGGGCTGCGCGGCCTGGTTGAGGTAGCGCCAGACCAGGTCGGTGGCGCTGATCATCCCGGTCCAGGCCTGGTCGACCTGGGTCTCCGACGCGCCGAGTTGGCTGACCACCTCCCGCATCCCGGAGTTGAGCCGCCCCGCCTGCACCCACCAGACCGTCCGGCCGTCAGCCCGGGCCCGGCGGGCGATCTCCAGCGCGACGTGGCTCTTGCCGGAGCCGCCCATGCCACAGAGGATGTGCACCGAGGGTCGGCCCTCGGCACTTTCCGCCGGCTGCACGATCTTGTCGATCAGGTCGTCGCGCCCGTGCAGGGGGCTGTCGAGTCGCCCGAGCGGTGGATCGACGGAGACCCGACTCGGCCGGTCGTAGGCAGGCCGAGGCACGCCGGCATCCTCGGGTGGAACGTCCGCAGTCAATGCGGTCCCCCTTCGGTGGCGAATTTCGCAATGGGCCGGCGACGAAAGATCCTGTCCATCTGGTGGACAGTCGGAGGGATTGCCACCCGCACCATGTCGACCGCAAGCGTATCCACCCCCGTACTGGGTTGCACACTCTCCGTTTAGGCCGCCCGCGCGACCGGAATCGGTGCCGGAATTCCCAATTCGCGGCTGATTCCGGCCGATCCGGTGTGCGTGGCACTCGACAGGTACATCCACGATGGACTTATGAACTGGTCGCCAATCCAGGACGTCGTCGACTGGGGAACCGTGCCGGACTGGTTCGGCGCGGTCGGCTCCATCGCCAGCGTGCTCTTCGTCTATCTCGGATTGCGGCGGGAAATTCGCGCCCGTCGCAACGACGATCTGCGAATCCGGGCCACCCAGGCCCGGTTGGTCTCGGCGGTGGCCGAGATCCGCGGCACCTCGGTGCTGCGGGTCGCCGTGGCCAACGAGAGTGACGCCCCGGTGCTGGACGTGGTGGTGCTGGCTCGGCTCGTCCCGCCCGACGATCCGGACGCCCCGCCGGTCGGGCTGGCCGCGGCGAAACAGGTCCGTCGGATACCCGGCCACGACGTGCACGACCTCTTCGTCACCGTCGCGGCGGAGCACCGGCTACGCCCGGCCGACACCGTTCTGGTGGACCTCACCTTCACCGATCACGACGGCAATCGCTGGCACCGGGTCGGTGCCGGCCAACCCGAACCGGTGGGCTGACCGGAAGCACCGAAACGGTGGTCCGGCGGGAAGGACGCTCCGCCGGACCACCGTTTCGGTCGGTCAGATGGGATAGGTGCGGGCGACCGCCAGCATCTCCGAGCTGTGCGACCCGACGACGCCGACGGCCGGCGGCCGGGGGCGGAAGCCGGGCAGCGCGTCCAACCCGTCGCTGGCGTCCATCACCCGCAGCGCCACCTGACCGGCGATCGGCCGCAGCGTCAACGTGACCTCGACACCCTCCGTCGGCGGGGCGTGGAGCACCAGCCCGAAGCCCCACCTGCCCGCGCGGGGCTCCACCGGCACCGACCGCCCCGCCACCTCGGCGCGCAACACGGTGGCGGTCGACGTGTCGACGTGCAGGGTGGCGAGCCGGGCCGCCCGCTGCGAGGTGAGCCGCAGCCGCAGCGTCCGTTCGCCACCGGAGGTGGCGTCGGCCACCACCTCCAGCTTCGGCGCCGGCAGGTTCGCCGACTGCGCCGGGCCGGCCCGTAGCTCACCGTCGCCGAGCCCGGGGAAGTCGTCGCCGACGTCGGTCACCCCGTCCACGTAGCCGTCCGTCCACGACTGGGGGTCGGTCTCGTGGCTGAGCCAGCGGGCCTGGCCGGTGTCGGCGTCCATGGCGTACATCAGGTGGGTGGGCGCGGGGTGGGCGGCGTCGAAGCGGTCCACACCCAGCCCGACCCCGGCGAGCACCACCGCCGCCACGGCGGCGGCGCCGGCCGGCAG
>NZ_JAKKFF010000150.1 GCF_022229015.1 Micromonospora foliorum
CGCCGAGCAGCACCCCGAGCACCCGACGCAGCCGGCCCCGGGTGGCCAGCACCGCGCCACCCCCGGCCAAGGTCACCAGGGCCAACGCCGGCAGCCAGGGCAGGAGGCTCGCACCGCTGCGGGTGTCGCGCACCGGCGGCAGCGGCGCCGGACGTACCGTCAACTCGACCGACCAGCTGCGCGTCGCGGCCCACAGCGCCAGGCCCGCGCCGGCCAGGCAGAACAGCACGGCGTACGTCAACGCGCGCCGGCCGCTCACCGGGCCGGCCGCAGGGTTTCGGCGGCCGCGATCGCGGCCAGCACGGCCGCGGCCTTGTTCCGCGTCTCCTGGTCCTCGGCGGCCGGGTCCGAGTCGGCGACCACCCCCGCCCCGGCCTGTACGTAGGCGCGGCCGTCGCGGATCAGCGCGGTCCGGATGGCGATCGCCATGTCCAGGTCGCCGCCGAAGCCGAAGTAGCCGACGGTGCCGCCGTAGAGGCCACGACGGACCGGCTCCAACTCCTCGATGATCTCCATGGCGCGCACCTTGGGCGCCCCGGAGAGCGTGCCGGCCGGGAAGGTCGCGGCCAGCGCGTCGAAGGCGGTCTGGTCGTCACGCAGCGTGCCGGTGACGGTGGAGACGATGTGCATGACGTGGCTGTACCGCTCGATGGTCGCGAACTCGGGCACCTCCACGCTGCCGGGCTGGCAGACCCGACCCAGGTCGTTGCGGCCGAGGTCGACGAGCATCACGTGCTCGGCCCGTTCCTTCGGGTCGGTGAGCAGTTCGGCGGCGAGCGCCGCGTCGGCGGCGGGGGTGCCGCCCCGCGGCCGGGTGCCGGCGATCGGGTGCAGCAACGCCCGGCGCCGCCCGTCCGCGGACCCGGTGACCTTCAGGTGCGCCTCCGGGGACGAGCCGACGATGTCGAACCCGTCGAAGCGCAGCAGGTACATGTACGGGCTGGGGTTGCTGGTGCGCAGCACCCGGTAGACGTCCAGCGGGTCGGCGTGGGTCGTCCGCTCGAAGCGCTGGGAGAGCACGATCTGGAAGCACTCGCCGGCCCGGATCGCCTCCTTGGCCGCCTCCACCGCCTTCGGGTAACCGCCGTCGGGCGTACGGCAGAGCACCTCGCCGGCCGGCGGACGTTCGACGGTGGAGATCATCGGCGGGATGGGCCGGGACAGCGCCGTGGTCATCGCGTCCAACCGGCCCACCGCGTGGTGGTAGGCGGCGGCGACCTGCGGGGCGCGGTCCGGTGCGTCCAACGGTGGCAGCACCGCGTTGGCGACCAGGATCGCCGAGCCGTCGTAGTGGTCGAGCACCACCAGGTCGGTGGCGAGCATCATGCCCAGCTCCGGGACGCCCAGGTCGTCCTCGGTCAGCTCGGGCAACCGCTCGAAGCGCCGGACCAGGTCGTAGCCGAGGTAGCCGACCATGCCCCCGGTCAGCGGCGGCAGACCGTCGGACGGGTCTCCGACCGGGCCGGCCAGCGCCGCAACCGTCTCCCGCAGCATCCGCACCGGGTCACCCTCGGTGCTCAGCCCGGCCGGCGGCTGGCCGAGCCAGGTCGCCACGCCGTCGCGTTCGATCAGGGTCGCGCTGCTGCGTACGCCGATGAACGAGTACCGCGACCAGGCCATGCCGGCCGAACCGACGCCCTGCTCGGCCGATTCCAGCAGGAACGTGCCCGGTCCACCGGCCAGCTTCCGGTAGACCCCGACCGGGGTCTCCGCGTCGGCCAGCAGCCGCCGGGTGACCGGCACGACCCGCCAGTCGGCGGCCAGCTCGGTGAAGGTGGCCAGGTCGGGGCTGAGCGTGCCGTCGGTCATTGCCCGACCTGCCTTCCGTTCGCGACTGCGGGGCTGCGCCGCGCGGCGCTTTTCGGGCTCACCGGGCCTCCGTCCCCGTGACGGGAAGCTCGGTGAAGAAGCAGGTGCGGTGGCCGGTGTGGCAGGCCGCGCCGACCTGGTCCACGCTCACCAGCAGCGCGTCCCCGTCGCAGTCCAGGGCGACCGACCGCACGTACTGGTGGTGGCCGGAGGTGGCGCCCTTGACCCAGTATTCGCGTCGGCTGCGCGACCAGTAGGTGGCCCGGCCGGTGGTGAGGGTGCGGTGCAACGCCTCGTCGTCCATCCAGGCGACCATCAGCACCTCACCGGAGTCGTGCGCACGCACCACGGCGGCGACCAGACCATCGGCGCTGCGGCGCAGCCGGGCCGCGATGGCCGGGTCGAGCCGGGACGGGCGCGCCGGCGCGGGCGCGGCCAGCTCGTTCGGATCGCTGGGGACGCCGGTCACCGGCGGGTCAGGTACGGGCACAGTCGCCAATTCTCCCGCACGCGGCGCGGGCACCGCCGACCGCTCCCGCCAGGGCTGCGCCGGAGGCACCGAGGGCCGGGGCTGTGGCGACAGTCGGGGCTGCGACGAGGGCCCGGAGTGCGACAAGGGCCCGGACTGCGACGAGGGCCCGGAGTGCGACAAGGGCCCGGACTGCGACGAGGGCCGGGCCTGTGGCGGGGGCCCGACCGGCCGGGCCAACTGCGCGACGTAGCGGTCCAGCCGGCCCTCGACCAGGGCGGCGGCCAGGTCCGCGCCGGCCGTGTCGGCGATCTCCTCGGCGTACGGCCGGATCAACGGCAGCGTGCCGGCGACCAGCCGTACGGCGGCGGCCCAGAGCTGCCCGGTGGCGCCCGGGCGCAGCCCGAGGCAGAGCAGCATGTCGGTCCGGTAGCCGGGTGGGGCCACCGGCAGTTCCAGGGCCGCCGCGAAAGCCGCCCGGCGGGAGTGGACCCGCACCGACGGGTTGGCCGGGCGCAGCACCGAGGGACAGAGCCGCGCCAGGTCGGCGACGGCGAGCCGAACCCCGAGACGGTCGGTGGCCGCGCGGGCGGCGGCGGCCTTACCCAGCGTGGCGATCATCTCTTCCAGTCGGGGTGGTTCGGCGGGTTGGCAGAGCACCGGCAGGTCGATCCGGGGCCGCCAGTGCGGGTCGGCCCAGAGCAGCCGCGCCGGCGCGGTGACCGGCAGCCCGAACGCCCAGTCGGCCGGTTCGCCGAGGCGGTCCACCCAGGACCGGACGTCGCGGGCGGCCACCGAAACGTGAGTGACCTGGCCTGCGGACTCCGCCAGGTAGGCCCGGCGGGCCGCGTACGGCGCGCCGCCCACCAACACGTCGAGGTCGACGTCGCTGTGTGCGGTGGCGGCGCGGCGGGCATGGCTGCCGCGCAACAGGATGCCGACGACCGGCCGCTCGGCGGCCTGCCGCAACCGCGCGGCCCAATCCTCAAGAAAACCGCTATCCGGTAACGGAGCGTGACCCACCGCGCCATCGTGCCGCACGTCCGATCGGCGCGCAATGCCCGATGGCGGACTTCGTGTCCGGTCCGGAGCCTACTGCCCGTTCTCGCGCTTCGCGCGACGGTCCACAGCCGGACACCGGCGCGGGCGTTGCGCACCGCGCAGTATTTCATCTAGCGTTGAGTTCAACAGGCGATGAGTTTCTGTGGAGGTGCGTGATGGACGATGCGATAGCCGTCCGAGACCTGGTCGTCGACCGGGGTGGGCGGCGGGTGCTGGACAGCATCAGCTGCCGAGTCCCGCGCGGCGCGGTCACCGGGCTGCTCGGCCCCAGCGGCAGCGGCAAGACAACCTTCATGCGCGCCGTGGTCGGCGTGCAGCTGGTCAGTGGCGGGACGGTCACCGTGCTCGGCCAACCGGCGGGCACCCCGGCGCTGCGGCACCGGGTGGGTTACCTGACCCAGGCGCCGAGCGTCTACGCCGACCTGACCGTCCGGGAGAACGCCCGCTACTTCGCGGCCCTGTACGGGCGCGGGCGCGTCGAGGCCGATCGGGCGATCAGCGATGTCGGGCTGGCCGAGGCCGCCGGTCAACTGGTCGGCACCCTCTCCGGCGGTCAACGCAGCCGAGCCTCGCTGGCGTGTGCCCTGGTCGGGGAGCCGGAGTTGGTCATCCTCGACGAGCCGACCGTCGGTCAGGACCCGGTGCTGCGGGCCGACCTGTGGGCCCGGTTCCACGCGATGGCCGCCGCCGGCACCACCCTGCTGGTGTCCAGCCACGTGATGGACGAGGCGGCGCGCTGCGACCGCCTGCTGCTGATCCGCCAGGGGCGGTTGATCGCCGACGACAGCCCGGCCGCGATCCGCGCCGCCGCCGGAGTGGACGACCTCGACGAGGCGTTCCTGCGGCTCATCCGGGCCGGTGAGGCCGCCTCCACCAGCACCGACGAGCCAGCCGCACGGGAGACAGCATGAACCCGCGAATCCTCGCCGCCACCACCGGCCGCATCCTGCGTCAGCTCCGACACGACCGGCGGACCATCGCGCTGCTCGTGGTGGTGCCGGCCGTCCTGCTTACCCTGGTCTACTTCATGTACGCCGACCAGCCGACCCCGCCCGGCCAGCCGACGACCTTCGACCGGATCGCGCTGGTGATGCTCGGCATCTTCCCCTTCGTGATCATGTTCTTGGTGACCAGCATCGCCATGCTGCGGGAACGCACCTCGGGCACGCTGGAGCGGCTGCTCACCACACCGCTGGCCAAGCTCGACCTGCTCTTCGGGTACGGCATCGCGTTCGGGCTGGCCGCCGCCGTGCAGGCCGCCGTCGCCGCCGCCGTGGCGTACTGGATCTTCGATCTGGACACCGCCGGCAGCATCGGGCTGGTGCTCGGGATCGCCGTGCTCGACGCCGTGCTCGGCGTCGCCCTCGGGCTGCTGTGCAGTGCCTTCGCGCGCACCGAGTTCCAGGCAGTACAGTTCCTGCCAGTCGTGGTGGTCCCCCAACTGCTGCTCTGTGGGCTGTTCGTGGCCCGCGACCAGATGGCCGGCTGGCTCCAGGCGCTCAGTGACGCCTTCCCCCTGTCGTACGCCATCGAGGCGTTGCAGGAGGTCGGCGCCCACGCCGAGCCGACCGGCCGGATGTGGCGGGATGTCGCGGTGGTGCTCGGCGCGGTGGTGCTGGCACTGGTGCTCGCGGCGGCCACCCTGCGCCGGCGCAGCGGCTGACCGCCGGCGCTGGGGTCGGCGGCCGACGCGGCAGCCGACCCCGTCGTGGGCCGGGCCACGACGGGCCCAGGTGGACGAACGAAGGGCGGCGATGACGCGGCGGACCGGCCGGCGACCCGGCAAACCGGGCACCCGGGAGGCGATTCTCGACGCGGCGCGGACGGCGTTCGCCGAACGTGGCTTCGACGCCGCCTCGATCCGGGCCATCGCCGGCACGGCGGAGGTCGACCCGGCGCTGGTGCACCACTACTTCGGCAGCAAGGACCAGCTCTTCCTGGCCGCCATGAACTTTCCGGTCGACCCTGGTCAGCTGGTGCCGCAGGTGCTCGCCGGTGACCGGGACGCCGTCGGTGAGCGCATGGTGCGCATCTTCCTGGGAGTCTGGGACTCTCCGGCCGGCAGCGCCGGGGTGGCCCTGCTGCGCTCGGCGGTCAGCAACGAGTGGACCGCGCGGCTGCTACGCGAGTTCATCACCACGCAGGTGCTGCGCCGGGTGCTCGACAACTTCGACGTCGACCCGGCCGAACTACCGCTGCGAGGCTCCCTGGTGGCCACCCAGATGATCGGCCTGGCCATGATGCGGCACGTGGTGCGCCTGGAGCCGGTCGCCTCGGCGGACCCGGAAACGCTTGCCGCCGCGGTCGGTCCGACCATCCAGCGTTACATCACCGGCCCGCTGCCGAGCTGACCCGACAGCCCGGCCGGCCAGCGTGCCAGCGACGACTGGTCAGCGCGGCGGACGGGCGTCGGCAGTGCGGCGCAGCGGCAGCAGCTGCGGCAGCTCGGCCGGGTCGGCCACCGGACCGGGGAAGGCCAGCCGGACCCGACGCCGGGCACCGGGTTGACCGAGGGCGACCACCAGCCCGTAGCGGTCGATGCGCACCACCCGGGGCGGTCCGTCCGGGGTCTGCTCGGTCAACCCGAGCTGCCGGCGCAGGTACTCCGTCACCTCGGCGCCGTGGCACTCGGCGAGGTCGGCGAGCAGGCGGGCCTCGACCGGGTGCACCGGGTCCGGCTCGGCCCCGGCGTACTCCACCGGGTCGATCCGCCGCACGACGCCGGCCCGCTCCCAGCGGACCTCGACCACCTCGAAGCGGAACAGCCGGAACCGGGTGCCCAGGTCGAGCAGGTCGCCGGTCGGCTCCACCGCGGCGAAGTCGACCGCCGCGTGGCGGGCCTCGTCGCCGAGCAGCTCGGCCGCCCAGCCGGACACCCAGGCACGACCCAGGCCGGGCGCGCCGGCGGCGGGCGGCAGG
>NZ_JAKKFF010000151.1 GCF_022229015.1 Micromonospora foliorum
GCTTTACAAGCAAAAGACTGCCGACGCGGAGAGTCCCCGCGACTGGGGTCCACACTTGTGCTCTCCCGATCTGGCGGCGCTTGTGGTGATCGGCACCGCGGCGACGTTGGCCTCGGGCGCGGCCAACGCGCTGGGCACCTTCCTGGTGGACTCCGCCGCGGCGCGGGGCCTGTCGCCCGGCCTCGCCGGCCTCACCCTGACCCTGGGTAGCGCGGTCTGTGTGGCGGCTCGGGTCGGCGCCGGCTGGTTGGCCGATCGCCGCGAGACCGGCCACGTCGCCCTCATCGCCGCGATGCTGCTCGTCGGCGCGGTCGGGTTGGGCCTGCTCGCGTTGACCGGCTCGGTGCCGTTGGTGGTCGGCGTGGTGCTCGGCTTCGGCCTGGGCTGGGCGTGGCCCGGCCTGATGAACTTCGCGGTGGTCCGGCTGCACCCACAGTCACCGGCCGCCGCCACCTCGATCACCCAGACCGGGGTGTACGCGGGCGGCTGTCTCGGCCCGCTGAGCCTGGGCCCGCTCGCCGCCCACCTCGGCTACCCGGCGATGTGGACCGTCGCCGCCGTGTCGATGCTGCTCGCCGCCGCCCTCATGCTCGTCGGCAGCCGACTGTTGACCCGCGCCGCCGCCGCGGCGGGCCGGGGCGTGGATCAGCTGGTGCGGTCAGCGATGTAGTCGCAGAGCGACTCGAGCGCGCTGCGGGACGGGCCGTGCGGCAGCGGTGCGAGCTGCGCGCGGGCCTCCTCGGCGTAGCTGCGCACGGTCTCCCGGGCCCGCTTGAGCGCCGGGCTCTCCCGGAGCAGCCCCAACGCCTCGCCGTGCAACGCGTCGTCGGTCAACGGGCCGGTCGCCAGGATCTCCCGCAGCCGCACCGACGACGCGTCGGAGTCGTCCGCCTCGCGGGCGTAGAGCACCGGCAGCGTCGGGACACCCTCGCGCAGGTCCGTGCCGGGGGTCTTGCCCGACTGCACCGACTCGGACGCGATGTCCAGCAGGTCGTCGGAGAGCTGGAAGGCCACGCCGATGGTCTCGCCGTACCCGGCGAGGGCCTCCACGTGCTCCGGGGCGGCGCCACCGAACATGCCGCCGAACCGGGCCGAGGTGGCGATCAGCGAGCCGGTCTTCTCGGCGATCACGTGCAGGTAGTGGGCAACAGGGTCGTCGTCGGCGCGTGGCCCCACGGTCTCCGCGATCTGGCCGTGCACCAGCCGGGCGAAGGTGCGCGCCTGCAACCGGACCGCCTCGGGGCCCAGGTCGGCGGCGATGTCCGCCGCGCGGGCGAAGAGATAGTCGCCGACCAGGATGGCGACCGAGTTGGTCCACCGGGAGTTCGCGCTCGGCGCGCCCCGACGGACGAGGGCCTCGTCCATCACGTCGTCGTGGTAGAGGGTGGCGAGGTGAGTGAGCTCCATCACCACGGCGGCCGGGACCACGTGCGCACCGGTGGGGTCACCGAACTGGGCGCCCAGCGCCACCAGCAACGGCCGGAAACGCTTCCCGCCGGCCTCGACGAGGTGTCGGGCGGCCTCGGTGACGAACGGGTCGGCGCTGGACACGCTGGCCCGCAACTCGACCTCGACCGTGTCCAGCAGACCCAGCACGGACGCTTCGACACGGGGATCGGAGAGGTTGAGGCCAAGCGCGCCGAACTGACTCGTGCTCGCCCGACCCCGCCGACCGCCGGAGCCGGAGGCACCTGAACGCTCGCCCGCCGGATTCACCACGCTATCAACCATGCCACACGCGTTCGACCTGCTCCGGCCCGGGGATACGCACCGGGGGCCGGCACGTGAACACGCGCCGGCCCCCGGTGATCGAACCTTCGGTCATCTAACGAACTGGGCGGCTCCGGCGGCCAGATCGAGCAGCGGCGCCGGGGCGACGCCCAACACCAGAGTCGCCAGCACACCGATCATCAGCGCGGCGGAGGTGAGCCCACCGGGAACGGTGACGGTCGGGGTGGACTCGCCCGGCTCGGAGAGCCACATCATCACCACGACCCGCAGGTACGGGAACGCGAGCACCATGCTGGTCAGCACACCGGCGATCACCAGCCAGGCCTGGCCACCCTCCAGCGCCGGCCCGAAGATGGCGAACTTGCTGGTGAACCCACTGGTCAGCGGGATACCGGCGAAGGCGAGCAGGATGAACGTGAACAGCGCGGCGAAGAACGGCGACCGCCGGCCCAGCCCGGCCCAGCGGGACAGGTGCGTGGCCTCGCCGTCCTCGTCCCGCACCAGCGTCACCACGGCAAACGCGGCCAGCACCGAGAAGCCGTACGCGACCAGGTAGAACATCGTGCCGGCGAGCCCGTCGCGGCTCGGCGCCAACACACCGACCAGCAGGTAGCCGGCGTTGGCGATCGAGGAGTACGCGAGCAGCCGCTTGATGTCGGTCTGGGTGACCGCGAGCACCGCGCCCACCAGCATGGTCAGCACCGCCACCGCGCCCAGGACCGGCGTGAAGTCCCAACTGGCGTCCGCGAACGCGACCTGGAAGACGCGCAGCAGGGCACCGAACGCGGCGACCTTGGTGCAGGCCGCCATGAAGCCGGTGACCGGGGTCGGAGCGCCCTGGTAGACGTCAGGCGTCCAGACGTGGAACGGGGCCGCCGCGGCCTTGAAGAGCAGGCCGATGGCGAGCAGCGCCATCCCGGCGAAGAGCAGCACCGGGCTGGCCGGGGACTCGCTCACCGCCGCGTGGATGGTGGCGAAGTCGACGCCGGCCGGTCGGCCCGGGATGCCGGAGGTGAAGCCGTAGATCAGGGCCACACCGAACAGGAAGAACGCGGAGGCGTACGCGC
The DNA here is from genome assembly GCF_022229015.1 of Micromonospora foliorum. Taxonomy (GTDB): domain Bacteria; phylum Actinomycetota; class Actinomycetes; order Mycobacteriales; family Micromonosporaceae; genus Micromonospora; species Micromonospora foliorum. The sequence goes on from NZ_JAKKFF010000151.1 coordinate 2,799, forward strand.
CGAGCAGGAAGTACTTCATCGCCGCCTCCTGGCTCAGCAGCCGCCGGCGACGGGCCAGCGCGCAGAGCAGGTAGAGCGGCAGGGAGAAGACCTCCAGCGCGATGAACATGGTCAGCAGGTCGTTCGCCGCCACGAAGATCAGCATTCCGCCGATCGCGAACGTGGTCAGCGGGTAGACCTCGGTGAGACCGTTGCGCCCCTCGGCCTGCCGCCGGTCGTCGGCCGACTCGGCGGTCACCGCGGCCTGGGCGACGAACGCCCCGCCCCGCTCGACCGAGCGGTCACCGATGAGCAGCAGCGCCATCGCGGCCAGCACCAGGATCGCGCCCTGGAGGAAGAGCGTCGGCCCGTCGATCGCGAGAGCCTGACCGGCGGTGATGATCCGCTCGTCGGAGTTGAGGACCACCATGGTCAGTGCCGCGAGCACCGCGAGCAGCGCCAGCGTCAACTGCACCACGTGCCGCCAGCGCCGGGGCACCAGGGCCTCGACCAGCACACCGAGCAGCGCGGTGCCCAGCATGATCAGGATCGGAGAGATCGCCGAATAGTTGATCGACGGCAGGTTCAGCTCGGTCACTTTGCCGCCTCCTGGACGGTGCCCACCGACGGGGCCGGGTCGGTTCTACCGATGTCGTCCATGGTCGCCTGGACGGCGGGGTTGATCACGTCAGTGACCGGCTTGGGGAAGAAGCCGAGCAGCACGATCAGCGCGATCAGGGGGGCGACCACGACCTTCTCGCGCAGGTTGAGGTCCCGGCGCATCCCGTCGACCTCGGTCAGTGCCGGGTTGAGGGTGCCCTGGGTGGTGCGCTGCACCATCCACAGCACGTACGCGGCGGCCAGGATGATGCCGAGCGTGGCGATGACCGCGACCGGCTTGTTCACCGTGAAGGTGCCGATCAGCACCAGGAACTCGGAGATGAACGGCGCCGTGCCGGGCAGCGCGAGCGAGGCGAGACCGGCGAAGAAGAGCACGCCGGCGAGCACCGGGACCAGCTTGCCGGCACCACCGAAGTCGCTGATCAGCGCCGAGCCACGCCGGGAGATCAGCATGCCCACCACCAGGAAGAGCAGGCCGGTGGCGAGCCCGTGGTTGAGCATGTAGAGCACCGCGCCGGTGCCGGCCTGGGTGGTGAAGGCGAAGATGCCCACCCCGATGAAGCCGAAGTGCGCGATCGAGGTGTACGACACCAGCCGCTTGAGGTCGTTCTGGCCGACCGCCAGCAGCGCGGCGTAGACGATGCCGATCACGCCCAGGGCCAGCGCCCACGGCGCGAACCACTTCGACGCCTCGGGGAACAGCGGCAGGCAGTAGCGCAGGATGCCGAAGGTGCCGACCTTGTCCAGCACGCCGACGAGCAGCGCCGCCGCGCCCGCCGGGGCGGCGCCACCGGCGTCGGGCAGCCAGGTGTGGAACGGGAAGAACGGCGCCTTGATGGCGAACGCGAGGAAGAAGCCGAGGAACAGCCAACGCTCGGTGCCGGTGCTGATGTCGACCTGCGAGAGCGCCTGCCAGTCGAAGGTCTTCCCGCCGACCACCCACAGGCCGATCACCGCGGCCAGCATGAACAGACCGCCGACGAGCGAGTAGAGGAAGAACTTCACCGCCGCGTACTGCCGCTGGTGGCCGCCGTAGCTGCCGATGAGGAAGTACATCGGCACCAGCATGACCTCGAAGAACACGTAGAACAGGAAGACGTCGGCGGCCGCGAAGACGCCGATCATCGTGCATTCGAGGACCAGCAGCAGCGCGAAGTAGACGGGCACCGACCGCTTCGACGACTCGGCGTCGTGCCAGGACGCCAGGATCACCAGCGGCACCAGCACCGCGATCAGCATCAGCATCACCAACGCGATGCCGTCGGCCGCGAAGGTGAAGCTGACACCCCAGTTCGGGATCCACGAGTACGACTCGCGGAACTGGAACCGGTCACCGCCGGCCTTGAAGCTGACCCACATCACCACCGAGAGCACCAGCACGAGCAGCGACCAGGCGAACGCCACCTGCTTGGCCAGCTCCGGGCGGTGGCGCGGCAGGAAGGCCACCACCAGGGCGCCCACCAGCGGCGCCACGGTGAGCACCGAGAGGAACGGGAAGTTGGACATTATGCGGCCTTACCTCCGTCGTCACTGCGTGGTCCGCCGGCGGGGGCGGCCGGAAAGAGGTCGATCACGCCAACCACCCCGCCTGCACCGCCAGGAACGCCGCCATCACCAGCAGCGCACCGGCCAGGATCGAGGTGGCGTACGAGCGGACAAAGCCGGTCTGCATCCGGCGGAGGCGACCCGAGCCCCCACCGACCGCGGCGGCGAGCCCGTTGACGAGCCCGTCGATGCCCCGGTTGTCGAGGTACACCAGCGCCCGGGTGAGGAAGATGCCCGGCTTCTCGAAGACCGCCTCGTTGACCGTGTCGGTGTAGAGGTTGCGCCGGGCGGCGGTGACCAGCACCCCGGCCGGCTGCGGCGCGGTGGCCGTACCGGCCCGGAACAGGAACCAGGCGAGCCCGGCGCCGAGCACGGTGACCAGCAGCGACAGCGTGGTGATCACGGCGTGCGAGAGGACCGCCTCGTGCTCGGCGTGCTCGCCACCCAGCCCGGCGGTCTCCGTCAGCCAGTCCGGAACGGACGTGGCGAGCAGGAAGCCGGCGCCGACCGACCCGACCGCCAGGAGGATCAGCGGGATGGTCATCAGCTTCGGCGACTCGTGCGGGTGCTCGATGTCCTCGGTCCACCGCTGCGGGCCGTGGAAGGTGAGCACGAACAGTCGCGTCATGTAGAAGGCGGTCAGCCCGGCGCCGAGCAGCGCCGCCCCGCCGAACAGCCAGGCGGTCCAGTCGTCCCGCTCGAAGGCGGCCACGATGATCGGCTCCTTGGAGAAGAAGCCGGAGAAAGGGAACATGCCGATGATGGCCAGCCAGCCCATCATGAAGGTCAGCCAGGTGATCTTCATGTACTTGGACAGCCCACCGAAGCGGCGGATGTCCACCTGGTCCTTCATCCCGTGCATGACCGAGCCGGCGCCCAGGAACATGTTGGCCTTGAAGAAGCCGTGCGCCAGCAGGTGCACGATGGCCAGCGCGTACGCCGCGCCGCCGAGGCCGACACCGAGGAACATGTAGCCGATCTGGCTCACCGTCGACCAGGCGAGCACCCGCTTGATGTCGTCCTTGGCCGCACCGATGATGCAGCCGATCAGCAGGGTGAGCGCGCCGACGCTGACCACCACGAGTTGCAGCGTCGAGTTGGCCGAGAAGATCGGGTTGGACCGGGCGATCAGGTAGACGCCCGCGGTGACCATGGTGGCGGCGTGGATGAGCGCCGACACCGGGGTCGGGCCCTCCATCGCGTCCGGCAACCACGCCTGGAGCGGGAACTGACCGGACTTACCGGCCGCGCCGAGCAGCAGCAACAGGCCGAGGACCAGCACGGTGGTCCCGGTCAGCGCGCCGACGCCGTTGAACACCTCGTCGTACTGGGTGGTGCCCAGGGTGGCGAACATGATGAAGATGCCGATCGCCAGGCCGGCGTCGCCGACCCGGTTCATCAGGAAGGCCTTCTTGCCGGCGGTGGCCGCGCTCGGCCGCTCGGTCCAGAAGGAGATCAGCAGGTACGACGCCAGACCGACGCCCTCCCAGCCGAAGTAGAGCATCACGTAGTTGTTGCCGAGCACCAGCAGCAGCATCGCCGCGACGAACAGGTTGAAGTACGCGAAGAACCGACGACGGCCCGCGTCGTGCGACATGTACTCCACCGCGTACAGGTGGATCAGGAAACCCACCCCGGTGATCAGCAGTACGAAGACCGCGGCCAGCGGGTCGAAGAGCAGGCCGAAGTCGACGCGCAGGTCACCGACCGCGATGAAGTCCCAGAGGCTCAGCTCGACCGACTTGTTCTCCAGGCCACGCAGCTGGAAGAAGAAGCTCAGGCCGAGCACGAACGCGGCGCCGATGGCGGCGACGCCCAACCAGTGCCCCCAGCGGTCGGCCCGGCGGCCGAGCAGCAGCAGGATGGCCGCGCTGACCAGCGGGATCGCCACCAGCAGCCAGACGCCCCCAAGCAGCCCCGTGGCCTGGGCGTATTCCACAGTCTCTTCCACCGGTGGACCCCTCTAGTACTTGAGCAGGTTGGCGTCGTCGACACTCGCCGAGCGTCGCGTCCGGAAGATGGACATGATGATCGCGAGCCCGACCACGACCTCGGCCGCCGCCACCACCATCACGAAGAACGCCATGATCTGACCGTTGAGGTCACCGTTGATCCGGCTGAAGGTGACCAGCGTCAGGTTGGCCGCGTTGAGCATCAGCTCCACGCACATGAACAGCACGATCGCGTTGCGCCGGACGAGCACCCCGGCGGCGCCGATGGTGAACAGCACCGCCGCGAGCACCAGGTAGTAGTCAGGCGTCATTGGTCCGTCCCCTTCAGCGTGGTCTCCTGCGCGGTCAGCTCCCGCACCGGCAGGATGTCCGGCGTGCTCCGCTCGGAGAGGCGGCCGTCCGGCAGTCGGGCCGGGGTGGCCACCGAGGACGAGGTCGCGAAGACGCCGGGGCCCGGCTTGGGGCCGGGGTAGTTGCCCGGCGCGAAACGGGCCCGCATCGTCGACGGCTGGTCGACCTTGTCCTGCTTGCGGCGCTCGATGTGCGCGAGCACCATGGCACCGACCGCTGCGGTGATCAGCAGTGCCGAGGTCAGCTCGAACGCGAACACGTACTTGGTGAAGAGCAGCCGGGCGATGCCCTGCACGTTGCCCTCCGCGTTGGCCTGCTCCAGGCCGACCGCGGTGGTCCCCTGCAGCGCCCGGTAGAGCGCGCCGCCGACCAGACCGGCGAAGCCCAGCCCCAGCACGATCGCGGCGACCCGCTGGCCGCGCAACGTCTCGATGAGCGAGTCGGTGGAGTCCCGACCGACGAGCATCAGCACGAAGAGGAAGAGCATCATGATCGCGCCGGTGTAGACGATGATCTGCACCATGCCGATGAACGGCCCGGCCTGGAGCACGTAGAACACGCCCAGGCAGAGCATGGTGAGCACCAGCCAGAGCGCGGAGTGCACCGCGTTGCGCGCGGCCACCATCCCGATCGCGCCGATGAGCGCGAGCGGCCCGAGGATCCAGAAGGTGACCTCCTCACCGCCGGACACCCCACTCGCCGCGGCCAGCACCGTAGACGTGGTCATGCTTTCTCTCCCTTGCCGGCCGCGACGCGCTGGGCGGCCTGCTCGGCGCCCGGGAACGTCACGCCGGGGTGCTCCTCGACCTGGTAGCGGCCGGGGCCCATCGGGGACGTCTCCGCACCGGCGGAGGTGCCCGGGTTGTCCAGCGCGCCGACGTAGTAGTCCTTCTCGCTGTCACCCAGCCGCATCGGGTGCGGCGGCTGCTCCATGCCCTCGAGCAACGGCGCGAGCAGCTGCTCCTTGGTGAAGATCAGGTCCTGCCGGTTGTCCCGGGCCAGCTCGTACTCGTTGCTCATGGTGAGCGACCGGGTCGGGCAGGCCTCGATGCACAGCCCGCAGAAGATGCACCGGGCGTAGTTGATCTGGTAGACGCTGGCGTACCGCTCACCCGGCGAGAAACGCTGCTCGTCGGTGTTGTCCCCACCCTCGACGTAGATCGCGTCCGCCGGGCAGGCCCAGGCGCACAGCTCGCAGCCGATGCACTTCTCCAGGCCGTCCGGGTGCCGGTTGAGGATGTGCCGCCCGTGGTAGCGCGGCGCCGACACCGGCGGCTTGAACGGGTAGTCGGTGGTGACGACCTTCCTGAACATGTGCGAGAAGGTGACACCGAATCCCTTGAACGTTCCGGTGATCGCGCCCACGTCACACCTCCCTGGAGTCCGAGCCGGCAACGATGTTGGCCGGCTCCCGCTCGGCGACCACGCGCGTGATACGCGGGCTCGGTGGTACCTGAAGATCCATCGGTGGCAGCGGGAAGCTGCCGTGCGGCCGGTTGTCGACCTGTTCCTGTGTCGTCGGCTTCGGCTGCGGGCGCCGGCTGGGCCAGAAGATCGTGGCGATCAGCAGGATGCCGGCCGGAACGCCGACGGCGATCACCTTGCCGCGGGTGTCCCAGTCCTCGATGGAGCGCAGGCCCGACAGGACCAGGATCCAGACCAGGTTGATCGGCAGCAGCACCTTCCAACCGAGCCGCATGAACTGGTCGTACCGCAGCCGGGGCAGCGTGCCACGCAGCCACACGAAGACGAAGACCAGCGCGATCACCTTGCCGAAGAACCAGAGCATCGGCCACCAACCGGAGTTGGCGCCCTCCCAGATGGTGATCGGCCAGGGCGCCCGCCATCCGCCCAGGAACAGCGTGGTGGTGACCGCGGACATGGTCACCATCGCGACGTACTCGCTGAGCATGAAGAGCGCGAACTTCAGCGAGCTGTACTCGGTCATGAAGCCGGCGACCAGCTCGGACTCGGCCTCGGGCAGGTCGAACGGCGCCCGGTTGGTCTCACCCACCGTGGCGATGAAGAAGATGATGAAGCTCGGCAGCAGCAGGATGGCGTACCAGCCCGGTGCCGGGATCGTCTGGCCGAAGATGGTCAGCTGGGTGCCGTCGCCCTGGGCGGCGACGATCCCGCTGGTGCTCATCGTGCCGGCGGTCATGAAGACCGCCACGATGCTGAGCCCCATGGCGACCTCGTAGGAGATCATCTGGGCGCTCGACCGCAGACCGCCGAGCAGCGGGTACGTCGAGCCGGAGGCCCAGCCACCCAGCACGATGCCGTAGACGCCCATCGAGGAGCAGGCGAGCAGCAGCAGCACCGCCACCGGCACATCGGTGACCTGCAACGGCGTGTGGTGGCCGAAGATGCTCACCATCGGGCCGAACGGCACCACCGACAGGGCGGTGACCGCGCAGATCACCGAGATGGTCGGGGCGAAGAAGTAGACGACCTTGTCGGCCGCCTTCGGCAGGATGTCCTCCTTGAAGGCCATCTTCAGGCCGTCGGCGAGGGTCTGCAGCAGGCCGAACGGGCCGACCTGGTTGGGGCCGGGCCGCACCTGCATGTAACCGACCACGCGCCGTTCGAACCAGACCCCGAGCAGGGTGGCCAGCAGACCGAAGGCGAACGCGAAGACAATCTTGCCGAGAACCAGCCACCACGGATCCCGGCCGAAGTCGGCAAGCGTCGGATCCTGGGCCAGGTAGATCGGGCTCACTGGTTACCCCCGGAGTTGAGGAGCGGACCCGGGAGACCGGTCTCGTCGGCCGCCACACGCCCGGCCGGGATGGCCGTGGTCGAAGCGGGGACGGAGATCCGGACGACCGCGCCGGACGTGGCCCCGAGGCTGCGCCGCACGGTCGAGCCGGGTGAGTTGGTCGGCAGCCAGACCACGCCGTCCGGCATCTCGGTGAGTTCCGCCGGCAGGGTCAGCGCCCCCCGGTCGGTGCCGACCGTGACCGCGTCACCGTCGACCACACCGAGCGCCTCGGCGGTGCCCTTACCCAGCCGGACCACCGGCGGGCGGGCAGTTCCGGCGAGGTTCTCGTCGCCCTCGGTCAGGGTGCCGAGGTCCACCAGCTGGTGCCAGGTGGCCAGCACGGCCTCCCCGGCGTTCGGCTGCGGCACCCGGCCGGGCGCGACCGACGGCGCGGCCGGCCGGGACAGACGCGTCGCCGGCAGGGTGCCCAGCTCGCGACGCACACTCAGCACGTCGGCCGTGCCGAGGCGCACGTCGAGCAGCGCGGCCAGCGCGTCGAGCACCCGGCCGTCGGTCATCGCGGCGGTGTTCAGCACCGCCTCGAACGGGCGCAGCCGACCCTCCCAGTCCAGGAAGCTGCCGGCCTTCTCGGCCACCGGGGCGACCGGCAGCACCACGTTCGCCCGCCGGGTCACCGCGCTGGCCCGCAGCTCGAGGCTGACCAGGAACGGCACCGCGTCCAGGGCGGACTCGGCCAGTCGCGGGTCGGCCAGGTCGGCCGGGTCGACACCGCCGACGACAAGCGCGCCGAGCTGCCCGTTGGCGGCCGCGCTCAGGATGCCGTCGGTGTCCCGGCCGGCCTGGCTCGGGATCACCCCGGCCGGGATGTCCCACGCCTCACCCAGCTCGGCCCGGGCGGCCGGCTCGGTGACCAGGCGTCCACCGGGGAGCAGGTTGGGCAGGCAGCCCGCGTCGACCGCGCCGCGGTCACCCGCGCGCCGCGGCACCCAGGCGAGCTTCGCGCCGGTACGCCGGGCCACGTCGGCCGCGGCGGAGAGCCCACCCGGCACGGTGGCCAACCGCTCGCCGACGATCAGGATCGCGCCCGGTGCGCTCAGCGCCTCGCTGACCGTGGCGTGCTCGGCGAGCACGCTGGCCTCCTCGCCCGGCACCACCCGGGCCAGCTTGGCACCGAGCTTCTCCAGGCCGCGGGTGGCGAAGGGCGCCAGGGCGTACACCGTCAGGGTCTTCTTCAGGTACGCCTTGCGCAGCCGCAGGAAGAGGATCGGGCACTCCTCCTCCGGCTCCAGGCCGACAAGCACCACCGCCGGCGCGTTCTCCACGTCGGTGTAGGTGACGTCGGTGACCCCGGCGACCGAGCTGGCCAGGAAGTCGGCCTCCTCGCGGGAGACCGGCCGGGCCCGGAAGTCGATGTCGTTGGTGTTCAGGGCGACCCGGGCGAACTTGGCGTACGCGTACGCGTCCTCGACGGTCAGCCGACCGCCGGTGAGCACCGCCGTGCCCTGCCCGCTCTCCCGAGCCGTGTGCAGCCCCTCGGCGGCGACGGTGAGCGCCTCACTCCAGGACGCCTCGCGCAGCTCACCGGTGTGCTCGTCGCGGACCAGCGGAGTGGTCAGCCGGTCGGCGGCCCGGGTGTACTGGAAGCCCCAGCGGCCCTTGTCGCAGTTCCACTCCTCGTTCACCGCCGGCTCGTCGCCGGCCAGCCGGCGCAGCACCTTGCCGCGCCGCCAGTCGGTGCGCTGCCCGCAGCCGGCCGAGCAGTGCTCGCAGACGCTGGGGCTGGAGACCAGGTCGAACGGGCGGGCGCGGAACCGGTACTGGGCACCGGTCAGAGCGCCCACCGGGCAGATCTGCACGGTGTTGCCGGAGAAGTAGGAGTTGAACGGAACGTCTCCGGCGTCGCCCTCCTCGCCGTACGCGTCGTCCCGGTAGATGTTGATCTCCTCGGCGGACGACCGGCCCATCAGGTCGATGAACTTGTCGCCGGCGATCTCCTCGGAGAACCGGGTGCACCGCTGGCAGAGCACACACCGCTCGCGGTCCAGCAGCACCTGGCTGCTGATCGCCATCGGCTTCTCGTACTCCCGCTTGTGCTCGTGGAAGCGCGAGTCGGTGCGGCCGGTGGACATCGCCTGGTTCTGGAGCGGGCACTCGCCGCCCTTGTCACACATCGGGCAGTCCAGTGGGTGGTTGAGCAGCAGCAGCTCCATCACCCCCTCCTGCGCCTTCTTGGCCACCGGGGAGGTGATCTGGGTGCGCACGACCATGCCGTCGGCGACGGTCTGGGTGCAGGAGGCCACCGGCTTGCGCTGGCCCTCCACCTCGACCAGGCACTGCCGGCACGCGCCGGCCGGGGCCAGCAGTGGGTGGTCGCAGAACCGGGGGATCTCGGTGCCCATCTGCTCGGCGACCCGGATCAGCAGCGTCCCCTTGGGGGCGGTGACCTCGACGCCGTCGATGGTGAGGGTGACGGTCTCGGTCTGCTTGGCTACGTCGGTCATCAGTGCGCCCCTACCAGGGTCTTCTCCGACAGCTTGGGTGCGGTCCGACCCTCGATGTAGTCGAGGTAGTCCTGCTTGAAGTACTGCAGCGAGGAGGTCACCGAGCTGGTCGCGCCGTCACCCAGACCGCAGAACGAGCGGCCGAGGATGTTGTCGCAGGTGTCCAGCAGGGTGTCCAGGTCTTCGTGGGTGCCCTGACCGGCGAGGATCCGCCGGTAGACCCGGACCATCCAGTAGTTGCCCTCACGGCACGGGGTGCACTTGCCGCACGACTCGTGGTGGTAGAACTCCAGCCACCGGTACGTCGCGTAGACCGGGCAGTCCTGGTCGGAGAAGATCTGGGTGGCCGTGGTGCCGAGGATCGAGCCGGCCGCCGCCACCCCCTCGAAGTCCAGTGGCACGTCCAGGTGCTCGGCGGCGAGCAGCGGGGTGGACGAGCCGCCCGGGGTCCAGAACCGCAGGTTGTGGCCGGGCTGCATGCCACCGGCCAGCTCCAGCAGCTCGCGCAGCGTGACACCCATCGAGCACTCGTACTGGCCCGGGTTCGCGACCCGACCGGAGAGCGAGTAGATCATCGGCCCGGAGGACTTCTCGGTGCCCATGCTCTTCCACCAGTCGGCCCCACCGAGCACGATCGGCGGCACGCTGGCGATGGTGCCGACGTTGTTCACCACCGTCGGGCTCGCGTACAGGCCGTGGGTGGCCGGGAACGGCGGCCGCAGCCGGGGCTGACCCCGGAACCCCTCCAGCGAGTCCAGCAGCGCCGTCTCCTCGCCGCAGATGTACGCCCCGGCGCCGGAGTGCACCACCAGCTCCAGGTCGTAGCCACTGCGCAGGATGTTCCGACCCAGGTAACCCTTGTCGTACGCCTCCTGGACCGCGTTGCGCAGCCGACGCGCGGCGTGAACCGCCTCGCCCCGGATGTAGATGTAGGCGCGGGCGGCCCGGATCGCGTACGACGCGATGATGACGCCCTCGACCAGCGCGTGCGGGTCGTGGGTCATCAGCGGCAGGTCCTTGCAGGTGCCCGGCTCGCCCTCGTCGGCGTTGACCACCAGGTAGTGCGGCTTACCGTCGCCCTGCGGAATGAAGCCCCACTTGAGGCCGGTGGGGAAGCCGGCGCCGCCTCGGCCCCGCAGCCCGGAGTCCTTGATCAGCTGGATCAGGTCGTCCGGGTGCGCCTTGAGCGCCTTGCGCAGCGCGGCGTAGCCGTCCAGCTGCTCGTACGTGCCGATGCGCCAGGCGTCCGGCGACAGCCAGCGCTTGGTCAGCACCGGCGTCAGCTTGGCCAGCGTCTCCGGGCGGGGAGTGGTCACTTCTGGGCCCCCGTTTCGTTCGCGTCCGCCGGTCCGGCGCCGTCGGCGTCCGTCCCAGCCTTCGCTTCGGTGAGGTTGCGCTCCTGCGCCCCGGCCTCGTCGCCGGCGGGCTTGCCGTCGCCGGCCGGCGCGTTGGCCGCCACGCCCGCGGCCTC
>NZ_JAKKFF010000152.1 GCF_022229015.1 Micromonospora foliorum
CTCGACCGCGCCGTCCACCACCACCTCGTCGCCGGTGCGCGCGGCGCGGGCCAGCGCCCGGATGGGGCGTACCACGAGGGTGTGCTGGACGTCGTCGAGCCGGAACGCGCGGGCGAAGACCGGCCGCAGCGGACCCAGCGCGGCCGCCGGGTCGGCGGCCCTGTCGCGCCGCCAACCCAGCGTCACCAGGCCGGCGCCGAGCAGCAGGAACGCGAGCGGCAGCAGCACCCCCGGCCCCAGGTGGACCAGGCCGTCCTCGGAGCCCGCCACCGGAACGGTGGGGAACCGCAGGCGGTCGGCGAACGCCCCGACGAACCCGGCCAGACCGAGTAGCGCGGCCGGTACGGCCAGCAGCACCACCGGCCAGCGCAGCACCGCCGGCGGGTCGTGCGGCCGGAGCAGGGGCAGGCGCGGAGCGCCGAAGAAGGTGCGCAGCAGGAGCCGACCGGCGTACCAGGCGGTGACCGCCACGCCGACCAGCCCGGCGACCCAGACGATCCAGCCCACCCAGGACGGGGCCGGGCCGGTGCCCTCCAGCGCGGCCGACTCGGCGACCGTGAGTACGCCGTCCTTGCTCCAGAAACCAGCAAGCGGCGGCACCCCGGCCAGCGCGCCCAGGCCCACCACCGTGCACCAGAACGTCACAGGCATGCTGCGCCGCAGCCCGCCCATCTCCGACATCAGGGTGGTGCCGACGGCGTGGATCACCGCGCCGGCGGCGAGGAACAGCAGCGCCTTGAAGGCGGCATGGGTGAGCAGGTGGAACAGCGCCGCCGAGGGTGAGCCGACCGCCAGCGCGCCGGTCATGTAGCCCAACTGGGACACGGTCGACCAGGCCAGCACGCGCTTGATGTCGTCCTGGGCGGTGGCGGCGAGCGCGCCGAGCAACAGCGTGATCGCGCCGAGCACCCCCAGCACGGTCAGCGTCACCGGCGCGGCCGTGAACAGCGGGTAGAGCCGGGCCACGGCGTACACCCCGGCGGCGACCATCGTCGCGGCGTGGATCAGCGCGGAGATCGGAGTCGGGCCGGCCATCGCGTCCGGCAGCCAGGTGTGCAGCGGGAACTGGGCGCTCTTGCCGGCCACACCGGCGAGCAGCAGCAGGCCCGCCGCGGTCAACGTGGCGCCGGAGTGGTCGTGGGCCAGCACGTCGGCGATCCGGAAGCTGCCCGTCGACACGCCCAGCAGCGCGATGCCGAGCAGGAACCCGACGTCACCGACCCGGGTCACCAGGAACGCCTTCATGGCGGCGGCGGGGGCGCCGGCCAGTCGGCGGTCGTGGGCGATCAGGAGGTACGAGCAGAGGCCCATCACCTCCCAGCCGACCAACAGCATGATCAGGTCGCCGGCGACCACCACCAGCAGCATGGCACCGGTGAAGAGGCTGATCTGGGCGGCGTAGGGCGGGTAGCGGTGGTCCACGTCGACGTCGTCGTGGGGGCCGCGCCGCAGGTAGCCGATCGAATAGACCTGCACGGCCAGGGCTACGGCGGTGACCGCCACCGCGACCAGTGCGGCGGCACCGTCCAGCCGTACGCCGAGGGTCACCGCCAGCCCGCCGAAGTCCACCCAGGTGGCCGACGTCTCCGTCGGCCCGTCGACCGTGAGCAGCAGCGCCACGGCCAGCGCAAGCGCGCCGGCCGCGCCGGTGACGCCGAGCGTCACGGCGACCGTCCGGGCCCGGTCGCCGCCGGTCGCGCTGTTACGCCGAGGGGCCGGTGGCAGCAGCAGGCCGAGCAGCCCGGCGACCAGCGGTACGGCGGGCAGCAGCGCCCCGAGCAGCCCGGTCACCGGCCCGCCTCCGACTCCAGGACGACCGGCTCGCGCCCGCCGACAGGATCCGACGGCTCGGTCAGCGGCACGTCATCCACGGCGACGGTCGCCCGCAGCCGGTAGAGCTGAAGGACGATCGCCAGCCCCACCCCGATCTCGGCGGCGGCGAGCACGATGACGAACAGCGCGAAGACCTGCCCCGAGTGCGGGAGCACGGCGCGGGCGGTGGTGTCCGCGGTGACCAGGATCAGGTTGACCGCGTTGAGCATCAACTCCACCGACATCAGCACCAGTACCGCGTTACGGCGGCGCAGGACGCCGTACACGCCGAGGCCGAACAGCAGCGCGGCGGTGACGTACGGGATGACCGGCCTCACCGGCGCCCCCCGGACTCGCTGTCGACCAGGTCAGCCGCCCGGCCGTCGGCGGGCGGGCCCGCTCGGCCGATGTCCGGCCGGGACAGCACGATCGCGCCCACCAGCGCGGAGAGCAGCAGCACCGAGAGCACCTCGAACGGCAGCACCCAGGATTGGAAGATCTGCTCCCCCAGCCGCTCGGCCGTGCCCGCGGCGGGTAGCGCGACGGTGCTCCAGCGGTACGCGTCGACAAGCAGGGCGGTCAGCCCCAGCCCGGCGCCACCACCGATCAGCGCGGCCGGCCAGCCGGGCCGGTCCAGGTCGTCTGAGGCGCCGATCGGAGCCCGGGTCAGCATCACCGCGAACAGCAGCAGGACCACCACCGCGCCCACGTAGATCAGCACCTGCACCCAGGCCACCAACTCGGCGCTGAGCACCAGGAAGTCACCGGCCAACGCGCCCAGGCACACCACCAGGTAGAGCCCGGCCCGGACCAGGTGTTTCGTGGTTACCACAAGCACGCCGGCACCGACCGCCACCGCACCGAGGGCGAGCAGCAGCACATCCGCCCCGGTCACCGGACCGCCCTTCCGGCTCGGGCGCACACGACGGCTCGGGCGCTCACGACGCGGAACCCGGGTCGGCGTCGGGCTCGGGGCGTACCGCTGGCGGAGCGGGACGTGCGGCGGCCGCCTTGCGCGCGGCGGACGTCTCCTCCTTGGCCGGCTCGCCGTTCGGGTCGTGCGCGGGCGGCGGCGGAACGGTGGCCATCCACTGACCGAGGTGGTCCTTGTCGTGCAGCAGGTCCTTGATGTCGTACTCGGCGTACTCGAACTCGGGTGACCAGTAGAGCGCGTCGAACGGGCAGACCTCGATGCAGATGCCGCAGTACATGCAGAGCGAGAAGTCGATGTCGAACTTGTCGAGCACGTTGCGCTGGCGGGGGCGGGCGGCGCCGGGCACCGCCACCTCCTCCTTGTGCGAGTCGATGTAGATGCACCAGTCCGGACACTCGCGGGCGCAGAGCATGCAGACCGTGCAGTTCTCCTCGGACAGGGCGATCACGCCGCGCGAGCGGGGCGGCAGGTCGGGAGCCGTGTCCGGGTACTGCTGGGTGGTCGAACGGCTGGTCATCGTCTTGAGGGTGACCGCCAGCCCCTTCACCAGGCCCGCGCCGGGAAGGCCGCGTTCGCCGGTGCCACCGCGCTCGCTGGGGTCGCTCATGTCGACCATCCTGCCCTGTGGCCACGGCGCGCGCGACCACCACCCACAGGTCGGCGGCGGTACCGTGGTCGCGGGGAGAACGAACGCACCTGGAAGGACCGGCCATGACCGCCGCGCTGCAGAGCGACTACCCGCCTGAGGGCGGGTGGACGACTGACGATCTGGATGCGCTGCCCGAGGATGGCCGCCGCCGGGAACTGCTTGATGGAGTGCTGCTGATGTCCCCCTCCTCACCTACCGGATCGACGCGGTGAACGAGGTCTACACCGAGACCGGGCGGTGGACGAAGTTCGTCGACACCGGCGAGCCCTTTCCGATCAATCTGCCGATCAGCCGGATCACGCCCCGGGTCCGCTGACGACGGCCGGTGGGAGCATCTCGACGCCGAGCTGTTGCAGCAACTGGAACAGCTCGTTGCAGCTCCACACCTCGACGATCCGGCCCGCCGGGTCGAAGCGCAGGAACGTCGCCCCCGAGTAGCTGACCACCTGCCCGGTCGGCGGCACCGGCCCGAACTGCCCCGCGTGGGTGCCGGCGGCCCGCCAGTGCACGGCCACCCGCTCGCCGGCCGCGACCACGTCGACGATCTTGTAGCGCAGGTCCGGGAAGGCCGCCCGGCGCTCGCGGTGCCAGGCCAGCGTCGCCTCCGGCCCGGTGCCGCCCAGCCCCGGGCACTCCTCGGCGACCAGCTCGTACGCCGACTCCTCCTGGCGGGCATTCCACACATCCGCGATGAACCGCCGGGCCGCCGCCTCCACATCCGTCATCCCGGCAGGGTATCCGGGACCACGGTGCGCCGTAGATCCGCCAGGATTGGGTAGAGACACTGACCAGACCGGGAGGAGCGACGTGGGCGAGGAACAAGGCGGCAAGTACGTCGAGCCGGGCGGCGAGTTCACCCGCGACCAGCGGTACATCGCCACTCGGATCACCGAGGACGGGCGCGACGGGTATCCGGTCGAGCCAGGCCGGTACCGGCTGGCGGTCAGCCGGGCCTGCCCCTGGGCCAACCGACTGATCATCGTACGGCGGTTGCTCGGTCTGGAGGACGCCATCTCGATGGCGGTGGCCGGCCCGACCCACGACGCCCGGAGCTGGACCTTCGACCTCGACCCGGACGGCCGGGACCCGGTGCTCGGCATCGAGCGCATCCAGGAGGCGTACTTCAAGCGCTTCCCCGGCTACGAGCGCGGCATCACCGTGCCGGCGATCGTGGACGTGCCGACCGGGCAGGTGGTGACCAACGACTACGCGCAGATGAGCCTGGACCTGTCCACGCAGTGGAGGGCGTACCACCGCGAGGGCGCCCCGCAGCTCTACCCCGAGCACCTGCGGGAGCAGATCGACGAGGTCAACGCCGTGGTGTTCCGGGACGTGAACAACGGCGTCTACCGGTGTGGGTTCGCGGGCAACCAGGAGGCGTACGACAAGGCGTACCACCAGCTCTTCGACCGGCTGGACTGGCTCACCGAGCGGTTGACCGACCAGCGCTACCTGGTGGGCGACACCATCACCGAGGCCGACGTGCGGCTGTTCACCACGCTGGTCCGCTTCGACCCGGTCTACCACGGCCACTTCAAGTGCAACCGGCAGAAGCTGAGCGAGATGCCGGTGCTGTGGGCGTACGCCCGGGACCTGTTCCAGACGCCCGGCTTCGGCGACACCATCGACTTCGACCACATCAAGCGGCACTACTACGAGGTGCACCGCGACATCAACCCGACCGGGATCGTCCCGCTCGGCCCCGACCTGTCCAACTGGCTCACCCCGCACAGCCGGGAAACGCTGGGCGGCCGCCCCTTCGGCGACGGCACCCCGCCCCCACCCCCGGCCGAGCCCGTCGACCCCGCACACACCCCGCTGCGCTGACCGGGGACCCACGGGCCACACAGCACGCCACACGCACACGCCGCACGCCGCACGCCGCAGGCCACACGCGACACGCCACACGCCGCGAGTTCGTGTGCGCTGAGGGGCCCACACGCCGCAAGATCGTGCTCGATCCTGGATTTAGGGGCCTCCCAAATCGCCGAGGCCACTACAACCAGGATCGAGCACGATCTTGCGGTGTTCTCGCCGCGCGGTGCGGGATCATGCGGCGTTCTCGCCGCGCAGTGCGCGGTCGCGGGGTCTCGCGGTCTCGCGGTCGCGCGGTCTCGCGGTCTCGCGGTCTCGCGGTCTCGCGGTCTCGCGGTCGCGCGGTCTCGCGGTCTCGCGGTCGCGCGGTCTACAGGGCGATGCGGACGGCTGCGGTGAGGACCAGTTGCGCCAGGGATGCGGGTACCAGCACCAGCCAGCAGAGGCGTTGCAGCTGGTCCTCGCGTAGCCGGGGGTAGGACACCCGGAGCCAGATGATCACGAAGGACACCGCGAAGATCTTGAGCAGCGTCCAGAGCCAGCCCAACTGGTCGTCGGCGAACGGGCCCTGCCAACCGCCCAGGAACAGCACCGTGGTCAGCGCGGCGATCACCACGATGCCGACGTACTCGGCGAGCAGGAAGAACGCGAACCGCAGACCGGTGTATTCGGTCATGTAACCGAAGACCAGCTCCGAGTCGGCCACCGGCATGTCGAACGGTGGCCGACGGATCTCGGCCAGCCCGGCGACGAAGAAGATGATCATCGCGGGTGCCTGCCAGAGCAGCCACCACGGCTGCCACGCCTCGACGATGCCGGACAGGCTGAGCGTGCCGGCCGCCATCGCCACCGACGCGGCGGCCAGCACCAGCGGCAGCTCGTAACCGAGCAACTGGGCGGCCCCGCGCAGCCCGCCCAGCAGGCTGTACTTGTTGGCCGACGCCCACGCCGACATCAGCACCGCCACCACCCCGACGCCGACCACGGCGAGCACGAAGAAGAGGCCGATGTCCAACGGTTGCCCGACCAAATCGTTCGGACCGAGCGGAATGACCAGCAGCACCAGCAGGTAGGGCACCAGCGCCACCGCCGGCGCCAGCCGGAACACCGCCCGGTCCGCCTCGCGCGGCGTGATGTCCTCCTTCTGCACGAACTTGACCCCGTCGGCCACGAGCTGCGCCCAGCCGTGGAAGCCGCCCGCGTACATCGGGCCGAGCCGGCCCTGCATGTGCGCCATCACCTTGTGCTCGGCCTGGCCGACAAGCAACGGCAGGGTGAGGAACGCGACCACCACGCCGCCGATCCGGAGCACCAGCTCCACCCAGAGCGGCATCAGGCCGTACCCCCGTCGTGGTCGCTCCGGCCGGCGCGGCCCGGCGGGTCCGCGATCGGCTCGCCGCCCGGTGCGGCCGGGTCGGCCGGTCCCGCGCCAGGCTTGTCAGGTGCGGCCGCGCCGGACACCGGCTCGGCCCCCGGGCGGGCGCCGGGGACGGGCTGGTCGGCCGGGGCAGCACCGGGCCTGGGATCGGCAGCCGGACCAGCGCCGGA
>NZ_JAKKFF010000153.1 GCF_022229015.1 Micromonospora foliorum
CACCCCGAGGTACGGGACGCGGCGGCGGGCCGCGTCCCGGACCCGGGCGCCCAGCGAGCCGGCGACGTCGACCTCGACCCGCAGGCCGCCGTCGCCCGCCCGTCGGGCCAGGTCGGCCGCCGCGTCGACCTGGCCGTCGTCGACCGGCAACAGCATCAACTGGACGGGCGCGTACCAGGCCGGGAACGCCCCCTCGTGCACCTCGATGAGGTACGCGAACAGCCGCTCCATGCTGCCGACCAGGCTGCGGTGCACCATGACCGGCCGACGCCGGCTGCCGTCCGAGTCGGTGTACGACAGGTCGAACCGTTCCGGCTTGTCGAAGTCCACCTGGATGGTGGAGATGGTCGACTCCCGGCCGGCGGCGTCGACGATCTGAATGTCGATCTTCGGGCCGTAGAAGGCGGCCTCCCCCGGCGCCTCGACGAACTCCACCCCGGCCAGCGCCTCCCGGAGCAGTTCCTCGGCGCGGGCCCACTGGGCGTCGTCGCCGACGTACTTCTCGCCGGGCCCGCGCAGCGACAGCCGGAACCCGGCCGGCCGGACGCCCAGCGCGGCGTGCGCTTCGCGGATCAGCCCGAGGATCTCGACGACCTCCGCGCCGACCTGCTCGGGGGCGCAGAAGGTGTGCGCCTTTGTTGAGCGAGATGGCGCGCACCCGGGACAGCCCGCCGAGCACGCCGGAGCGCTCCGAGCGGTACATCCCGCCCAGCTCGGCGATGCGCAACGGCAGCTCCCGGTAGGAACGGCCCCGCGCCCGGAAGACCAGCGCGTGGTGCGGGCAGAGCGCCGGACGGAGCACGAACTCGTCGTCGGCGCTCAGCCGCATCGGCGGGAACATGTCGTCGGCGAAGTAGCCGAGATGGCCGGAGAGTTCGAAGAGTTCCCGCTTGCCCAACGGCGGCGAGTAGACGTGCTGGTGGCCGGAGCGGCGCTCCAACTCCCGGACGTACTCCTCGACGGCGTGCCGGGCGGCGGCGCCGGCCGGCAGCCAGATCGGCAGGCCGGCGCCGGCCAGCGGATCGGAGACGAAGAGGTCCAGCTCGCGGCCGAGCCTACGGTGGTCGATCATGTCGGGCTCCTGGATCGGGTACGACCCGGAGGCGACCTGAGCTCCGAACGGCGCGCTGCCCTCGGGGGCGGATCGCCCCGGGGCCTGGTCGACGGTGGTTACGTCAGAGCGGCGCGCCGGGGATACCCGGCGTCGTGGTCATCACTACCGCGCTGCGCATACGGCGACCGTACCCGCGCGACGTTCGGGGACGCACCCGGTTTTGCGGCGGAGGGGTGGGCCGCCGGCGCGGGACCCGCCGGCGGCCCTGGCGGCCGAATCGTCAGGAACGGGGGACCCGACGGGCGTGGCCGCGCCGACAACGGTACGCCGACAAAAGCCGTTCTGCCGCCCGCCTGGGACGGGTGGAACATCCTCGGAACCCGTCACCCGGCAGTGATCGGCCTCGTTGTAGCTGGGTTGGCCCAGTCGTGTCGACGGTCACGACGGGCCGGGGCCGTCCACCGTGACGCCGGACACGACGTCAGGCTCAAGACACCCAATCGGCCGCATCCGGCGAGGTGGCAGGCGTGCCCGAACTTCTGACTGACGTCGCGTCGCCGACGTGGGCGTACCTGGTGCTGCTCGCGCTGCTGATCGCGGACGCCTTCGTCCCGGTGATCCCCACCCAGATCGTCATGATCACCAGTGGTGCGCTCACCGTCTACGGCGGGCTCAGCCTGCCGGTCACCATCGCCGTCGGCGCGCTCGGCGTATTCGCCGGCGACCTGGCCTGCTACCTGCTCGGGCGCAAAGCACCGGACCGGCGGCCACCCAAGCACGCCGAGCTGAGCCGCGCCCGCCGGATGGCCAGCCGGGTCACCCAGGGGCTGCGACAACCCGGGCCGCTGGTCATCCTGCTCTGCCGATTCGTACCCGGCGGCCGGATGGCGGCCTGCTTCTCGGCCGGACGCAGCCGCTATCCGTACCGACTGTTCGTGCTCTACGAGGCCGTCGCCGCGCTGGGCTGGGCCACCTACGGCGCGCTGGTCGGGCACCTGGGCGGCACGGCACTGACCGAGTCGGCCTGGCGGCTGGCCATCATCGCCACCGCCGCGGCGGCCGGCTTCGCCGCGGCCGGATGGGCGATGACAGTGGTCAGCGCCCGCCACGCCCGCGCCGCCGCCGCCGCAGTCGACGTCCCCATCGACTGAGTGTCGCCCCCAGCCTTAGCGATCTTGCACTTACTGTTCCGGCAATTGGGGCATGCCGCACATAGGAACGACCAAAAATGCAAGATCGCGGCGGGTTGTCGGCTCCCTCTAGGGGTGGTCCCGGGGGGCGATTTCGGTGGCTGTCCCGGATTCGGCTGGGGTGTCTGCGGCGACAGGCTGAGGCATGCCTGTTACCCGGAGTACCGGCCTGCTGGCCCTGGGCGGGATCGCCCTGGCGGCGCTGCTCACCGTGATCGGCCACCTCGAAGTCAACGACGACCTCAACCCGTGGGCGTTGACCATCAGCGACTTCGCGGTCTCCGACCGGGGCGGTGTCATCGACATCGCCATGGTGGTGCTCGCGCTCGCCACCGTGGCGCTGCTGTACGGACTGCGCCGCGCCGGCCCACCCCGACCACGCTCCGGTCGAACGGCCGAGCTGCTGCTCGGTGCATGGGTGGCGGGGCTGCTGCTGGCCGCCGTGGTGCCGACAAACGAGCCGGGCACCGCCATGACCACCGCCGCCTACCTGCACCGGTACGCGTCGGTGATCGCCTTCCTGGCGTTGCCGGCGGCCGGTTGGTTGCTCGCCCGCCGACCCGACCTGACACGCGCCGCCCGGACGCTACGCGCCCTCGTCCTGCTGAGCCTGGCCCTGGCGGCGGCGATGATCTGGTCCGCCTACCCCGGCGACCGGATGCTCATCGGCTTGGCCGAACGCCTTCTGATCCTCACCGACGTCGCGGTCCTAGCCACGATAGCGATGATCCAAACCCGACCGTCACCC
This sequence comes from Micromonospora foliorum, assembly GCF_022229015.1. Lineage (GTDB taxonomy): Bacteria > Actinomycetota > Actinomycetes > Mycobacteriales > Micromonosporaceae > Micromonospora > Micromonospora foliorum. The sequence goes on from NZ_JAKKFF010000153.1 coordinate 2,993, forward strand.
GTCGATCATGGAGTTGTGGTGCCTCACAAAGAGGGCGTGGCGGCGTAGAACGGCCACCACAACTCCATGATCGACGAGGTCGGCGTGGGGGTGGGGAGCGCCGCCGTCACTCCAGCTCGTGCAGCATGAGCTGGCGGGCCGCCTCCGTGATCGAGCCGGAGAGGCTCGGGTAGATGGTGATGGTCTGGGCCAGCTCGTTGACGGTGAGGTTGTTCTCCACCGCCATGGTGATGGGCAGGATCAGCTCGCTGGCCTTCGGAGCGACCACCACACCACCGATCACCTGACCGCTGGCCGGCCGGCAGAACAGCTTCACGAAACCGTCGGAGAGGTCGTCCATCTTGGCCCGGGCGTTGCCGGACAGCGGCAGCATCACCTGCCGGGCCGGCACCTTGCCCGCGTCCACCTCGTCCTGCGAGACACCCACGGTGGCCAGCTCCGGGTCGGTGAAGACGTTCGCCGCGACGGTACGCAGCCGCAGCGGGCGCACCGCCTCGCCGAGCGCGTGCCACATGGCGATCCGGCCCTGCATCGCGGCGACGCTGGCCAGCAGCAGCACACCCGTGCAGTCACCGGCGGCGTAGATCCCGGGAACGTTGGTCCGGGAGGCCCGGTCGACGGTCAGGTAGCCGCCCCGGCCCAGCTCCACCCCGTACTCGGTCAGGCCCAGGTTGGCCGTGTTGGGGATCGAACCGACGGTGATCAGCGCGTGCGAGCCGGTCACCTTACGGCCGTCGGAGAGCTCCACCTCGACGCCGTCGGCGGTACGCCGGACCGCGTCGGCCCGGGAGTTGTTGAGGATCTCCATGCCCCGGTTGCGGAACACCCGCTCGATGGCGGAGGCGGCGTCGGCGTCCTCGTGCGGCATCACCCGGTCCCGGCTGGAGACCAGGGTCACCTCGACACCCATCGCCAGGTACGCGCTGGCGAACTCCGCGCCGGTCACGCCGGACCCGACCACGATCAGGTGCTCGGGCAGCTCCGGCAGGTCGTACACCTGTCGCCAGGTCAGGATGCGCTCACCGTCCGGTACGGCGGTGGGCAGCTGGCGGGGCGTCGAGCCGGTGGCCACCAGCACGGTGGACGCGTCGATCGAGTACTCCTCGCCGCCGTCGGCAGGGGTGACGACGACCCGGTGGGTGTGCCCGAGGGAGTCGTCGCCGAGCCGGGCGGTGCCGGCCACGAAGGTGACCCCCGCCTTCAGCAGCTTGGCGTGGATGTCGGCGGACTGCGCCAGGGCCAGCCGCTTGACCCGCTCGTGCACCGCCCGGGCGTCGACGGTGACCGCCTCCAGGCCGTCCGAGTGCACCCCGAACTCCTCGGTGTCGCGGTAGCCGGTGACCACCTGCGAGCTGGCGATGAAGGTCTTCGACGGCACGCAGTCGGAGAGCACACAGGCACCCCCGGCACCGTCGGCCTCCACCACGGTGACATCGGCGTCCAGCTGGGCGGCGACCAGTGCCGCCTCGTACCCGGCCGGCCCCCCACCGATGATCACGATCCGGCTCACAGCGTTCGCCCTTCGTCCATGCTCACAGTGACTTTCTTCTCCCGAGCGCATTCGACACGCACTGTCGTATTCTCCCCCACCCGTCGGCCGGGCTATCGTCATCGCCGTGCGTCATCACGCCGCCTACGGCTCAAATCTCGACCCTGCCCGGATGCGCGCCTACTGTCCGCATTCGCCGATGGTGGGCACCGGCTGGCTGGAGGGCTGGCGGCTGACCTTCGCCGGGGCGGACGTCATCGGCTGGGAGGGTGCGGTGAGCACCCTGGTCGAGTCCCCCGGTGACCGGGTCTTCGTGGCGCTCTACGACATCCACCCGTACGACGCGGGCCAACTCGACGAGATCGAGGGGGTGACCGCCGGCACGTACCGCAAGCTGCACGTCCGGGTCTCCACCCTCGACGGCGACGTGACCGCGTGGATCTACGTCTTCAACGGGTACGAGGGTGGTCTGCCGACCTCGTGGTACCTGTCGGAGATCGCCAACGCCGCCGAGAAGGCGGGCGCCCCGGACGACTACGTCACCGAGCTGCGGGCCCGCCCCACCGGCACCGCTTCGGCGTAGCAGCGCGTATCGCACCCCTCCAGTCTGCTCCCGCTGTCGACCGGAGCGCGGGTCGGGCCGGGCCGGGGTCGTCAATCACACACCGGCCGCCGGAACGGAGAGTTCGTACATGTCGGTCCACTGGGTCTCCCGCAGGCCCACCGACCGGTAGAGCGACAGCGGTGCGGTCGGGTTGGTGAGGTCGACGCCCAGACCGGCCGCCCGTCGCCCCTTCTCGGCGTAGCGGGCGAAGGCGCGGCGCAGCAACGCCGCACCCACCCCCCGACGCCGGTACGCGGACAGCACCGACAGGTTCTTCACCCAGCCCGACTGCTGGTCGAGCGCCTGATCGGAGGACTGCAACGCGCCGACAGGCACCCCGTCCACCTCGGCGACGAACCACTCGTCCCAGGCGGTCAGGTCGCCGATCCGGGCCCGCCACCGCTCGTACGACAGCGGCTCGTGGTCCGGGGTGTCGCCGAAGGCGGCCTCGTAGATCCGGTGAAACTCGACCAGGTCGACCTCGTCGTCCGGGCGGACCGGCCGCACCGTCACGGCCGATGGCCCGGCCGGCTCGTCGGGCAGGTCGTCCAACGGCCGGCTCATCCGGACGTACCGCTTGACGAGGGCGAACCCGAGCCCGCGCAGGGTGTGTTCCCAGTCACGTTCCGGGGCGAAGACCGCGCAGCGGACGGTGAGCGACGGCAGCCCCCGCTCGGCAGCGCGCTCGGCGACCCGGTCCAGTTGGCGGACCAGCAACGGCGCGCGGACGGTGGCGGCCCGTACCGGGTCGACGTAGACCTCCACGAACTCCCGGCCCACCCCGGTCGGGTTGTCCACCGTCGCCCAGCCGACCACTGTGTCGTCCGGGTCGATGGCCAGCCAGGAGTCCCGGGTCGGGTCGAAGTAGGGGGCGGTCAGCGACGCCGCGACATCCTCGGCGTCGAAGTCGGGATGGCCGATGGCGAAGGTGTCGGCGGCGTGCACCACCGCGAGGATCGCCGGCACGTCGTCGAGGGTGGGCCGGCGCGTTGTCCAACCAGCGGGAAGGGTCACGGCAGGACATCCTGGCAGCCGATTTGCTCGGCCGCCGCCCATTTTCTGGCCGCGGAAGGCGCGGAAGGCTGGCCGGCGGGAGGCTCAGCCGAGGTCGGCCCGGGTGCGGTGCAGCAACTCCACCAACTCCGCGCCGTCGGCGGGACCGAGGGCCGTGAACGCCGGCGCGGCCAACCGGTTGGTCACCGCCTCCGCCCAGAGCCGGCGGCGCACCAGCGGCCCGATCGGCGGGTACGGCGGCGGCCAGCCGCAG
>NZ_JAKKFF010000154.1 GCF_022229015.1 Micromonospora foliorum
GGCGAGCGCCGCCAGCACCCGGCTGGGATCACGGACGAGGTAGCGCCGCTGGTGCCAGACCAGGTGCAGCCCACCGTCGGGATGGCGCAGCAGCAGCGCGTCGTCGCCCAGCGGCCGGCCGCCGTCGGGCTCGGTGCCGATCAGCAGCGCGGAGCGGGGCGCCTCGACGCCCGCGCCGGTCGGGACCGTCGAGCAGACCGTCCACGGCGTGGTGGCCAGCCGGCCGGGGGCGGGCAGCGAGTCGGGTGCGTCGGCGATGCCCAACGGCAGCCCGCGCGGCACCCCGTCGATCGTGCGTCGGGACACCAGCACGGTCTTCGACCGGTCCGCGCCGACGATGAGCAGCGCCGAGGCGTAGTTGAGCACCGGGTGCAGCTTCTGCTCGCGGTAGACGAACCGGGCGCCGGACTCCTTCTCCACGATCACCGCGCCCGGGTCGCGCCACCCCTTGCCACCGCCGGCGAACAGGCCGTAGAGGGCGAAACCGCCGAGCCCGATGGCCGCGACCAGGACGCTGGCCAGGCCGGCGCCGGCCAGCCGCCGAAATGGTGACTGCGCGGGGTCGGTCTCCCGCATGACCAGGGCGGCGACTGCCCGCTGGACGCTGAACTGGTAGGAGTGCAGCTGGTCCTGCCGCGACGGCATGAGTCCCCTCCGGTGGATCGGCCGGGCACAGGATATGCGCTGCGTCGATGTCCCGTGGACCCTGCGTGGCCGCCCGTCGCGGGGCAACCGGTACCATCCGTGGACGAATCCGGCGGCGAGAGGGCACCCGTGGGCGCGCGTTTCGAAGAGCTGGCCTGGCGGGAGACTCCGATCGGCGCGATCAGCCTGCGCCGACGCCGGGACCCGGCACTCCAGGTCGAGGTGTACGAGGTCAAGCTCGACGACGAGTACCTGATGTCCAGCCTCTTCCCGGTCGCGGAGATCGCGCTGGCCCGGCTCGGGCTCGCCGAGGTTGCCGGTGACTCGCTCGACGTGGTGGTCGGCGGTCTCGGGCTGGGCTACACCGCCTGCGCGGCACTGGGCGACCCCCGGGTGCGCTCCCTGTTCGTGGTGGAGGCGATCGAGGACGTGATCGACTGGCACCGGCGGGGGTTGCTGCCGTTCGCGGCGGGGCTCGCCGAGGACCCGCGGACCCGCTTCGTGCAGGCCGACTTCTTCGCGGCGGTGGCCGGTGACACCGGTTTCGACAGCGAGGTGCCGGGTCGGCGGTTCGACGCCGTGCTGCTCGACGTCGACCACTCCCCGCGCAACGTTCTGCACCCGAGCCACGCGGCGTTCTATCCGCCGGCCGGGTTGCGTCGCCTGGCCGCCCTGCTGCGCCCCGAGGGCGTCTTCGCGCTCTGGTCGGACGACCCGCCGGACGCCGACTTCACCGACGCGCTCGGCGAGGTGTTCGCGGGCGTACGCGCGCACGTCGTGCCGTTCGCCAACCCGCTGACCGGCGGGGAGTCGGCCAACACCGTCTACGTGGCGCGTACCGGTCCCTGATCGACTCCGGTACGCCGCTGGCGCATGGTGGCGGCCGGACGGGGAACGAGAAGCCGGGCCGGCCGCACCAGGCGCGGCCGGTTACGGGAGGTCGACATGCGTGCACTGCTCTGGGTTGTCGGCGTGGTCGCCGGCGTGCTGATTCTGCTCGGGTTGATCCTCGAGGCGGTTCGCTGGTTGATCATCATCGGTCTGATCGCGCTGGTGATCGTGATCATCCTGGGCATCGTCAAGGGGCGGCAGGCCATGACCCACCAGTCGCGCCGACGGTGACGCACGGCGGACCGTTCAGAACCAGTCCGGGCGCATGTCGAGGGTCGTCCGATCCCGGCTCTCCAGCAGGTCGAACTGCGGGCCGGTCCGGGGCAACTCGACGGTGAAGAAGTAGCGTGCGGCCTGCCGCTTGCCGGCGTGGAACGCGTCGCCGGCCCCCTCCGGCGGCAGCGCCAGCACCTGCTCCAACCACATCCAGGCGATCACCACGTGCCCGACGGCCTCCAGGTAGGCGCTGGCGTTGGCCAGCGCGAGCACCGGGTCGCCGTCGGCCCACAGTCGACGGGTGACCGTGGTGACCCGGTCCACGGCGGCGGCCAGCCGGTCCGCCAGCTCGGCCGCCTCTCCCCCGGCCTTGCGACCCCGCTCGACCGTGTCACCGATCGTCGCGGTCAGCAGAGCGAGACCGGCGCCGCCCTGCATGGTCATCTTGCGCCCCAGCAGGTCCAGTGCCTGGATGCCGTGGGTGCCCTCGTGGATCGGGTTGAGCCGGTTGTCCCGGTAGTGCTGCTCCACGTCGTGGTCGCGGGTGTAGCCGGCGCCTCCGAGCACCTGGATCGCCAGGTCGTTGGCGGTGAGGCACCACTGCGACGGCCAACTCTTGGTGATCGGGGTGAGCACGTCCAGCAGCAGGTGCGCGCGCTCGCGGTCGACCTCGGCCGGGGCGGTCTTCTGCTCGTCGAGCAGCCGCGCGCAGTAGAGCACCAGCGCCAGCGCCCCCTCCACGTAGCTCTTCTGCGCCAGCAGCATCCGTCGTACGTCGGGGTGGTCGATGATCGGCACCTGCGCGGTGGCCGGGTCCTTGGCGCCGACCGGCCGCCCCTGCGGCCTCTCCTTCGCGTACGCCAGGCTCTTGAGGTAGCCGGTGTAGCCCAGCGCGGTGGCACCTGCCCCGACTCCGATCCGGGCCTCGTTCATCATGTGGAACATCTGCGCCAGCCCCTGGTGCGGCGCGCCGACCAGGTGGCCGACCGCTCCCGCGTGGCCGGCCGGGGTGTGTGCGCCGTCGCCGAAGCTGAGCAGGGTGTTGGTGGTCCCCCGGAACCCCATCTTGTGGTTGAGCCCGACCAACACCACGTCGTTGCGCTCACCGAGCGACCCGTCTGGACCGACAAGCACCTTGGGCACGATGAACAGCGAGATGCCCTTGACCCCGGGCGGCGCGCCGGGGATGCGGGCCAGCACCAGGTGGACGATGTTCTCGGCCAACTCGTGGTCGCCGCCGGAGATCCACATCTTGGTGCCGAAGAGCCGGTACGTGCCGTCCGCCTGCGGTTCGGCGCGGGTGGTGATGTCGGCAAGTGAGCTGCCGGCGTGCGGCTCGGACAGGCACATGGTGCCGAAGAACCGGCCGTCCAGCATGGGCCGGACGTAGGTGTCCACCTGCTCCGGGCTGCCGTGGGCCAGCAGCAGGTTGGCGTTGCCCAGGGTGAGGAACGGGTATGCCGAGGTGGCCACGTTGGCGGCCTGGAACCAGGTGAAGCAGGCCGCCGCGACCGCGTGCGGCAGTTGCAGGCCACCGACCGTGGCGTCCAGCCCGGCGGTGAGCAGGCCGGTCTCGGCGAAGCTGTCCAACGCCGCGCGGACCTGCGGGATCAGCCGCACCCGCTGCCCGTCGAAGGTGGGCTCGGCGAGGTCGGCGGCCCGGTTGTGCGGGGCGAACTGTTCGGTGGCCACCCGCTCGGCGAGATCCAGGGCGTCGTCGAAGGTCTCCCGGGAGTGCTCGGCGTAGCGGGGGCGCTCGACGAGTTCGGACACCCGCAGCCACTCGTGCAGCAGGAAGTCGAGGTCACGGCGGGAGAGCAGGGTGGACGGCACGGCACTCCTCAGCGGGCACGGGGGCGGGTCGGGCCGGGGCGACGGCCCACGGCCGCCCCGGCCCATCCTGGCCGATCGGCAGGGCACGCACCACCGGCCCGGGCGGGGTTCGACGAGCGGAACTTGTCACACCGACCGGTTAGCGTCGTTGCCCGTGACCGCACCCGGAGATGTCCCGCCCGAGGTCCTCGACCGGCTGCGGCCGATCTGTCTCGGGCTGCCGGAGACCTACGAGGAGCCCGCCTGGGTGGGCATCCGCTGGCGGATCCGCAAGCGGACGATCGCCCACGTGCTCACCGTCGACCCCAATCGCCAGCCCGTCCACGCACGGGCCGCCGCACTCGATGAGCCCGCCTGCCTGCTGACGTTCCGGTCGCCACTCGACGAGATCGCCGGGCTCCTCGCCACGGGGCACCCCTTCTACAAGCCGGACTGGAGCCCGAATGTGATGGGCATGGTCCTGGACGGGCACACCGACTGGGAGGAGGTGAGTGAGTTGCTCACCGAGAGCTACTGCGTGATGGCCCCGAAGCGGCTCGCCGCCCAGGTCGGCCCCCCGGCACCGCCGAGCGGCTGAGCGCCGAGGGCGCCCGGCCACCGACTGAGCGCCGGCGGTGTCCGACGACCGGCGGTTTCGCTCGGCACGCTCCGGGGATACCGCGCCGGATGGCCGGAGCCGTCGGTTACCGGCTGAAGCCGAGGCGCCGCCGGGCGGGTGAGGAGCGGGTCGATGTCGTCGCTGCCCACCGAGGAGGATCCCCGGTTGACGCCGGTGCTCCAGGAGGACCGGGTGTGCACGGGGGTGACCACCCTGCGTGGGCGGGTGTTCCTGAGCTATCCGTCGGCGGATGGGCCCGGTGTGCAGGTGGTCGAGGCGCTGCCGGACGGCCGTCGTGACCCGTACCCCGATGCCGCGTGGAACCGCGCTGACCAGCCACCGGACGGGGCGTTCGTGCACGTCAACGGGTTGCGCGCCGGCCCGGACGGCCGGTTGTGGATCGTCGACTCGGGTACGCCGCAGATCGGCGCCGCGCAGGTGCCGGGCGGCGCTCGGCTGATCGCGGTCGACCCGGACGGCGACCGCGTGGAGCGGGTCTACCACCTCGACGAGGCGGTGCACCCGGACAGCTACGTCGACGACGTCCGATTCAACGGCCGGATGGCGTACCTCAGCGACGCCGGAGCGGCCGGCCTCATCGTGCTCGACCTCGACTCGGGTCGGCCGCGACGGGTGCTCGACGGGCATCCGAGCACGGCGGGCGGCCCGGTGGTCGCCGACGGTCGCGCGCTGCGTGACCCGGACGGTGCCGAGGTACGCCTGCACGTCGACCAGTTGGAGGTGTCGCCGGACGGTCGCTGGCTCTACTACCAGCCGGCCTCCGGCGGGATGTCCCGGATCGCCACCCGCTGGCTGGACGACCCGTCGGTGTCCGCCGACGAGATGGCCCGCAGGGTCGAACGGTGGTGCGACACACCCAGCACCGGCGGCACGGCCATCGACGCCACCGGCGCGATCTACCTCAGCGACCTGGAACGACGGCGCGTCCTCGTCCTCGCACCCGACCGCAGCGTGCGGACGCTCGTCGCCGACCCTCGACTGGCCTGGGTGGACGCGATGTGGCTGGACGCCGACGCCCGGCTCTGGATGCCGGCGGCCCAACTGCACCTGACCGCCGGGCTCAACGGCGGGCACTCGGCCGTCGACTACCCGGTCCAGATCTACCGGGTACCGGTCGAGGTCGGGCCGTCGGCACGGGACCACGCCTGAGTGCCCAGTCCGGCAGCCGCCGGTTCGCACCGGGTCTGCCCCGGCCTGGGTACGAAATTCCGGTGGAGACGGTACGGTCCGACGGGTGAAGATCACAGTGTGTCCGTTCCCGCGCGTCAGATCCGTGCCCAGTACTCGGAAGACACGATCACCGTGTACCAGGCGTACCCACCGGAGATCGCGTTGCCGGCGGTGGCCGCCGGTCGCTTCGTGGCTCCCTTCAAGCGTGACCGGATGACCTGGATCAAGCCGTCGTTCCTGTGGATGATGTACCGCTGCGGTTGGGCCACCAAGCCCGGGCAGGAGCGCGTGCTGTCCATCGACATCACCCGGGAGGGCTTCGAGTGGGCGCTGGCGCGAGCCTGTCTGAGTCACTACGACCACGGCCTGCACGGTGACCGGGCGACGTGGTCGCGGCAACTCAGGGCCAGCCCGGTACGGGTGCAGTGGGATCCGGAACGGACGCTGCACCTGAGCGCGTTGCCCTACCGGTCGTTGCAGGTCGGACTGTCCGGCGAAGCCGTCTCCCGGTACGTCGACGACTGGACGGTCAGCGTCACGGACATCACCCCCACTGTCCACCGCGTACGGGAACTGGTGCGGGCCCATGACGTGCGGGCGGCCACGGACCACCTGCCGGCCGAACGAAGCTATCCGCTACCGAGGCAGATCGCGGCCCACCTCGACGCCACTGGGTGAGCCCGCGCGGTCAACGGCCCTGCATCGAGCACCACATGCACATTCTCGATATCCTGGCCGGCATGCACCGAAGCCGCGTGTACGCGCTGCTGATCGACGCTCCCGAGGCGGAGGCCGCCCGGGCGGCGGAGTTCTGGTCGGCAGCGCTCGGCGTCAGCACCCGGTCCGATCCTTCCGAGCCGCAGTTCGTCGGCCTGCACGAGGCGTTGCCGGGGCTGGTCACCGCGGTCCAGGCGGTCGATGACACACCGCGCTTCCACCTCGACATCGAGACCGACGACGTGCCAGCCGAGACCGCGCGGTTGCTGGCTCTGGGTGCCACCGAGGTGTCGCAGTGGCTGGAGTGCCGGATCCTGCGGGCGCCCGGTGGCCACCTGCTCTGTGTGCTTCCGGTGGCGAGTCCGCCGGAGGTGTTCGCGGCCGAGGCCCGCACCTGGCCGTGACCGGCCGACGTGTCGCAGGTCGGCGTTAGGCTCCCGGCCATGGCTGAATTCGTGTTGGTGGCGGGGGCGTGGCTGGGGTCGTGGGCATGGGACGAGGTCGTGCCGCCCCTGCGGGCGGCCGGCCATGGCACGCACCCGCTGACCCTCTCCGGCCTGGCCGAAAGGCGGGAGGTGCCCGCCGGCCAGCAGACCCACGTGCGCGACATCGTCGACGAGATCGAGCACCGCGACCTGCGCGACGTGGTGCTGGTCGGGCACAGCTACTCGGGCATTCCGGTGGGGCAGGCCGCCGAACGGATCGGCGACCGGTTGACCCGGGTGGTCTTCGTCGACTCCGAGGTGCCGGTCGACGGTGGGTCGTTCGCCTCCGGCTGGTGGCAGGGCCAGGCGGCCTTCGAGGCGCAGATCGCCGACAACGACGGCTTCTGGGCTCCGCTCGGCGCGGCCGACTTCGACGGTCAGGGTCTGACCGACGAGCAGATCGCGCGCCTGGTCGACGGGTCCACTCCGCACCCGGGCGCCACGCTGACCGAGCCGGCCATGTTGAGCCGACCGCTGGGTGAGCTGCCGGCGACGTACGTCAAGTGCCTGCTCGACGGGCCAGAGCCCAACGACACGGTGGCCAAACTGCTGACCAGCGACCACTGGCGACTGGTCACGATGGCCACCGGCCACTGGCCGATGGTCTCCCAGCCCGCCGAGCTGGCCCGGATCCTGTTGGCCGAGGCCGCCTGACCCGCGCCGCCTGACCCCGCGCCGGCTGGGACCACGCGCCGCCGCAGCACTCAGGCCGCGTCGAGGGTCCGGATGTGGCGCACCGGTGACGCGAGCAGCCACAGCACGGCGAGCACCCCACCCAGGCCGGCGATGACCAGGGTGGGCCGCAGCCCGATGGTGGTGCCCAACGCACCGCCGACCAGCGCGCCGAGGGGTCGGATGCCGTAGTTGACGGCGCTGTAGGCACCGGCCCGGCGTCCGCGCGCGTCGTCGGGTGTCACGGCGGTGAGGAGGGCGTTGAGGTTCACGTCCATCAGCATCACCCCGACGCTGGAGACCAGCTCGATGGCCGCCAGCATGGCCACCTTCGTCCACGTCGGTCCGGACACCAGCGCGGTCAGCGCCAGCGGCGCGGGGAAGACCACCGCGCCGATCATGGCGGTGCGGCCCAGACCGATGGCGCGCGAGATCCGCGGGGCGAGCGCCGCACCGGCGAACCCGCCGAGCGCGCCGAACCCGAGGGCGATGCCGATCGCGCCGGCCGACAGGTCGAGTTCGCGGCTGGCGTAGAGCACCAGCAGCGCGCTGGCGATGAAGGTGAAGAAGTTGACCGTGCTGGTGCAGCCGAGGGCGGCCCGCAGCACCGGGTGCCGCAGCACCAGCACGAGCCCTTCGCGGACCAGGCCCAGAGTGGACGTCCGACGCGGCGGGGGCGGCGACTCGGTCACCGGGATGCGGCTGAGCAGCAGCGCGGAGCCGAGGAACGACACTGCGTCGACGACGATCGCGACCGGCGCGCTGAGCGCCTGGACCAGCCCACCGCCGGCGGCCGGGCCGGCGATGAAGGACAGCGACCGGCTCATGCTCAGCTTGCTGGTCGCGTCCACGTACGCCGATCGCGGCACCAGGGCGACGAAGAACGCCTGACGCGCCATGGCGAACAGCACCGCACCGAAGCCGGTGAGCAGTGCCACCAGGTAGAGCTGGGTGAGGGTGATCGCCTCGAACAGGTAGGCCACCGGCAGGCTGAGCAGCACCGCGGCGCGGACCAGATCCGCGATGATCAGGAGTCGGCGCTTGTGGGTGCGCTGGTCGACCCAGGCGCCCAGGAACAGGCCCAGCAGGTTGGGCAGCCAGATCAACGCGGTGAGGACGCTGACCTGCACGGGTGTCGCGGTGAGCAGGGTGACGGCGATCAGCGGTAGGGCCAGTTCGCTGATCCGATCGCCGAAGTCGGAGATCGTCTGGCTGATCCAGAAGGTGCGGAACCGCCGGTCGCGGTGCAGGGCCGGCGCAGGCGCGGTGTCGGTGGCGGTCACGACGCGGCCGGGTCGTCGCCGGGCTCGGGCAGCAGGTAGCGCAGCATCCGGACGATCCGCGCGTCGGCCGGCGGTGCGTCGTCCTCCTTGCGCCGCACGTACGGGGCGAGCAGCTCCTCGATCGCGGCCTCCAGCTGTTGCAGCTCCTCGGGGGTGGCCACGAACCGGGTGTCGGCCACACCGGCCACCCCGCGCCACTGCGCGTCCAGCCGGGGTTCGTCGTGCAGCAGCCACTGTTGCGGCGCCTCGGCGGCCCGGGCGAACATCTCGCCGCGGAGCTGACGGCCGGCGGCCTGCCCCTCGGCATCGTCGGGCAACGCGAAGCGGAAGCCCCGGGCGGCCGCCTGCCACCAGCGCTCCCGCTTGCTGGCGGTGCCCTCCGCGTCGACGACGAGGCCGAACGTCGCGAGGTGCCGCAGGTGCCAGCTGACCACCGACGGGGTGGCGCCGACGTGTGGCGAGAGGCCGGTGGCGGTGGCCGGGCCGTGCCGTTGGAGGCGGTCGAGGATGGCCAGCCGGACCGGGTGGGCCAGCGCCCGTAGCGCCTGCGGCTCGGTGATCTCGAAATCCCCGTACGGATTCTTGAGAGACATGTTTCGAGAGTAGTCTCTCAGATCTGATCGGGGCAACCCCCGAGCCGCCGCGGCGGTGCCGGACTGATCAGGCGATGCCCAGCCGCGCCAACGGCTCGACCAGTTCCCGCTCCTCGTAGCTGAGGTGCGACAGGAGCGCGTCGGTCAGCAGGTCCACCGCGGCCCGCAGCTCGGCGAGGCCGTCCGGAGACCCGACGTACGCGACCAGGGCCCGGTCGACACCCTCCAGCACGTCGTGGATGGCGTGGTGCTCCTGCTCCAGCCGGTCGACAACCGGGCCGAGTCGGGGGTCCCGCGCCCGCAACCGGGGGAAGAACGACTGGTCCTCGATGGTGTGGTGGGTGGTGACGATGCGGCAGTACGACTCGCAGTAGACGCCGAGCGTCCACCGGTTCTGCCGCATGGTCATCGTGTTGATGTGGGACCGGGCCGCGCCCGCGTCGATCTCGCCGGCCGCCACCTGCTCGATAAGGTCGTGGATCTGGGCCAGCTCGGCCCGCAGACCGTCGTGGATCTGCACGAGGTGCGCGCCGGTGGCCTGCTCCTGCGGGGTGTACGTGCGCTCCGCGTCGGGTGCGGGCCCGGTCGGCCGGGTCGACTCGTCCCACACCTGCTGCCCGCTTCGCCGTACGCCGTCGTCGGGGGTCGGCACCACGGCGAACGCGCCGCCGGTCGCGGTGGCGCGGCTCGCCCGGGCCGGCGGCGCAGCGACCGGCTCCGGCGTACGTTCCTGGGCCGACTGGGCCGACTGGGCCGGCGTGCGCTCCGGAGCCGCGCCCCGGTCACGTTCGGCCGCGACCAGCTCGCGGACGGCGGGGGCCACCTCACCGGCGAACCGGCGCAGGTCGTCGGGGTCGTCGCTGCCGAGGATGAAGGTGCCGACGCCCTCCCCCAGCGCCAGCTCGGCCAACTCCTCGGCCCACTGCTCGGCGGGCCCGTTCAACGGGCCGTGACCGGCGGCCGAGAACTGCCCGGAGATGTTGAGCAGCCGACGCACGTCCTGCGGGGACCGGCCGGCCTGCTGCGCGGCGTCGTCGATGATCGCGTTGCCCTTGGTCAGGTCGCCGGGCTGAAGGTAGCCCAGCGTGGGCAGCCAGCCGTCGGCCCGACGACCGGTGAGCTGGAGCATCCGGGGCTTGTACGCGCCCAGCCAGATCGGCACCGGGTGGGCGGGAGCGGGCCCCCGCTTGGCGCCCACCACCCGGTAGAACTCGCCGTCGACGCGCACGCCGCCGCGCGTCTCGACGTCCCAGAGCTGACGGACGACCTCGATGGCCTCCTCCAGCGCTCGTACGCCCTGGCCGGGGGTCAGCCGCCGGCCGCCCATGGCCTCGATGGCGTCCCAGAACGCCCCCGCGCCGAGGCCGAGGCTGGCCCGGCCACCACTGAGCAGGTCCAGGCTGGCCACACTGCGGGCGAGCACCGCCGGCGGGCGCAGTGGCAGGTTCGTCACGTTCGCCGCCAGGTGCACCCGGCTGGTGCGGGCCGCCACGAAGCTCAGCAGCGTCCAGGTGTCGAGGAACGCCGGCTGGTACGGGTGATCCTGGAAGGTGACCAGGTCCAGCCCGACCTGCTCGGCCAGGACGGCGACGCCGACCGTGCGATCCGGATTGCCGGCGCTGGGCGTGACGAAGGATCCGAAGACCAGGTCGTGGCCGTAGTCGCTCATCTGCGAGCCTCCCGATTCCCCCGACGCCTCGGGCGATGCGTCGTGACGTTAACCTTATGCCACACAGAACATCTTCTGCCAACAAGGTCTGGCTCACTGCGGTATTGTCGGGGGATGACGGGTGCCCCTCACCGGCCGGACCGGCCCGATCCGCTCGACGACGACCTGGGCTGGATGCTCGGGATCGTCTTCCGCGGCTACGTCCGGGCGGCCGAGCACGCGCTCACCGAATTCCCCGGTGGCCCGCGCGGCTACCAACTGCTCACCGCTGCGATCAACGGGCCGGCCCGAAACCAGGGCGCGATCGCCGAGGAGACCGGCATCGACCGCACCGTCCTCACGTACCTGATCGACGACCTGGAGCGGCCCGGCTTCGTTACCCGGCGTGCGGACCCGGCCGACCGGCGCAACCGGCTGGTCGAGGTCACCGACGCCGGCCGTGCCGCCTGGGAGCAACGGCGGCTGGCACTGCGGCAGGTCGAGTCGCACCTGTTGGGGGCGCTCACACCGACCGAGTCGGCGACGGTGCGGTCACTGCTGCAGAAGGTCGCCTGTTCGGCCCAGGCGGTGGACCCGCTGCGCGACCTCTGCGAGGTGGTGACGCAGGCGCAGGCCGACCCGGTGGCACCCGCTGCGCGCCGGACCGGCGCCGCGGCGGTGCGCAGCGGTCGAACCGCCACTCCCCGAGCCCGTCGCCGCAGGCCCGACTGACCCGGGGATACCGCGGTGCGGGCCCGCCCCGCACCACTCGACGTCCTCTGTCGAACGGTGCCGGACGGGCCCGCGATGTCGCTGCCGCGCCCGGTCAGCGCACGTGCACGAACACCGGGTTCGAGTAGAACCACAGGTCGTCCCACGGGCTCTCCAGCCCGTCGGCGAGCGGCTCGGCCTCGTCGGTGCTGGTGCCACGCACCCGCGCGTAGGTGTCCGCCTCGACGTTGCGCAGGGTGTGCCGGATGACGTAGCTTTCGCCCTGCCGACGCCAGTCCCGCGGGCCGAACCGGGCCGCCACCTTCGTGGTGGGGTTGGTGTCGGCGTCCAGGCTGGCGCTCGGGCCGGTAATCTGGCCGACGATCAGGTCGACCCGGCGGACCTCGGGCCGGTCGCCGTTCGCGTTCACCCCACCCAGCGGGCGGAAGGTGATCTCGATCTCGACATCGGTACGGCTACGACGGCTCACCGTGATCGTCTCGCCCACCTCGGCGGTCCTGCCCTGCGACGTGGCGGTGACGTCGAGGCTGCGGATCAGGTCACCGGTGGTGACCCAGATCCGGCCGTTGCGCAGACCGTCCATGATGTCGCCGTAGTCCTGGCGGGCGTGCACGTACGTCTTGCTGTACTCGCCCGGCCAGAAGTCGGAGCCACCGCGGGTCCAGTGCACGTGCGAGTCCGAGGTCGCGGTGATCCACCAGCGGCGACCCTCGCCGAGCAGCGAGTCCCACAGGCCGCCGACCCGAGCGGTCATCTGGTCGAAGCCGCCGTAGGTGGGGTGGTTGCCGTACCCGCCCCGCTTGCCACCGTTGAGCGGGCCGGCCTGGTGGCCCGGCGCGCCCTCGAAGCCGATGTAGACGTCCGGCGCGGCGTTGTTGCCGTTGCGGAACTCGCGCGGGGTGTCCTGACCGTAGACGCCGAGACCGGGCGCCGAGCGGGACGTGTGGTGGGCGATCACCAGCGGCTTGTGCGGCATGCCCCGGGCGACCTTGAGGAACTCCACCATCTTGGCCTCGGTGTCGCGGGCCGGGTCGGTGGGGAACGCGTCGTACTTGGCGAACCGGCTCTCCAACTCGAAGAGCTGCTTCGCCTCGTCGTCGTGGCGCGGGATCATCAGCGTGTGGTGGTCCAGCGAGGGCGCGTCGAACTCCATGCCCCAGAACTGGAGCACCTCGGGGACCAGCTTGCGGGACCGCAGCAGGTCGGGGTACGCCTGCTCGATGTTCACCTTCGAGTGGGTCGGTCCACCGTGGTCGGTGCACATCGCCCAGGTCAGACCGAAGTTCTTCGCCATGATGGCGTTGGTGACGATCGGGTAGACCGCGTCCGCGCCCTTGTGGAAGACGATCGGGGACTTGGTGGTGTCGAACTCGCCGCTGTACTCGGAGTGGATGTGGTGGTCGCCCGCACGCCACGCCCGGTTCCTGGAGTTACCCCGGTCGGTCGTGTCGTCGTCACCCGGCCGGCGGTCCTCGTCGGCCCACGCCGCTCCGGCGCCGACCAGTGGGCTGGCCGCGGCCAGTGTCGCGCCGACGCCCGCGTACTTGACCAGCTTGCGCCGGGACAGCTGCGCGTGCTCGGTCTCTTCGGGATGCTTGTCTCTCACCTGAGAGCCTCTCCTCGATCAAGCGAATGCTCTTTCGATCAAGGAGCCTCGGAGAGGGCGGTGAACGCCCGCCGTACGCAGCGGGTGCTCCCGATGAATACCCTGCTCCGGCCGGCCGGGAGTGCCGGGCGGGCAGCAGCGGGTCATCCCGCGACCACACAGTGCCCAGTCGGGTCAGATCCGGGCGCGCGGCAGCCAGCCCAGGAATCGGAGCCGGACCCCAGGCAGCGGCAGCGTGGGCAGGTCCTGGGCGGCGGCGACGAGGCAGGACCCGAGATAGACCGCGAGGGAGGCGCGCGCCCCACCGAACTCGGCGAGTAGTTGGCTCTGCTTGGTGGCGCAGGGCCACTCGCGGCCGCATCCGGTGCAGGTCCAGCTCGGCGGGTTGGGGAGGTGCTCCGGCAGCTTGGCACGGCGGTACCGACCGACGACGCTGTTGTCCGAGCGCACGTCGCGTCGCCGTGCCACGGGGCCCTCGTTGCGGTGGGCCACCGGACGGGCACCGGGCAGGTAGCGGCCGACGGTGCCGAAGAGCACCCCGACGCGGATCAGGACGTCCGGCCCGACGTGCTGAGCCAGCAACGCGGTCATCAGGTAGTGCCCCAGCAGGTCGAAGGCGTCCCGGTGCAGGCCCAGGTCGCGGCATAGGTCGACGAAGTCCGGCGTGGTCAGCGGGACCCGGTCGTCGAGTGCGCGGCGCAGCACCTCCCGCAGCCCACCACCGAGCCTCTCCAGCGCGTCCCCCTCGCCCAGGCCCAGGCTGTCCTCGTCCGCCACCCGGGCCAGTGCCTCGGCCACGGCCAGCCGAACGACGCGGTCAGGATCGGTACTGTCCAACGTTTCCCCCTCCGTGGGCCGGTCGCCCGGCGGCGACCCCGTCGCCCTCCGACGAATCATGAACAAGATTTCGCTGTCGGTCGGGAGGGTGGCTAGGACAGCGGACGCAGAACCATTCGGCGCGTTAGCCGGAAAACGAAGTCGAGCTGCCGACACATCGCAGTGATTCACCGGACGACACGTCGGTGATTGTCGTATGGTGACATTCCCATCTACAGATATTGCGTCCCCGAGTCACTGAATGGTCGGGGCAGATCCGACGCCCGTAACCGGTCGCTGCCGTCCCGCTCGCGACGTTCCACTTTCACCCCACCGCCGGCCAACGACGTGCCGGGTCACCGCCGAATACCCCGGCACGTCCCGATCCTGCCGTCGGCACCCGTTCCCACGACCCGGCGGCACCTTCACCGGACGGAGACAGCGGATGACGTCATCGCCAGTGCAGACACACCAGTTCGACAGCCGTGACCCGGCGGCCATCCAGGAATTCCTGTCCGCCACGTACGACCCGAAGCTGCGCATTCAGAGCAGGAACGGATACCGGCTCACCCACCACCGGGTCGACACCGGGCCCTTCGCCATCGCGACCACCCGCCAGACCGGGCACCTCGAGATCGATGCCAGCACCCTCGGCGGGCTGGTCATCGGTCGCTCCCGCACCGCGCACGTCGATCGCTCCTGTGCCGGATCGAGTCACCGGTTCGGTCCCGGCGAGGTCTTCCTGGTCACCAGGCCGGAGGAGCCGTGCACCGTCCGCTGGCACCCCGGCGAGGTCGAGCTCTGCGTACTGGACCTGTCGGTGCTGGCGCAGGTGGCCACCACCGCGCCGGCCCGCCGGCCCGGTCGAATCGAGTTCACCGAGCTGGGTGCCGCCGGTACGGCCCTCGCCCGGCAGTGGCGCAACACCACCAGCTTCGTCCGCGACGTCGTGTTGGACAGCCCGGCCGCCGGGGCGCAGTCGCTGGTGATCGGCAACGCCGCCCGGATGCTGGCCGCTGCGGCGCTCGCGGTCTTTCCCAACACCGCGTTCACCGAACCGACCGCCGCGGACCGGAACGACGCCACCACCGCCACGCTGCGACGGGCCATCGCGTTTCTGGAGGAGCACGCCGAACGGGACATCAGCGCGGCCGACATCGCCGGCGCCGCCGGCGTCTCCCTCCGGGCGGTGCAACTCGCCTTCCGCCGTCACCTCGGCACCACCCCCATGGCCTACCTGCGTCGGATCCGGCTCGTCCGGGCACACCACGACCTGGTACGCGCCGACCCGCGCCAGGAGACGGTGTCGGCGATCGCCAGTCGGTGGGGGTTCGCCAGCCACAGCAGGTTCACCGCGCGATACCACGCCAGCTACGGTGTGCCGCCGCGCGAGACGTTGAACACCTGAGACCGCCCAGGACGCCAACTAGCCCCGGTCGCGCTCGTGGCTGTCGCGGGCGGTCTGCACCTCGGGCACCGAGGCCTCCAGCAGATCGGCGAGGCCCCGCAGTTGCTCGGCGACCCGGGCGCCGAGGGGGGTCAGCGAGTATTCGACCCGCGGTGGAATCGCGGTGAGCACCTCGCGGGTGAGCATTCCGTCGCGTTCGAGGGTCTGCAGGGTCTGGGAGAGCATCCGCTCGCTGACCCCGTCGATGCGGCGCCGCAGCGCATTGAACCGGTAGCGACCCTCGCCGAGCGCCAACAGCGCCAGCGAGGCCCACTTCGAGGTGACGTCCTCGAAGGCCGCACGGGAGGTGCACCCCCGGGCGAAGACATCGCTGACGAATTCCTGGGTAGGCCCCGCCGGATCCTGGGCCGGCATGTCGCTCACCTCACCAGCCTATCCCATACTGCTCATCCGTTAGTGCTGTAGATTCGTAAGTGCTTACTGATCTGCCCCTATCCTCCGGAGGTTCCCATGCCCACCTATGCCGTCACCGGCGCCACCGGCCGACTCGGCCGCCTGGTGATCGAGCAACTGCTCGACAGCGGCGTACCCGCCGCCGAGATCGCCGCCGTCGTCCGCAGCCCGGAGAAGGCCGCCGACCTGGCCGCGCGCGGGGTCGAGATCCGCAAGGCCAACTACGACGACCCGTCGACGCTGCCCGGCGCGGTGGCCGGCGTACGCCGCCTGCTGCTCATCTCCGGCGACGCTCCCGGTCAGCGCGTCGCGCAGCACACCGCCGTCATCGACGCCGCCAAGCTCGCCGGTGTCGAGCGTCTCGTCTACACCAGCATCCTGAAGGCCGACACCACCGCGAACCCGCTCGCCCCGGAGCACAAGGCCACCGAGGAGGTCCTCGCCGCGTCCGGTCTGACCTACACCGTGCTGCGCAACAGCTGGTACACCGAGAACTACACCGACCAGCTCCCGCAGTACCTGGGGTCCGGCACGATCCTCGGCGCCACCGGCGGCAGCACGATCTCCGCCGCGACCCGGGCCGACTACGCGGGGGCCGCCGTGGCGGCCCTGACCCGCGAGGAGGACGGCAACGCCGTCTACGAACTGGGCGGCACCGCGTTCACCTTCGACGAGCTGGCCGAGGCCGTCACCGAGGTGACCGGCACCACCGTCGTCCACCAGGACATGTCCGCCGCCGAGCTGGCCTCGGCCCTGGAGAACGTCGGCCTGGACGTGGGCACCGCCGGTTTCGTGGCCGCGCTCGACCACTCGATCGCCAAGGGCGAGCTGGCGACCGACAGCGACGACCTCAGCCGGCTGCTCGGCCGGCCGAGCACCCCGCTGCGCGACGCCATCCGGGCCGCACGGGCCTGACCAGGGTCATCGCCGAAGCGGGCGGCGGCGGCCCGGGCCGCCGCCCGCGAGGCGTGAAGCTGGACCCGTATCCTCGACGGCATGGTGAGGCACGTCGACGACCAGCTCTCCCGGCCCACCGGGCCTCCACGTCGGCACCCCGCGCGGTTCGACCTGGGCACTCTGGCGTCGGCCCGGTGAGCGGCGACTTCGTCGTCCGCGCCGCCGTAGCGCAGGACGACCCCGAGCGGGTCTTCGACGTGCTGTGGCAGCTCGCTCCCGACGACGCACGGCCGGACGCCGACCGGTTGGCCACCGCCTGGCGCGACCTGCACGCCCAGGCTGGTCGCCGCCTCCTGGTGGCCGTCGCCGGGGACACCTTCGTGGGCACCCTGGACACCCTCGTCGCCCCGAACCTCACCCACGGCGCGCGACCGTACATGGTGGTGGAGAACGTGGTGGTCGCACCCGGATGGCGTCGTCGTGGGGTCGCCCGGGCCCTCATGGCGGCGGCGCTGGACGACGCGACGGCGGCCGGTTGCTACAAGGTCCAACTGGTGTCGAACGCCGCGCGCACCGAAGCCCACCAGTTCTACGCGTCCGTCGGCTTCGCCCAGTCCGCTGTGGGATACCGCCGATACCTCACCACCGCGACCTGACACCCGGTGCGGACGCTCCCGCGCCCCGGCCGACTACTCCGCCTCGTCCTGCTCCTCAGTGAGGTCGGCCAGGACGTCGGCCGCGTCCCGGTTCCCGCCGTCGGCGAGCCGGCGAAGTTCCCCGACGTCCGCCCGCTCCGCGGCCAACTCGACGAGCTGGTCAGCGGCGTCCCGGTCGCCCCGGTCGGCGAGACGCCGCAGCTCGTTCGTATCGCCGAGTTCGGTGGCAAGCTCCACCAGTTGGGCCGCCGCGTCGGCGTTGCCGTCCTCGGCCAGCTGCCGCAGCTCGGCCAGGTCACCCCGCTCCCCCGCGAGCTCGACGAGTTGGTCGACCGCATCCCGGTCACCATCCTTGGCCCGTTGGCGCAGGTCAGCAAGATCAGGGTCGGACATCGCGCACCTCTC
This sequence comes from Micromonospora foliorum, assembly GCF_022229015.1. Taxonomy (GTDB): domain Bacteria; phylum Actinomycetota; class Actinomycetes; order Mycobacteriales; family Micromonosporaceae; genus Micromonospora; species Micromonospora foliorum. Next base: position 17,746 of record NZ_JAKKFF010000154.1, read on the forward strand.
CGCAGCTGGCGCGGGGTCGCCTCGTCCCGCTCACCATCGAGAACCTAGTCCAGCGGACGTCGAGGTGGGCGGAGGAACGGCGGACACCACCGGTACGCCGAGGCGCTCAGCCCGCCTCGGTCGACTCCGCCAGCAGCAGGCCGGTCAGCAGACTGCGCAGGGTCCGCTCGACGAGGTCCGCCCGGGGCGCCGGCCCGGCGGGCTGACGGAACGCCGCGACGAGGTGCGGGTACGCCGCGAGGTCCACCCCGGCGAAGCTGAACGCCCCGGCGGCGGACTCACGGCGGGCGAAGAGGCTCACCACTCCGGTCATCATCGCGATGGCCTCGAACTTGGCGGGCACGGGGCAGCGCACAGGTTCCAGGATCCGGATGCAGTTGTCGAACCAGGCCACGCTCTCGGGGCCGATGCCGGAGGGCCGATGGATCACGTCGAGCAGCCACGGGTGGGCGCCGAACAGCGCCAACTGCCGGCGACCCAACAGCACCATCGTCTCCAGCCAGTCGCCCTCGACCTGCGGGTACGGGCGCAGCTCCGCCACGGCCCGGTCGGTCATCAGGTCCAGCAGGTCGTCGCGGGACGACAGGTAGCGGTAGAGAGAACCGGCGCCGGTGCCGAGCGCGGCGGCCACGGCGCGCATCGACACCGCGGCCAGGCCCTCGGTGTCGGCCAGGGCGATGGCGGCCACGACGATGCCGTCCCGGCTGTGCGCCGGAGCGGGGCCACGGCTGCCGCGTTCGGGCCTGCTCCAGATCGGCTGCCGCTCAGGCCCGCCGCTCGCGGATGTGTCACTCACTGATCTACTGTAAACCGCAAACGTCGTTCGCTATTTGTGTCAGCGCCGCAAGGAGCTCCCCGGCACCCAGCGAACGAGTCACCGGTGTCCGGAGGAGTACGGCGACATCGGCCGGTCCCTGCTGACGTTGTTCGTGCTGTTGTCGCTGGAGACGCTGCCGGACCTCATCGAGCAGGGCATGGCGATCTCACCGTGGATCGCGCTCACCCAACGGCTGGACGACCTGCGGGCGGTCATCACCGAGCTGGAACGTGAGCTGCGCATCGACCGGGAGGACGGGCACGGCCGACCTCACCGGGACAACGCCCGCGCCGGACGGTAATCCGACGCTCGCGCTGCGTCCTCGGGTTCGGATAGTGTCGACGGCGGTCCCATCGGCCTCCCTGAAGGGGCACCGAGCATGACGACCAGTGTCGACAATGCCCAGACCACCACCGATCCCACGGACACGCTCGGCACGGTGATCGACGAGGTGATCCGCCCGCAGGCGCCGATCGTCGACCGGGATGGGGCCTTCCCCCGTCCGAGCATCGACGCTCTCGCCGCGGCCGGCCTGCTCGGCCTGGCCTCCTCGGTCGAGGTCGGTGGCGGCGGCCACGGCATGCGGGCCGTCGCCGAGGTCATCGAGCGGCTGGCCGCCGAGTGCGGGTCCACCGCGATGGTGGTGCTCATGCACTACGCGGCGACCGCCGTCGTCGAGGCGCACGGCCCGCGCGACGTCCGCGCGGCCATCGCCACCGGCGGTCACCTCACCACCTTGGCCTTCTCCGAGTACGGCTCGCGCAGCCACTTCTGGTCGCCGACCGGCACCGCGACGGCCGCCGACGACGACACGGTCCGCCTCGACGCCCGTAAGAGCTGGGTCACCTCGGCCGGCGAGGCCAACAGCTACGTCTGGTCGAGCCTTCCGCTGACCCGCGACGCCGGCCCGATGACGCTGTGGCTGGTGCCGGCCGAGAGCGCGGGCCTGAGCGTGACCGGCGACTTCGACGGGCTGGGGCTGCGCGGCAACGGCTCTCGCCCGATGACCGCCGACGGGCTCCGGGTTCCGTCGGCGGCGAGAATGGCGGCCGACGGCGCCGGGCTCGACACCGCGCTCGGCGCGGTCCTGCCCTGGTTCCTGGTGCTCAACGCCGCCTTCTGCCTCGGTCTCGCCGACAGCGCGGTGGCCGAGGCCGGCCGACACCTCACCAGGACCACGCTCGCGCACACCGGCGCCGCCCTGCGCGACGCGCCCGTCACCCGACGCGACCTCGCCCGCCTGATGATCCGCACCGACGCGCTGCGCGCCTTCCTGGGCGACACGCTCACCGCGTTGGAGACCGGCCGCGACGACGCGACGCTGCGGGTGCTCCAGGTCAAGGCGCTCGCCGGCGAGACCGTCGCCGACGTGACCGACGGCGCAATGCAGCTCTGCGGCGGCAGCGCCTTCCGCAAGGAGCTGGGCCTTGAGCGCCGTTTCCGGGACGCCCGCGCGGCCCGGGTGATGGCACCGACGACCGACGCGCTGCACGACTTCGTCGGTCGGGTCGCCACCGGGCTGCCGCTGCTCGACGAGGCCAACCGCTGATGCCCACGCCAACCGTTCTGCTGGGCGCGGTCGCGTACGACCCGAAGGTGGTGACCATCTGGGAGGGCTTCCGCGCCTGGCTGCGCGGGCGGGGCCTCGACTTTGACTTCGTCCTCTACTCGCACTACGAACGACAGGTCGAGGATCTGGTCGCCGGGCGGATCGACGCGGCCTGGAACTCTCCCCTGGCCTGGCTGCGGGCCGAGCGGCTGGCGGTCGCCAATGGCACGACCGTACGCGCGCTCACCATGCGCGACACCGACCAGGACCTCACCTCGGTCGTGGTGGTTCGCGCCGGCTCGCCGGTGCGCCAGCTCGCCGACCTCGCCGGACGGGTGGTCGCCGTCGGGGCGATCGACAGTCCACAGGCGACGCTGATTCCGCTGGGGCACCTCGCGGCGGCCGGGGTCACTGTCGACGTACGCCGCTTCGACGTGGGCGTCGGTCTGCACGGCGACCACATCGGCGGCGAGCGGGACGCGGCCCGCGCTCTGGTGGCCGGGGAGGTCGACGCCGCCTGCATGATCGACGCCAACCATCTGGCGTTCGTCCAGGAGGGCACGTTACCGCCCGAGGGCACCCGGATCGTGGCGCAGACCGCACGCTACGACCACTGCAACATGACGGTCCGCGCGCCGGAGTCCGACGGGGTCCGGCTCTTCGGCACGCTGCTGCTCGGCATGTCGTACGCCGATCAGCTGGTGCGTCCCCTGCTCGACCTGGAGGGGCTGACGGCCTGGCGGGAGGGCCGCACCACGGGCTACGACGCCCTCGCGGACGCGGTCGACGCCAGCGGCTTCTACTCCCCTGACGGGCGGGTGACGGCCACGGACTACCGGCCGTGAGCGCGACACCGGTCGCCGAGGTCGACCTGGGTGACCTGGGTTTCGGCCGGGGCGCGCACCTGCTCGTGCAGCGCGCCCTGGCCGGGCTGCCCCCCGGCGGCCGGTTGGCGGTCTCCGGCCGCGACCCGGCGCTGCGCGTACACCTGCCCGCCTGGTGTCGTGGCCGTGGCCATCGCGTCGAATGGCCGGATCGGGGCGACCGGACCGACCCGGCGGCGGTGGTGGTCCGGGGGTCGGCGGATGACGACCGCTGGTTCGGCGCGGAGCGGGCCGGGCCGGCCCTGCCGTCGGCGCTCAGTAGCCGTCCACCGGCGCGGTGGGGGCTCGGCGCCCGGGGCGCGCTCCTCGAAGCCGGTGGTCCGGAGGCCCGGTTCGACCTGGACGACCGCGACCTGGTCTGGGCCGACATCGCCCCCCACCTGTACGCGCAGGCCGCCGCCCGACAGTGGGACCCGCAGGCCGCGGTGCCGTGGGACGACCCGTTCGCGCTGCCGAGCGACGTCGAGGCCGCAGTGGTGCAGGTGATGACCTATCTGGTCGAGAACGAACAGGCCGCCCTCGTCGTGCCGGCCCGGTTCGTGGGGCGCATCCACCCGCACTTCCGGGAGGTGGTGCAGCTTCTCGCCATACAGATGGCCGACGAGGCCCGGCACATGGAGGTCTTCAGCCGGCGGGCGCTGCTGCGGGGCGCCGAGCTGGGAACGTCATCCGCCGGCGGTCGACAGTCGCTGTTCACGCTCGTCGCGGAGTCGGACTTCGCATTGGCGTCGTTCCTGCTCTCCGTGCTCGGCGAGGGCAGCTTCGTGGATCTGCTCTCGTTCCTGCACGAGAACGCCCCGGACCCGGTGACGCGCCGAATCTGTTGGCTCGCCATGCAGGACGAGCGCCGGCACGTGGTTTTCGGCATGGCACACCTGGAGCACCAGGCACAGCTGGATCCGCTGCTGCGGGACCGACTACGGGCGGCCATCCACCGCCGCCACGACGCGCTTGTCGACACCGCGGGGCTCAACGCGGACGTCTTCGACGCGCTGGTGGTGCTCGCGGCGGGTGGTTGGCATCCGGACGACGTGTCCGCCGGCTTCGGCCGGGTGCGGGCCCTGCAACACGCGATGGACCAGGGGCGTCAGCGCCGACTCGTCCGCCTGGGCTTCCGGGCCGACGAGGCGGCGGCGCTCTCCGCCCTGCACACCCGTAACTTCATGTAGGCGCGCGGTACCGTGGAGCGGCCATGACCAGCAACTCCAGCGCGGTCCGCGAGGCACTGTTGCGGCTACGCGAGCAGACCGAGGCTCAGGCCACCGACCTGGAGGGCGACCTGCGGAGCCTCTTCGAGGCGTCCCGGTCGTCCAACGCCGATGACGAACACGACCCCGAGGGCAGCACGATCGCCTTCGAACGCGCGCAGCTCACCGCCGTCCTGGACGCCACCCGCCGACGCCTGGCCGAGCTGGACGTCGCGCTGAAACGGGTCGACGACGGCAGCTACGGCGTGTGCGAACGCTGCTCCCGTCCGATTCCCGCCGAGCGGCTCGTCGCCCGCCCGTCCGCGCGTACCTGCGTGGCCTGCGCCAGCCGACGGTGACGGTGACCGCCGGCCGAGGCGGTGATCAGCTGGCGCAACAACCCCGTGCGGGCGCCGCGTCGAGGGCGACGAGACTGATCGGCGCGGACCGCAGCCCTCCGGAGATGCCGGTGGACAGCCCACGCCCCGTCGGTTCCGGCCCGCAGCAGTCGTCGCCGCCCGCCGAGTCGGCGGGGTTGCTGTTGCACACGCCGGTCTCGGGCAGGTCGAGCTGGACGTCACGGGCGGCGGCCCAGTCGCCGGCCAGGGCCGCGACCACGGAGCGGACCTGCTCGTAGCCGGTGGCCATGAGGAACGTCGGGGCCCGGCCGTAGGACTTCATGCCGACGGCGTAGTAGCCCTGCTCCGGGTGGGCGAGTGCGTCCACACCGTGCGGGGGCACGGTGCCGCAGGAGTGCTCGTTGGGGTCGATCAGCGGGGCCAGGGCACGGGTGGCGCCCAGCACCGGGTCGAGGTCGAGGCGCAGCTCGGCGGCGATGGTGTGGTCGGGGCGGAAGCCGGTGGCCGCGACGACACGGTCGACGGTGATCGACTCGGCGCTGCCGTCGGCGTGCCGGACGACCACGCCCACCCGGCCGTCCGTCGGGGTGAGCGCCTGCACGGAGAACCCGGTGAGCAGCCGGATCCGTCCGGCGTCGACGTGCGCACGTAGCCGCGCGCCGAGCGCGCCCCGGGCCGGGAGGGCGTCGGCGTCCCCGCCGCCGTAGGTACGCGTCGGCGCGGCGGTCCGGATGGCCCAGGTCACCTCGGTGCCGGGCTCGACGGCGGACAGCTCCGCCAGGGACAGCAGTGTGTTCGCGGCCGAGTGGCCGGCGCCGACCACGAGGGTGTGCCGGCCGACGAACCGGCCCCGGTCGGCACCGAGCACGTCCGGCAGCGCGTGCTCCAGGTACGCCGCCGCGTCGGCCTCCCCTCGCGCGGGCAGACCGGACGCGCCGAGGACGTTCGGCGTGCTCCAGGTGCCGGAGGCGTCAACGACGGCGCGGGCGACCAGTTCGTCGCCGTCGGCGAGGCGGAGCAGGAACGGTGTGGTGTCGCGCCCGGCGGTACGCAGCCGGTCGAGGCCGAGCCGACTGATCGCCTCGACGCGTGCCCCGTACCGCACGTGCGGCTTGAGCTGCGGCAGCTGCGCGAGGGGCCGGAGGTAGTCGTCGACCAACTCCGCGCCGGTGGGCAGCGCCGCCGGGTCGGGGGCGACCCAACCGGCCTCGTCGAGGAGCCGACGCGCGGCCGGGTCGATGTTGTAACGCCACGGCGAGAACACGCGCACGTGCCCCCACCGGCGTACGGCGGCACCCGGGGTGTCGCCTGCTTCGAGGACGGTGAAGGGCAGCCCGCGCTCGTGCAGGTGCGCGGCGGCGGCGAGACCGGTCGGGCCGGCGCCGATCACGACGATGGGCAGGTCGTCCAGTGCGTTCATCCGTTGCTCCTCGGTGTGGTGGCCCGCCTGGCGGGCCGCGGTTGGTCAGTTGATGGTGGGGCTGCGCCGTTCCAGCAGGACGACGTCGCGCCAGCGGTCGTGGTGGCGACCGACCCGCTCGCGTACGCCGATGACCCGGAAACCGGCCCGCTGGTGCAGGGTGAGGCTGGCGGTGTTCTCCGGAAAGACTCCGGACTGGATGGTCCAGATGCCGGCGGCCTCGGCGGAGGTGATCAGCGCGTCCAGCAGCAGTCGGGCGATGCCACGACCCTGGGCGGCCGGGTCCACGTAGACGGAGTGTTCGACCACACCGGCGTAGACCGCGCGGGTGGACGTTGGCGAGACGGCGATCCAGCCGAGGACCGCCCCGTGGTGGTCGACGGCCACGAAGCGGTGCGCGCTGAGGCGTGCGGCGTCGAACGCGGTCCAGGTCGGCGCGGTGACCTCGAAGCTGGCGTTGCCGGCGTCCAGACCGGTCTGGTAGATCGCCAGGACCCGGTCGGCGTCGGCGGCGGCCATGGGGCGCACGGTGATGTCGGCCATTGGCGGGTTCCCTTTCGGAAGAAATCAGGCGACTGTCTTGGCGTCCATCGAATCAGACGGTTGCACACTGATTAGAGAAGTGTCAACCTAGAGGAATGTCGAATCAAGCAGCACAGGATGGGGTCTGCTGTCCCCCGCTGGCCGAGCGACGCGTACCGGCCGAGGCCGCCGCGGTGCTCGCGCCCGCGTTCAAGGCTCTCGGCGACCCGGTGCGGCTGCAGCTGATGTCGATGATCGCCTCCGCCGAGACCGGGGAGATCTGCGTCTGCGACCTGACCCCCGCGTTCGACCTGACCGGCCCGACCATCTCGCACCACCTCAGGACGCTGCGCGAGGCTGGGCTGGTCGACGCCGAGCGCCGGGGCACCTGGGTCTACTACCGCGCCCGGCCGGCCATCCTGCGCCAGCTCGCCGCACTGCTCACCGTGGCGCCGGCGACATGAGCACGACCCTCCGGGATGATCCGGCCGAGAGCGCCGTCGTCGGCCGCCTCTCCCGACTCGACCAGTTCCTCCCCGTCTGGATCGGGCTGGCGATGGCCGTCGGCCTGCTCCTCGGTCGGCTGATCCCCGGCCTGAACAGCGCACTGGACGCGGTGCAGATCGGCGGGATCTCGCTGCCGATCGCGGTCGGCCTGCTGATCATGATGTACCCGGTGTTGGCGAAGGTCCGCTACGACCGGCTCGACACCGTCACCGGCGACCGCCGGCTGCTGGTCTCCTCGCTGGTCCTCAACTGGCTCGTCGGCCCGGCGGTGATGTTCGCCCTGGCCTGGGTCTTCCTGGCCGACCAACCCGCCTACCGCACCGGCCTGATCATCGTCGGCCTGGCCCGCTGCATCGCCATGGTCATCATCTGGAACGACCTCGCCTGCGGCGACCGGGAGGCCGCCGCCGTCCTGGTCGCGCTCAACTCGGTCTTCCAGGTCGTCGCCTTCGGCCTGCTCGGCTGGTTCTACCTCTCGGTGCTTCCCCAGTGGCTGGGGCTGTCCGGCGCCGAGCTGACGATCTCCGCCTGGGACATCGCCCGCAACGTGCTCATCTTCCTCGGCATCCCGCTGCTCGCCGGGTACCTCACCCGCCGGCTCGGCGAGCGCGCCAAGGGCCGCGCCTGGTACGAGGCACGCCTCCTGCCCCGCATCGGCCCGGCCGCCCTCTACGGGCTGCTGTTCACGATCGTGATCCTGTTCGCCCTCCAGGGAGACGCCATCACCAGCCGACCCCTGGACGTCGTCCGCATCGCCCTGCCCCTGCTGGCGTACTTCGCGCTCATGTGGGCCGGCTCCTACGCCCTCGGCCGGGCCATCGGTCTCGGCTACGAACGCACCACCACCCTCGCCTTCACCGCCGCCGGCAACAACTTCGAACTCGCCATCGCCGTCGCGATCGGCACCTTCGGCGTCGCCTCCGGTCAGGCCCTCGCCGGGGTCGTCGGCCCGTTGATCGAGGTGCCCGTCCTGGTCGGGCTCGTCTACGTCTCCCTGTGGACGCGCCGCCGCTTCTTCACCCCCACGCACACCGCGACCGCGTAACCGGAAGGCAACCCGACATGAGCGACACGCCCAGCGTCCTGTTCGTCTGCGTCCACAACGCCGGCCGTTCCCAGATGGCCGCCGGTTGGCTACGCCACCTCGCCGGCGACACCATCGAGGTCCGCTCGGCCGGCTCCGCGCCGGCCGAGACGATCAACCCCGCGGCCGTGCAGGCCATGCGCGAGGTCGGCATCGACATCACCGACCAGACCCCCAAACTGCTGGAGTACGCGACAGCCGAGTCCTCCGACGTCATCGTGACCATGGGCTGCGGCGACACCTGCCCGGTCTTCCCCGGCAAGCGCTACGAGGACTGGAAGCTCGACGACCCGGCCGGCAAGGGCGTCGACGCCGTCCGCCCGATCCGTGACGAGATCCGGGGCCGGGTGGAGAAGCTCCTCACCGAGCTGAACCTCGCCACCCGACCGGGGCACACCCCTCAGCGGCCTCCGGCGTAACTGGCGCGCTCGCCGAGCTCCTCCTCGATCCGGATGAGCTGGTTGTACTTGGCCGTGCGGTCGGAGCGCGACAGCGAGCCGGTCTTGATCTGACCACAGCCGACGCCCACAGCCAGGTCGGCGATGGTGGTGTCCTCGGTCTC
>NZ_JAKKFF010000155.1 GCF_022229015.1 Micromonospora foliorum
CCGGCGAGCCGAGCCCGACCGCGCCGGCCGGGGCGCTGGGCTGGGCCGGGCTGGACGGCGTACCGACCGACGCCGGCACGGCCGGCTCGTCGTCACCGTCGAGCAGCCCGGTGGCGAAGACAACCCCCAGGAGTACGCCGACGACCCCGACCGCCACCGCGGCCCGCAGCAGCGGATCGGCCAGCGGGCCGGAGCGCGGTGCCCGGTGACCGCCGTAGACGGTGCCGGCGGGGTCGGGGCGTTCCTCGGGCGCGGACATACGCGCCATCCTCACCCACGACGTCGCGTCGGAGCCAGCCCGGCGGTGCGACGGCCGGCGCGGCTCAGCGGGTGGGCTGCGGGTCGGTGACGTCGGCCACGGTGGCGTCGAGGGCGGCGATCGCGGCGTCGGCGTCGATCGCGATGGCGAGACCACGCTCGCCGGCGCCCAACGTGATCTCCCGGCCGCGCAGTCGCTCGTCGGCGACCACCGGCCAGGCCGTGCTCGCGCCGAACGGGGTGATGGTGCCGCGTTCGTAGCCGGTGGCGGCCAGGGCGCCCGCCGCGTCCGGCATGGAGAGCCGGTGCACCCCGAGCAGGGCGCGCAGCTTGGGCCAGGAGATGACCCGGTCGCCGGGGGTGAGCACGAACAGGTGATCGGCTTCACTGCGGCGGACCACGATCGTCTTGACCACGTCGGGGACGGCCACGCCCCGGGCGGCGGCAGCCTCCGCGAGACTGCCGACCGCACCGTGGCTGACCAGCCGATACGGCAGTTGGGCGGCGTCCAGGGCGGCGATCGCTGGCGATGGCATGCCCGCCACGGTAACCGTCGGGCCTGCCGCCGGACGGGAAACTGCCAGCGCCGACATCCCACGGTTTCCGACCGGCGAGCGTAAGGTGATCACATGCGCGCTGAGCGTGTGGATCAACCGATTGACCATGATCAAGCGGTGGACACGCTGCGGCGGTCGTACGCCGCGGTGCCCACGGGCGAGCCTGTCCGGCTGGCCAAACGCACCTCCAACCTGTTCCGCCCCCGGTCCGCTCCCCGGACCCCGGGGCTCGACGTGAGTGGCCTGAACGGCGTGCTGTCGGTCGACCCGGCCGGCCGCACCGCCGACGTGCAGGGCATGTGCACCTATGAGGACCTGGTCGACGCGACGCTGCCGCACGGGCTGATGCCGCTGGTGGTGCCGCAGTTGCGCACCATCACGCTGGGCGGTGCGGTGACCGGCCTCGGGATCGAGTCGACCTCGTTCCGCAACGGCCTGCCGCACGAGTCGGTCCGGGAGCTGGACGTGCTCACCGGCTCCGGCGAGATCGTCACCGCCCGACCCGACGGCGAGCACGCCGACCTGTTCACCGCGTTCCCCAACTCGCTGGGCAGCCTCGGCTACGCCACCCGGCTGCGCATCGAGCTGCAACCGGTCGGCCGGTACGTGGCGTTGCGCAACGTCCGGTTCACCCAACTGGAGGCGCTGACCGACGCGATCGCGGAGGTGACCGCCACCCGGTCCTGGGCCGGCGAGCCGGTGGACGCGATGGACGGGGTGATGTTCAGCCCCGGCGAGGCGTACCTGGTGTTCGCCACGTTCACCGACGCGGCCGACCCGCCCAGCGACTACACCGGTCAGGCGATCTACTACCGGTCGCTGCGCCAACGAACCCGCGACGTGCTCACCGCGTACGACTATCTGTGGCGCTGGGACACCGACTGGTTCTGGTGCTCGGCGGCGTTCGGCGCGCAGCACCCGGTCGTGCGCAAGTTCTGGCCGGCGCGTTACCGACGCAGCGACTTCTACCACCGGCTGGTCCGGTTGGAGCACCGCCACCAGGTGGCGGCCCGGATCGACCGGCTGCGCGGGCAGCCGGCCCGGGAGCGGGTCGTGCAGGACGTGGAGATCCCGCTGGACCGCACGGCTGACTTCCTGCGCTGGTTCGCCGGCGCGGTGGGAATGAACCCGGTGTGGCTGTGCCCGTTGCGACTGCGTGAGCCGGCGGGGCCCGGTTCGGCGCGGTCCTGGCCGCTGTATCCGCTGCGGCCCGGGCAGGACTACGTCAACATCGGGTTCTGGGGGAGCGTGCCGATCGCGCCGGGCGCCGCCGACGGCGACGTCAACCGCACGATCGAACGCAGGGTGTCGGAGTCGGGCGGGCACAAGTCGCTCTACTCCGACGCGTACTACGACCGGGACGCCTTCGATCGCCTCTACGGCGGCGACACGTGGCGCGCGGTGAAAGACCGCTACGACCCGGACCACCGGCTGACGGGACTGTACGAAAAGGCGGTAGCACGAGCATGAGCCTGACCGACAGAGATCAGGGGGCGGCGAGCGTCGCGGGCCCCCCGCCGGCGGGGGGCCGGCACACGGGTCCGACCGTCGCGGATGTCATCCGCGCGGTCACCACTGGGCCGTTGCCGGTGCGGATCACCGGGTACGACGGCAGCGCCGTCGGCCCGTCCGACGCCGGCATCACCCTGGCGATCCAATCCGAGCGTGGGCTGTCGTACCTGCTCACCGCGCCCGGCGACCTGGGCATGGCCCGGGCGTACGTCAGTGGTGACCTGGCGTTGCAGGGCGTGCACCCGGGTGACCCGTACGAGGCGTTGCGGGTGCTCAAGGACGAGCTGCGGTTACGCCCACCGTCGCTGGCCGAGGGGCTGGCGCTGGTTCGTGGGCTGGGCTGGGAGCGGCTGATGCCGCCGCCGGCGCCGCCGCAGGAGGCGCACCCCCGCTGGAAGCGGGTGATGAACGGGCTGCGGCACTCGCGGGTACGCGACAGCACGGCCATCTCGCACCACTACGACGTCTCCAACGCCTTCTACGAGAAGGTGCTCGGCCCGTCGATGACGTACACCTGCGCGGTTTTCCGGTCTCCGGACGACACGCTGGAGCAGGCCCAGGCGGCGAAGTACGACCTGGTCGCCGGCAAGCTGGCGCTGAAGAAGGGGATGCGGCTGCTGGATGTCGGGTGCGGCTGGGGTGGCATGGTGCGCCACGCCGCCCGCGAGTACGGCGTCAAGGCCCTCGGCGTGACCCTGTCGAAGGCGCAGGCGCAGTGGGCGCAGGCCGCGATCGAGCGGGAGGGGTTGACCGAGCTGGCGGAGGTGCGCTACCTCGACTACCGGGACGCGCCGGCCGAGCAGTTCGACGTCATCTCCTCGATCGGGTTGACCGAGCACATCGGGGTGCGCAACTACCCGGCCTACTTCGGGGCGCTGCGCAGTCGGCTGCGGCAGGGCGGGCGACTGCTCAACCACTGCATCACCCGCGCGGACAACCGGGCGCCGCACCGCTCGGGCGCGTTCATCGACAGGTACGTCTTCCCGGACGGAGAGCTGGCCGGTCCGGGCCGGTTGATCAGCGAGGTGCACGACGCCGGGTTCGAGGTGCACCACGAGGAGAACCTGCGCCAGCACTACGCGCTGACGCTGGCCGCCTGGTGCCGCAACCTGGTCGAGCACTGGGACTTCTGCGTGTCGGAGGTGGGGGCGGGCACCGCTCGGGTGTGGGGGCTCTACATGGCCGGGTCGCGGATGGCGTTCGAGCGCAACGGCATCCAACTGCACCAGGTGTTGGCCACCCACAACGGCCCGGACGGTGTGAACGGGTATCCGCTGCGACCGGACTGGTTGCCCTGACCATCTGCTGAGTGCTGCCTGAAGCCGCGTCGAAAAAGTCGGCGCGGCTTCACGCGAAGCGATTGACAAAGAAGTTTTGTACGTACAAACTGATTTTGCCATGAGAGACGTCCTGTACCTGGAGCAGATCGAGCAGGCCGAAGTCCTGCTCAAGCCGCAGCGCGTCGAGGTGCTGCGGCAACTGGCCGAGCCGCGCACCTGCACCGAGGTCGCGGCCCGACTCGACCAGACGCCACAGCGCGTCTACTACCACGTCAAGCAGCTCGTCGCGGCCGGCCTCGTCGAGCTGGTCAACGAACGCAAGGTCCGCGGCATCACCGAAGGCATCTACCAGGCCGCCGCCCGGTCCTACTGGCTCTCCCCGCGGCTCGTCGGCCGGATCGGCCTGCGCCGGGCCCGCGACGAGCTGAGCCTGGGCTACCTGCTCGACCTGATGGAGGAGGTCCAGGCCGACATCGCCGGTCTGGACCGGGCGGCGCCCGAGCTGCCCTCGATCGGGGTCTCCGGCGAGATCCGGGTGCCGGCCGAGCAGCGCCAGCAGTTCCTGCACGACCTGCAAACCGCACTTCAGGACCTGTTCACCCGCTACGGCGGCAGCGAAGGAGACGCCTTCAAGCTGGCCGTCGCCTGCTATCCGAAAGGAACCGACAATGAGTGAACCGCTGAAGATCCAGGCCCGTCTCTCCGCGCCCGTCGGGCGCGTCCGACAGGCCCTGACCGACCCCGCCGAGCTGCGTCTCTGGCTGGCCGAGCACGCCGAGGTCGAGCTGCCCCAGCGGTACGAGTTCTGGGGTCGCTACACCCCCGAGGGTGACGCCCCGCACCAGCGGCTGCTGCACGCCGACGACGACACGCTGCGCTTCGGCTGGCTGCTCGACGGGGTGGAGACCACCACCGAGCTCCAGTTGACCGCCGAGGGCACCGACAGCACCGTGCTGACGCTTACCCAGAGCCACTTCGACTTCGCCGAGGCGATGAGCGGCTCCAGCATCCGGGGCGTGCTCCAGACGTACTGGGCTCTGAGCATCGCCAACCTGGCCGCCCACCTGGAGGGCAAGCCCCTGCTGCCCCGCACCGACTTCACCTCCGCCGACCTGCGTGGCGAGCTGATCATCGCCGCGCCGGCCGACAAGGTGTGGGAGTCCCTGACCGACTCCGAGCAGGCCAGCGCCTGGTTCGGCTACCCGATCGGCATCGAGCCCTGGGTCGGCGGCCGGTACGCCATGGGCGGCTTCGAGTCCGGCTACGCGGCCAAGATCGTCGACCTGGAGCCCGGCCGCCGGATGTCGATCGACTGGGGGCCGGTCGGCGTCAGTAGCTGGGAGCTGGCCGAGTCCGGCGGCAAGACCACGCTGACCTTCGTACAGAGCGGCTTCGACGAGGCCAACCCCCCGTACGGGGCCTGGAGTGGCTCGGTTGCCGGGCTGTTCGAACTGCGCCGCTTCCACGAGGTGCCGAACTGGCAGCCGATCTGGCTCTCCGAGGAAATCCCCGGCCTGGAGCCCGCACCGGCCAGCTGACCGCCTCGCCGTGACCCTCTCGCCATGATCGTGCTCGATCAGGGATGTAGTGGCCTCCTCCACCCCGGAGGCCCCTACATCCTGGATCGAGCACGATCTTGTGCTGGTGGCCTCAGGCGATGGCGGCGATGTCACCGTCGTCGAAGTAGATCGCCTGGTGGAGCCGGCCCCCGAGGGCGGCAGCGTAGCGGGCCACCACCTCCTGACCGGAGATCCTGCCCTGCTCGATCTGGGACACCCGGCCCTTGGTCACGCCCATCCGCTCAGCGATCTGCTGCTGGGTAAAGCCGCGAGAGCGTCGTACCTCCGCGAGGCGGTGCCCGACGACCTGCGCTAGCAGCTCTTCCTTACCCGCTTCGACAGCCGCCTCGCCGCCAGCACGCTGCACGTACTCCGCTCGGATGTCCGTCCACCGCACATGACCACTCACCGCTGTCCCCCTCCTGCTGTGCACGTTCCTTCAAGTAAATCTCGTACCGCTGCTCCGCGAGCGGGATGGCCTGTCGATACCAGCTCACCCATTGACCTGACTTGTCGCCGGCAACCAGCAGGATGCTCGCGCGCCAAGGGTCGAAGACGAAGAGGATGCGGACCGTGCCGGGACGCAACTCCTTCAAGTTCGCTATTGACGACCCGCTGATCGTGTCGACCAAGGGTCGCCCCAGCCCCGGCCCAGCTTCGGCGAGCGCGTCGATGGCCTGGACGACCCGGGCGAACGTCGCCTCGTCCAGGCTGTCGATCCAGGCGCGAACCTCGTCGACGACGAAGACATCCCACTCTTCCTGGCCCACGAAGCGAGTATACCAATCGCTATACCCATCCGTGGCTCAAGTTTCGGTGAGCGGTTGGCGGGATTTGGTGACTTTTCGCGGTTGAGTGGGTACTGCCGGGCGATGTTCTTCATCTTTGGTCTGCGTACCAAGGTCGACCGGTCCGGTGTCGTGCAGCAGGTCTGTCGCCACTGCGGCAACCAGGCCGCCCAGGTGATCACCCGCCGCTCGACGAAATTCACCCTGTTCTTCATCCCTCTCATTCCGATCCGCACCCGGTACGCGCAGCAGTGCACGTTCTGCGGGGCGGAGTACGAGATCTCCAAGTCCGACGCCGAGCGCCTCCCGGTCGGCTGATCCGACGATGGAACGCTTCCTCTGCTGGCTGATCGGCCGACCGACGTTCTCGGCCGACGTGGCGGTGCACACCGTTGCCCGCCCGCCCTGCACCCCTGGCCGCCGTAGACGCCGTCGCGCACGCCGTCCGTTGGCCGGCACCGCGCTGCCCCGCTCACCCTGGAACCGATCCGCGGGCCGCTGACGCGGGGCCGGGGCCCGGGGCGGCGTGCACGTTTGGCCCTGGCGGCGTTTCTGAGCGCTGGTTAGGCTTTCGGGGTTTGCCGTGGACCGGTGCTGCCGAGGGTGCACGCACGACGAAAGAGCCGGAGCGACCGTGTCCCGACAGGACGGAAAGCAGGCTGCGGGGACGCTGAGCCCCGCTGGTGCGTTCGTCGCGGCTGCGGTCATCCTGCTGGAGGCGGGTTGGCTGGTCGCCGCGTTGCCCGGCGCCGCGCTGGTGAGCGATGTCGGCGCGATGCTGGTCGCCGGTTGGGCGACGCTCGCGTGTGTCGGGGTGGCCCGTCGGCATCCGGCACCACTGCGCCGGTTCTGGACACTGCTCGCCGTCACCATGGCGCTCGCCGCGATCGGCCGGGCGATCTGGACGGCGCAGCGGCTCGTCGGCGGAGACCTGCCGCACACGCCGGTGGTCGGGGTGGTCTTCACCGCCGGCATCCTCACCGGCACGGCCGCGCTGCTCAGCTCACCGTCCGCGCCGAGGACGGCGGTCGGGCGGGCCCGTACGTTGCTGGACGGGGTGATCGTGGCCCTGGCCCTGGTGCCGATCGGTTGGGTGCTGGTCTTCCGTGGGGTCGCCGCCGCCGAGCTGGCCGACCCGGCGCGCACCCTGGGGCTGCTCTTCCCGATGTTCGACCTGATGCAGCTCACCATTTTGGTGGCGGTCTCCGGCCCGGCCCGGCCGATGTGGCGGCCGATGACCGTCCTGGCGGCGAGCCTCACCCTGCGGGTCGTCGCCGACGTCGTCTACGTGTCGCTTGTCGCCCGCGCCGACTACTCCGCCGGTCACCTGATCGACCTGTGCTGGCCGTTGAGCTACCTGCTGATCGGTCTGGCCACCCGGAACCCGCCGCCACCGGACTGCGACGGCACCGACGACACCGCCGAGTCGCCGCTGCCGCCCTGGTGGCGGGTGGCGCTGCCGTACCTGCCGGTGGGTGGGGCGATCATCGCGGTGGTGCTGGCCCGCCGGCCCACCGGGCAGACCCCGCAGTTGGTGTTCGTGACCATGATGGTGTTGTTGGGGGCCCTCGCCGTCCGGCAGGGGTTGGCCGCCAACGAGAACCTCCGGTTGGTGGCCCGGCTGCGCCGGCTCGCATACGGTGACCAGCTCACCGGGCTGCCCAACCGGCTGTTGTTCAACCGGCGGTTGCGCCTGGCCCTGCGCGACGGGCGACCGGTGGCCGTGCTGCTCCTCGACCTGGACGGGTTCAAGCAGGTCAACGACCGGTTCGGGCACGCCACCGGCGACACCCTGCTGACCGGGCTCGCGGCTCGGATGCACGCTGCCGTGAACGGCGACGGCACCATCGCCCGGCTCGGCGGTGACGAGTTCGCGGTGCTTGTCGACGGCGACGGGCCGGTGTCACCCGAGCGGCTCGCGGAGCGGCTGCTGGACGCGTTGCGGCCCTCCGACGGCGAGGAGGATGTCGGGGTGCACCCCTCGGCGAGCATCGGTATCGCCGAGTTCGGCCCGCAGCACGCCTCCCACACCGACCTGCTGCGCGACGCCGACATCGCCATGTACGCGGCCAAGGCGGCCGGGAAGTCCGCGTACCGGACATGCACGCCGGCGCTGCGGGAGTCGGCCGTCTCCCGCGCCGAGTTGATCGCCGACCTGCGCCGCGCGGTCGACGAGGACCAGCTACACCTGGAGTTCCAACCCATCGTCGACCTGGCCAGCGGTGCGGTGCGCAGCGCGGAGGCGCTGGTGCGCTGGCGGCACCCCCGGCTGGGGATGTTGCCGCCGGCGAGGTTCCTGCCGCTGGCCGAGGAGACCGGGCTGATCCTGCCGATCGACCGCTGGGTGATCCACGAGGCGTGCCGGGCCGCCGCGACCTGGCGGGGTCGAGTGCCGGAGGCGACCGTCGCGGTGAACATCGCCGCCGCGCACCTGCGTCGGCCGGACCTGATCGCCACTGTCACCGCGGCCACCAGCGCAGCCGGGCTGGCGCCGCGAGCGTTGACCCTGGAATTGACCGAGTCGGCGCTGATCGAGGGCACCGAGGCGGTGCTGGAGCGGCTGCACCAGCTCCGGGAGCTGGGCATCCGGATCGCCATCGACGACTTCGGCACCGGCTACTCGTCACTGAGCTACCTGCACCGCATCCCGGCCACCGAGCTGAAGATCGACAGGTCGTTCGTGGCCCGGCTGGGCACCGACGACCGGGCGTACGCCACGGTGGAGATGGTCACCCGCCTGGCCGGCGCGTTCGACCTGGCGGTGGTCGCCGAGGGGGTGGAGACCGAGCGTCAGCACGAGGCGGTCACCGCGATCGGCTGCCCACGCGGCCAGGGCTATCTGTACGGGCGGCCGGACGGCCCAGCCATGGTGGGCCAGAATCGGAGTTGACTCTCACGTAACGGCAGGCAGGAGCCTGGTTCCCGGAAGGGAGGGGAACCATGGCGTACACGGTGGGTCAGGTGGCGAGGGTCGCCGGCGTGACGGTGCGGACGCTGCACCACTACGACGAGATCGGGTTGCTCTCGCCCAGCGGGCGCACCTCGGCCGGTTACCGCCGCTACGACGACGCGGACCTGCAACGGCTGCAGCTCGTCCTGTACTACCGGGAGCTGGGTTTCCCGCTTGAGGAGATCACCGCGATCATCGACGACCCGGCGGCCGATCCGGCCGCGCACCTGCGCCGACAGCACGAACTGCTGACGGTACGGCTCAAGCGGTTGCAGGAGATGGTCGCGGCGATCGAGTTCGCGATGGAGGCGAGCAAGATGAACATCCAACTCACGCCGGAGGAGCGGTTCGAGGTCTTCGGTGACTTCAGCCCGGAGGAGCACGAGGCCGAGGCGGAGCGGCGGTGGGGTGACACCGACGCGTACCGGGAGTCGAACCGGCGGGCCTCCCGCTACGGCAAGGAAGACTGGCTGCGGATCAAGGCGGAGAACGAGGACTGGGGCCGGCGGATCGTCGCGCTGATGACCTCGGGCGCGCCGGCGGACAGCCCGGAGGCGATGGAGTTGGCCGAGGAGCACCGGCAGCTCATCAGCCGCTGGTTCTACGAGTGCTCGTACGAGGTGCAGACCGGGTTGGCCGACATGTACCTGGCCGACGAGCGGTTCACCGCGTACTACGAGAACATCGCCGCGGGGCTGGCCGGGTATCTACACGAGGCGATCCACGCCAACGCGATCAGCCGGGCGTGACAGCGTGCGGTCCGGCTACTCTGGCCGGACCGCACCGCCCGGGGGAGATGACCGTGCAGAAACCGAAGCTGATCGCCGCTGTCGCCGTGCTCGTGGTGGCGGTCGGCGCCGGGGCGTGGGCGCTGGTCGCCGCCGGTGACGACGAACCGGACGCGGGCCGCCCGGCGGCGTCGGGGGGCGCGGCCGACCCGGTCGGTGTGCTGAAGGCCGCCGCCGCGAAGGCCGACGAGCAGCCGTACAGGCTGACCGTGGGCACCGGCGGCGCGGACGGCGATGCCACGGTGCTGCTCTGGGACCCGAAGGTGAAGCGTGGTCTGGAGACCACCTCGCTGAAGGTGCCCACCGGCGTGGTGAAGATCGAGCGGTTGACCACCGGCCCGGACGTGTACGTCCGGGTCACCGCCCCGGATCGCCGCGTCCCGGTGTGGGACGGCAAGACCTGGTGGCACGTCGGCGCACCGGGTGCCCCGGCGGCCAAGCAGGGCCTGGACAACACCCGACTGGCCAGCACGCTGGGCGCGCCGGCCGGGGTCCGGCAGACCGCCGAACGGGAGTACGCGGGCACGCTGGACCTGCGTCAGAGCGGCGCGGTGCTGGGCAGCGGCGTCGGCAGCGTGCTCGGTGACCGGGCCGGGGCGGTGCCGTTCACCGCGGCCGTCGATGAGCAGGGGCGGCTGGTCCGCTACCGCATCGAGTTGGCAAGCGAGCAGTCGCAGACCGCCCAGCTCGACCTGACGTACTCGGATTTCGGGCTGCCGGTGTCGGCGGACCCGCC
The DNA here is from genome assembly GCF_022229015.1 of Micromonospora foliorum. GTDB lineage: Bacteria > Actinomycetota > Actinomycetes > Mycobacteriales > Micromonosporaceae > Micromonospora > Micromonospora foliorum. The sequence continues at coordinate 10,429 of NZ_JAKKFF010000155.1, forward strand.
GGCGGCCGACCTGGTCGGCGAGGATCCGCCGGCGAACATTCCCGGCGCCTGAGGTCGGCTCACTCCTCGACCGCCCCCTCGACCGGGGTGACCAGGAAGTCGTAGACGGTGCGGGCCATCCGACGGACCGTCTCGTCGCCGGTGGTCATCGGTCCGGCGGTGAGGAACGCGACGGCGGTCTCGGTGCCGGGGATCAGGTAGTAGCCGACGTCGTGTGAGGCGTCCGGCAGGTCACCGGTCTTGTGGGCCACCGGCACCCCGGGTGGCAACGCCGCCGGGATCTTCGTGTTCAGGGTCTGCTCCCGCATGAAACCGATCATCAGGTCGCGGGAGGCGGGGGTGAGGATCTCGCCGTCCCAGACCGCGCCGAGCAGGGACACCACGTCGTCGGGGCTGGTGTAGTTCTCCTCGCCGCGTTGCGCGGCCGCGCTGTCGAGCATCCGGCGGGCCAAAATGGTGGAGCGTTGGTTCATCGAGTCGATCAGCGCGTTGACCGGGGCGAACCCACCCAGGTAGGTGATCAGCACGTTCGCGGCCACGTTGTCGCTGTACTTGATCAGGTACTGGGCGAGCCGGTGCAGGGTGACCACCTGCGGGAACGTCTCGAACTGCAACTGGCCGGTGCCGCCGACCACGTCCTCCGGGGTGACCAGCACCCCGTCGTCGAGGAATACCTGTCCACAGTCGACCCGGCGCAGCAGCTCGACGAGGATCCACAGTTTGATGACGCTGGCCGCCTTGGGGCGCAGCGATCCGTTGACGGCGATCTGCTGGTCGCCGTAGCGGCCGGACAGGTCGCGGACGGTGACCCCGGCCGGGTTGAGGCTCGCGTCGGCGACCACCCGGGCGAGCTGCCCGCTGAGCGGGAACAGCCGGGCCCCGGCGACCGGGTCGGTGGGCGGCTGCGGGCTGGTGACCACCACGCCGATCAGCGTCGTCGGCGGGTGGTGCCGTTGGATGACCTCCAGCGTGCCCTCGCCGCGCCCGACCAGCGGCACCCGGTAGCGGTAGGCCGTCCCGCCGACGACCACCGCCCCGCTGGCCACCCCCGCGGCGACCCGCATGGTCGGGTCGGCGACCCGACCGGTGTCGCCGTCGCAGGCGCGGTAGCGCACGGTGTGCCCGAGCGAGTCCACCGCGAACACCCCGCCGGGAAACGACAGCCAGGACACCTCACTGGTCGGCGGGCGCTCCGGCGTTGGGTCCAACCCGGGCTCGTGGCTCTGACCGTCACCGGGCTCGGCCGCGTACCCCGGCTCGGTCGTCTGCGCCGGGTCCGCGGCGGGCCTGCGGACCGGGCCGTCCGCAGTCGCCGGCCAGAGCGGAAGAGCGCGAGTCCGATATCCACGCACGAGGCCTTCGCTCTGATGCAGGCTTCTCGTTGCACAATAAACACACGAGCACACGCGGGATAATGGGAGCACGAGGAAGG
>NZ_JAKKFF010000156.1 GCF_022229015.1 Micromonospora foliorum
CTCACCGACCCGGTGGTCGCGCTGGCCACCCGGTGGCGGCCCGATCTGGTGCTGTACGAGCCGTTCGCGGTCGCCGGCGCGGTGGCCGCCGCGCGGCTCGACGTGCCGGCCGTACGCCAGGAGAACGCCCTCTTCGACGGCCGGGACCTGGTTGGCGCCACCGTCGCCCGACTCGGCGCCGCGCTGCGCCGCCACGGCATCACCGAGCTGCCCACGCCGGCCGCCGCCCTCGCCGTGGCCCCGCCCAGCGTTGCCACCCAGGGCGGCTGGCCGATGCGCTACACCTCCTACGTCGGCGGCGGTGAGCTGCCGGCCTGGCTGCGCGAGCCGGGTGAGCGCCCCCGGATCCTGGTCACCCGCAGCACCCTGACCGGCCCCGGCGACCGGGGGCCGATGCCCGCCGTGGTGGCCGCCGCCGCCGAGGTGGACGCCGAGATCGTGCTGGCCCGCCCCGACGAGCGGTCGGCCCGCTCCTTGCCCGGCAACGTGCGGGTGGTCGACTGGATCCCGCTCGACGAGGCGTTGCCGGCGAGCGCGGCACTGGTGCACCACGGCGGTGCGGGCAGCGCCTTCGGCGCCCTCGCCGCAGGCCTGCCCCAGCTCGCCACCACGGGTCCGGGGGATCGGCGGCACAACGCCGAGCTGGTGGCCCGCCGGGGCGCCGGCCTGGCGCTGCGCCCCCGGGACATCACCGCGCGGGCGCTGACCCAGCTGCTCACCGACGAGCACCTGCGTACCGCTGCCGCGCAGGTCAGCCGCGAGATCGCCGCGATGCCGCCACCGGCGGCACTGGTCGCGCGGCTGGCGGCACTGGTCTGAGGTCCACCCCGCGTGGCCACCCCGTATGCACTGTCGACTGCGGCAGGATGACCCGATGCGACACGTCGTGCTGTTCCACTCCGTGTACGGGCTGCGGCCCGCCGTGCGCGCCGCCGCCGACCGGTTGCGCGCCGCCGGGCACCAGGTCAGCACCCCCGACCTGTACGGCGTCCCGGCCACCGACACCGTCGAGGAGGGCTTCGCGCTGCTCGACAAGGTCGGCCAGGACGTGGTGCTGGACCGGGCCCGCGCCGCGCTGCGCGACCTGCCACCGGAGACGGTCCTCGCGGGCTTCTCGATGGGCGCCGGTGTGGCCGGGGCGCTGCTGGCCGAACGCCCCGCCGCCGCCGGTCTGCTCCTGCTGCACGGCACCGGCGGCGCCCCGGACACGGTCCGACCCGGGTTGCCGGTGCAACTGCACCTCGCCGACCCCGATCCGTACGACGCTCCGGACGAGGTCGACGAGTGGCAGCAGACCATGACCGACGCCGGCGCCGACCTGACGGTCTTCCGCTATCCCGGCGTGGGCCACCTGTTCACCGACCCGGACGTGGCCGAGTACTCGCCGGACGCCACCGCGGCGGCCTGGCCGCGCGTGCTGGCCTTCCTGGCCACCCGCTGAGCACCCGTCCCGCGTCCTGGCCCCGGCGGAGTTCGGCGGCAACCCCCGGCCGCGTGTGCTCGGGTCAGGTGGACAGCGGCGGGGTGGGCACGCTACGGCTTCAGCACGATCTTGCCTCGCGCATGGCGGGACTCACTCAGCTCGTGGGCGGCGGCCGCCTCTTCCAGAGTGAACACGGCCGCGACCGGCACTGTGAAACGACCCCGCTCGGCGAGTTCGCCGGCGGCGGCTATTCCTTCGAGAGCCGGTGTGTCCGCGCCGGGGCCAGAGCCGCGCGACAGGTGCACGCCGTAGGCCGTCGCGTTGATGTCGGCAATGCTCACTACCCGGTCCGGGCTCGCGACCAGGCCGACCAGGTCGGGCAGAGAACCAGAGCCGGCACAGTCGAGTACGACATCCACCCCGCCGGGCACCAGAGTGTGGACCCGCTCGGCCAGCCCACGGCCGTAGGTGGTCGGGATCGCCCCGAGCGAGGCGACGAACTCATGGTTGCGGTCGCTGGCCGTGCCGATGACGGTCGCGCCGCGAGCGACCGCGAGCTGGATCGCGGTCGTACCGACCCCGCCGGCCGCGCCCTCGATCAACAGCGTCGTGCCGTCCTTGACGCCCAACCGGTCGAGCACTCGGGTGGCCGTCTCGATGTTGCCCGCCGCGCCGCCGGCCTGCTCCCAGGTCAGGGCGGCCGGCTTCGGTGCCCACGCGGCCAGGACGGCGTATTCGGCGTTCGCTCCGCCCATCTGGGCGTAGTCCGTGATCCCGAAGACCTCATCGCCTACCCGAGCGGTGGTCACTCCGTCGCCGACCTCATCCACCACCCCGGCAGCGTCGACGCCGGGCACGTGCGGCAGGCGAAGCGGCATCCACTCCTGGAATCGGCCGGCGCGAACGTAGGTGTCGGCCGGATTGACACCCGAGGCCCGAACCGCCACCCGTATCTGGCCGGGGCCGGCGTGCGGTTCCGGTGCCTCCGACACCTCAAGGACACTCGCGGGTCCGTACTTCGAAAATTGCAAAGCCCTCATGCGTACGGACGCTAACGCAGGCTGCTGTCCGCCTCGCTAAAGTGAGAGCCGTGACCGATCGTTTGCCTCACGCTCTTCGCTCCGACGCCCTGGACAACCGCGAGCGCATCCTCGAGGCCGCCCGCGCGGTCTTCGCCGTTGACGGCCTGGACGTGCCGATGCGGGAGGTCGCACGGCGCGCCGGGGTCGCACCCGCGACCCTGTACCGCCGGTTTCCGACGAAGGAGATGCTGGTCACCGAGGCATTCGCAGAACAGATGTACGCGTGTCGCGGCGTTGTCGACGAGGGCCTTGCCGATTCGGATCCATGGCACGGTTTCTGTCTCGTGATCGAGAAGATGTGTGAACTGCACGCACGCGACCGAGGCTTTACCGCAGCTCTTGTGTCGACCTTTCCCAATGCGGTCGATTTCGAGGCGCGCCGTGAATACGCGCTCAGAGCGATCGACGAACTGGCCCGCCGCGCGATGGAGGCGGGTCGCCTGCGCCCCGACTTCGTCCTGGACGACGTCATCCTCGTGCTCATGGCCAACAGCGGTATCCACGCGACCTCGCCGACTATCCAGGTCAGCGCCTCCCGGCGCTTCGCCGCGCTCGCCATCTCGGCATTCCAGGCCTCCCCGGAGGTCTCGCCGCTCCCGCCCGTGGCGCGGTTGGCGTCCCCGGCATCGGTATCCCGACGCAGTCAGGTGGGCTAGTACTCCAGTGACAACTTCGCGACTCGGATGACTGGTAGTCGGGGTCGTCGCTGGTGGTGGGGTTGCCGTGCGTGGGTTCGGTGGTGCGCCGCCAGGGCAGACCAGTGCGGGGGGTCCCGAGGTCGGGCGAGCCGCCGACCCAACCGGCTCGCCCGACCTCGCTCAGCGGACGGTGGCGCCGACGCGCGGGGGCGTGGCGGTGCCGTGCACCCGCTTGGCGTGGCTGGCGAAGAGCCGCGGCGCGATGATCGGCATGAGCAGCCGGGCCGGCAGCGGGGCGTGCGCCAGCACCGCCTTGACCACCTCCGGGTCGCCCTCGTACATGGCCAGGCCGAAGGCCAACGGGAGCTGCTTCTTCGGGGACTTGCTCATCCCGTGTTCGCCGAGCTGCATCCACTCCCGGGCGGTGATGTGCCGTTGCGCCAGCGGCAGGATCTCGCTCTCCTCCAGGGCCATGTGCTCGATCAGCGCGGCGCGTAGCTGCTCCAGGGCGTCCGCAAGGTGCTCACCGCCGCCTCCGGTGCGGCGCCACCCGGGGAGGAGGGCGACCACCGCCGCGTGGGCGTCCTCGATGGCGTGGTGCTGCGCCTCCATGGTGGGGACGATCGCCGCGGCCTCCGCGCCGCCGCGCTCCAGCAGCCGGGGCCACAGCAGCAGGTCCTCGCCCTCGTGGTGCACGTGCAGGATGTGGCAGAGCATCTCGGCGTGGGCGCCGACGACCTCCGCGCGCGTGGCGTCGCCCGGTGTGACGTCGCGGACGAGCTGCGGCAGCAGGCTGAACTCGCGACGGAGCGCCGAGTGCGCCATGTGCATGTCGCGTACGTCGGCCATGGCTTCGCGGTGGTTCTGGTTCACGGTGACCTTTCCGAGGGATCAACTGGCACAGATCTGTTGATCATGCTCGGTGTCACTTGGAACCGGCTTGGAATCCACCAACCGTGGCGGTCAGTCGGCCAGGGCCGCCGTCGCCTCGGCCAGCCAGTGCGGCGACCCCCACCGACGGGCCACCCGGGCGGCGAGGGTGAAGTGCCGGGTCGCCTCCTCGCTGCGTCCTACCAGCCGGAACAGCTCCCCGAGCGTCAGCGCGACCGGCCGCACCACGGCCGCGGTGGTGGAGAATCCGGCCAGTTGGTCAGATACCGGGAGCAGCGCGTCGATCACGGGCTGGGCCAGGTCCCGTCGACCCAGCGCCACGACGACCATCCCGCGCACGGTGAGCAGGGCCGACTCGAAGTAGTCCGGACGGTAGGTGTGCCGCCCGATCGGCATGGCCCGCGCCTCGTCGAGGCGTCCGTTTCCGATCAGCGCCAGGGCCAGCAGGTCGTCCACGATCGGGCCCAACGACCCCCGTATCCGCCGGGTCGCCTCCAGGTGCTCACCGAACCGCCCCTGGCTGATCAGCAGGGTCCCGGTGGAGAAGTAGTGGAAGGCCTCGGCGTGCAGCGAACCCTGCCGCCGCATCTGCACGGCGACCTGGTCGTAGTGCCGCCGCGCGGCGACGAAGTCACCGGCGATGTGCGCGAGGGCGCCCAGCGAGCACAGGTTGATCGTCTGCGCCTCGTTCAGCTGGTACGTCTCGGCCAGCCATCCCTGCCGGGCGACGCTGAGGCGCAGTTCGTCCGGCTCGTTGAGCGCGGCAGCGGAGTGGCCCAGCGCCTGCTCGGCGACGGAACGGTAGGTCACCAGCCCGTGCTCGTCGGCGAGATCGCGCAGCTCCAGGGCGAACTCCCGGCGGTCCGGCGCCTCCCGCTCGTAGCTCATGGTGCGCAACCGTGCGGCCAGGCCGAGGGCGCGCAGCTCGGGGTCGCCCAGCCGGCGCGAGAGGGCCAGCGCCTCCCGTCCGGCCGCCACGCCTCGCGGATCGGACTCGCCGTCCAACTCCGTGGCCAGCGCCTCCAGCAGCCGGCAGCGGGCGACCGGGTCCAGGTCGTCGGCGCGCAGCAGCCGGGTGAGCAACTCGACGACCCGGTGGTCCACCACGCCGTACTCGTGGGTCAGCCACGGGGTGGGCACGGTCCACGCGGTGAACGCCGCGACCAGCAGGTCGTCGCGGCCGGACTCCGCTGCGACGTCGATCGCCCGGGCCCGGGTCTGCCGGGCGGCGGCCACCGCCCCGGCCCGCCCCTGGGCGCGCAACAGCCGCCCGAGCAGGTCGACCCGGAGCGCGTCGCGGTCCCCGGCGACCGTGGCGGCGGCCTCGACAGCATTGCTGAGCAGCTCGATCGCGGTGTCGTACGCGTACCGCCGCTCGGCCAGCTCGGCGGCCCGGATGGCGTAGTCGACGGCGAGCGGCGCGGTGTCGGCCGACGCGGCGCGGGCGTACTGGTGGGCCAGGGCCGGGTAGTCGTCGGGCCGCAGCCGGCGGGTGGCGGCGGCGATCCGGGCGTGCAGGCGGGTGCGGCGCAGCTGCGGCAGGTCGGTGTAGATGGTGTCGCAGACCAGGCCGTGCACGAACCGCACCCGCCCGGGCGCCGGTTCGGTGAGCAGCCCGGCGGTCAGCCCGGCTTCCAGCGCCCCCAGGACGGTGGCCTCGTCGGTGCCGGCGGCGTCGACGAGGGTGCGGACGTCGGCCTCCCGCCCGACCGCCGCCGTGAGGCGCAGCACCGAGACGGCCGTCGCCGGCAGGCGGGAGAGTCGTCGGCGCAGCACGTCGCGTACGCCCTCGGGCACGTCGGAGGTGGCGACGAGCGTGCCCTCGGCGGCGAGCAGCCGTGCCGACTCCCGGACGTAGAACGGGTTGCCGCCGGTCCGCTCGGCCAACGCGGCGACCGTGTCCGGGTCGACGGTGGTCCGGGCCAGCGCGCCGAGCAGCCGTTCGACCTCGGACGTGGTCAGACCGCCCAACGGGATCCGGTGAGGTGACCGGCGGGCCAGGACGGCCATCGTGTCGGCGAGCCGCTCGGCGTTGTC
>NZ_JAKKFF010000157.1 GCF_022229015.1 Micromonospora foliorum
CTCGGGCGGCGGGGTCATCGCCGGCTCGCGTCGCAGCACCGCCCGGAACAGGGCGGTCAGGTCGGCGCTCGGCTCCACGCCGAACCCCTCGACCAGCGCCGTCCGGGCCGCCCGGTAGGTCGCGACCGCACCGGCGGTGTCCCCGCCGCGAGCACAGGCGGTCATCAGCTGGCCCCAGGCCCGCTCCCGGCCCGGGTGCTGCCCCACGAAACCCTGGAGCAGCTCCCGGACCGCGCCGAACCGCCCGGTTCGCAGCAGGGCCTCGGCGTACCCCTCGGTCGCCTCCACCCACCGGTTGTGCAGCAGTACCGCCCAGCCGGACAGGACCGGCCCCTGCGGCACGTTCAGCAGTGGAGCGCCCCGGTAGGCCTGCGTCGCCCGGTGCAGATGCCGTGCCGCGGACACCAGGTCGGCATCGGCAAGTGCCCGAACGCCGGCGGTCACGTCCCACTCGAAGGTCACCACGTCGAGCGCCAGCGGCGTGTCGTCCACCAGCCGCAGCGCCCACCCGGCTCCGTTACGGACCAGCTGACCGCCCGCGCCGGTGCCGGTGACCCGGGCCAGCCAGCTCCGCAGCCCCCACGCGTAGGTCCGCAGGTTCACCGCGGCGGACTGCGGCGGGGCGCTCGGCCACAACTCCGCCATCACCCGGTCCCGGCTGACCATCCGCTCCCCGTCCAGCAGCAGCAGGGCCAGCAGGGAACGTTGCCGCCCGGACGGCAGTCCCACCGGTTCGCCATCGACACTCACCCGCATCGTGCCGAGCAACTCGACCGACAGACCCATGACCCACCCACCCCGTGCCTTCCGGCCGCGAGGCGACGGACTGCCGCCTCACACCCACGCCGGAGATCGCTGGGCCCAGTCTCAGTGCGATGTGTTCGTCGGTCACCGCGCCGGGCAGTGCGGAACAGACCCGAACGCCGCCGCCACGCGGCTCCCAGCGCGCCGAGCTGGCGGCGCGGCCAGCCACGGGCACCACGAGTACGGCCACGTGTACGGGCCGTCGTACGGCGGTCGGCGAGCGTTCCAGCGTGCCGACCGTCGGCCAACTCGTCACTTTGGAGTCATCGTGACCGCTCGATCGAGACCCGGACGTCTACGTCGCGGGATCCTGCTGCTACTAGCGGTGGTGGTGGCCGTGCCCGGGAGCGCGGTGGCACCGCTTTCGCCACCGAAACCGGCCTCGGCGGCCCCGTTCCGCCCGGCCGGGGACGCGGTACCCACCAGCGCGGTGCCGACCCGACCCCGCCCCGTCGACCGTACTCCGCTGGTCACCAAGGCGCCCAGCGTGACCTGGCCGAAGGCCGAGGTCGCGGTGGTGAACCCGGCACCGCGGGCGGAGCGCGTCCCGGCCGGGGCGGACCGGGCGTCAGCCGCGCCGAACCTGCGCCGGGCCGGAGAATCGCCGGTCTCGGTAGCCGCGGACAGCCCGGTACGGGTGGAGGTGCTGGACCGCGCCGCCGCCGCCCGGCGAGGACCGGCAGGTCTGCTGCTCCGCCTCAGCCGCACTGATCAGAAGACGCGTGACCTCGGCGTCAGCGTGGACTATTCCGGCTTCCGCAGCGCATTCGGCGGTGACTACGGCGCTCGGCTGCGCCTGGTCCGGGTGCCGGAGTGCGCCGCCACCGAGGGAGTCGGGTGCGGGCGGGCGCAATCGGTGGCGACTCGCAACAACGCCCGGGCGGGCACCCTCAGCGCCCAGGTCTCCGACGGCCTCTACGCGGTGACCGCCGGCGCGGCGGGCTCGACCGGCAGCTACGGACCCACCTCGCTGGCGCCGTCGGCGACCTGGCAGGTGGGCCTGCAGTCCGGCGACTTCAACTGGTCGTACCCGATGCAGGTGCCGTCGGTGCCGGGCATCGAGCCGGACCTCGGCCTGAACTACTCGTCGGGAGCGGTGGACGGCAAGACCGCCTCCACCAACAACCAGCCCTCCTGGATCGGCGAGGGCTTCGACCTGCAGCCGGGCTTCATCGAGCGGTCCTACAAGGCGTGCGCCGAGGACGGGCAGACCGGGGTCAACGACCAGTGCTGGGAGACGGAGAACGCGGTGGTGTCGCTGCCGGGTGTCTCCGGTGAACTGGTCCGCGACCAGTCCACCGGCGTCTGGCGTGCCGAGGAGGACGACGGCTGGCGGATCGAGCGGCTGACCGGTGCCGTCAACGGCGACGAGGGCTCGGCCACCCCGAACGACCGAGGTGAGCACTGGAAGCTGACCGCCCAGGACGGTACGCAGTACTTCTTCGGCCTGAACCGGCTGCCCGGCTGGTCCTCGGGTCGCGGCGAGACCAACTCCACCTACACGGTGCCGGTCTTCGGCAACGAGGCGAACGAACCCTGCCACGGCGCGACGTTCGCCGAGTCGTGGTGCCAGCAGGCGTACCGGTGGAACCTCGACTACGTGGTCGACCCGCACGGCGACGCGATGGCGTACTACTACGACCGGGAAATCAACCAGTACGGGCGGAACAAGACCCCGACCGCGCCGACGCCGTACGTACGCGCCGGCTACCTCAACCGCATCGAGTACGGGCTGCGCGCGTCGAGCGTCTACACCGTCCCGGCGAGCGCCCGGGTACTCTTCACCACCGCGCCCCGCTGCCTGCCCGGCTCGGCCTGCCAGGCCGGCCAACCGGCGGACTTCCCGGACGTACCCCTGGACCAGTCCTGCTCCGGCGGGACCTGCCCGCAGCCGGCACCGACCTTCTGGGGAACGAAGCGGTTGGCGAAGGTGACCACCCAGGTCAACCACGGCGGCTACCAGGACGTCGAGTCGTGGAACCTGAACCACACCTTCCCCGACCCCAAGGACGATTCCAGCGCCTCCCTCTGGCTGGAGTCGATCGCCCAGAGCGGACATGTCGGCGGCAGCGCCACCCTGCCGTTGATCGACTTCGACCCGGCGACCACCGCCGAGGGCGAGGGCACGCCCAACCGGGTCGACGGCCTGGACACCCAGCCGGCGATGAACAAGTTCCGGGTCGGCACGGTGAACAACGAGACCGGGGGCCAGATCCTGGTCAAGTACGCACCCACCGGCTGCGTCCGGACGGCCCTGCCGGCGGCGCAATCCAACACGTCACGCTGCTTCCCGGGCTACTACGCCCAGGAGTTCGAAACCCCGACGATCGACTGGTTCCAGAAGTACGTGGTCACCGAGACGGTCGAGACCGACCTGGTCGGCGGCGGCATACCGGAGGTGACCCGCTACGAGTACGGCACCGACGGCGCCTGGCACTTCGACGACGGCGAGCTGACCCCGGAGCGGTTCAAGACCTGGGGGCAGTGGCGGGGCTTCCAGAAGGTCCGGGAGATCAGCGGCAACGGCACGGACGCGCCGCACACGGTCAGCGAGCACGTGTTTCTGCGCGGCATGCACGGCGACCGTGCGACGCCCGCCGGCGGCAGCAAGTCGGTCCAGGTGGATGGGTTGGACGACCTGGACATCCGGCGTGGCTTCGCTCGGGAGACCTCGGTCTACAACGGCGTCGGAGGCGCCCTGGTCTCCCGTTCGGTGAGTGAACCCCTGGAGATCAGGAACACCGCCACCCGGCCCCGGTCGACGGGCACGAGTCTGGCCGCCTGGGTGACCGCCGAGCGCTCGGAACGCAGCACCGAGACCCTGGCCGCCGGTGGCAGCCGGACCACCGAGGTGCTGTACCGCTACGACGACGACGGGCTGCCCATCGAGGTGCACGATCGGGGCGACATCGCGGTCGCCGACGACGACCAGTGCACCACGACCACGTACGCGAAGAACCTCACCGACTGGATCATCGACGCCGAATCGCGCAGTACCACCGTGCTGGTGCCCTGCGGCGCCACACCGAACTACCCGGCGGACCTGCTCAGTGACGAGCGGATCTACTACGACGGGGCAACGGTGTGGGGCACCGCTCCGACCCGGGGCGACGTGACGAAGTCCGAGGAGGCCAAGGACTGGTCGAACGGGCCGGTCTGGCAGACCGTCGGCAGTGCCGTGGTGGACAGTCACGGCCGGGCGACCTCGGCCACCGATCCGCTCGGTCACATCAGCACTACCGCGTACACGCCGAACCTCGGTGGCCCGGTCACATCGGTCACGGCCACCAACGCGCTGGGGCACACCTCGACCACCACCCTCGCTCCGCTGACCGGGGACACGCTCACCGTGGTCGACGCCAACGGTCGGCAGACCGACCTCGGCTACGACCCGCTGGGCCGGTTGACCAAGGTGTGGCAGCCTGGCCGGGCGAAGGCGACGACGACGCCGAACCTGGAGTACACCTACGACGTCCGCCGCACGGCCCCCACCGTAGTCGGCACCCGGACCCTGCTCGGCACCGGAACCGCGTACGCCACGTCATACCAGCTGCTCGACGGGCTTCTGCGCGAGCGGCAGACCCAGGAGCAGTCACCGAACACCTCCGGGCGGATCGTCACCGACACCTTCTACGACTCGCACGGGCGTGACTGGAAGGAGAACGCCGACTACTACGTCACCGGCCTGCCGGCAAAGGCGCTTGTCGCGGTGGCCGACACGGCGGTGCCGTCGCAGACCCGGACGGTCTACGACGGGGCCGGCCGGGAGACCGCGGAGATCCTCTACGGCCGCAACGTGGAGAAGTGGCGGACCAGCACCACGTACGGCGGTGACCGGGTGTCGGTCACCCCGCCGACCGGGGAGACCGCCACCACGACGGTCCTCGACGCGCACGACCGGACCGTCGAACTGCGCCAGCACACCGCGGGCATCACCAGTGGCTACGACAGCACCCGCTACGGCTACGACCGGGCCGGCCGGCTCAGCACCGTCACCGATTCGGCCGGCAACATCTGGCGACACTTCTACGACCTGCGCGGTCGCAAGATCCGTAGCGAGGACCCGGACGCCGGCACCCACCGAGTCGCCTACGACGAGGCCGACCGACCGGTCAGCACCACCGACGGTCGGAACCGCACGGTGGTCACCGTTTACGACGAGCTGGGTCGGCAGAAAGCGGTGCACGAGGACTCGTCCACCGGGCCGAAACTGGCCGAGTGGACGTACGACAGCCTGCCCGGCGGCAAGGGGCTGGCCACCGCCTCGAAGCGGTACGTCGGCTCCGCCGTCTACGAGAACCGGGTGCTGGGATACGAGGCGACGGGTCAGGCCACCGGCGCATCTGTGGTCATCCCGGCGACCGAGGGCGGCCTGGCCCGCTCGTACGACACCACGGTCCGTTACAACGCCGCCGGTCAGGTGACCGACACCAACCTGCCTGCCGCCGGTGACCTCGCCTCCGAGACGGTCAAGTCCTTCTACACGCCGCTCGGTCTGCCCAGTTCGCTGGCGTCCACCGGCAACACCTATGTCGCCAGCACCGGCTACAGCAACACCGGCGAGCTGGGCCGGTTCGTGCTCGGTGCGACCGGCAAGCAAGTCACCCGGGACTTCGGCTACGACGATGCGACCGGGCGGCTGACTCGCGCACAGACCCAGGCACCGGGCACCATCCCGGTCTCCGACGCCACCTACTCCTACGATCCGGCCGGCAACCTCCTGCGCGTCGGCGACACCGTCACCAACGACACCCAGTGCTTCGCGTACGACCAGTTGCGGCGGTTGACCGAGGCGTGGACCCCGGGCGGCGGCGACTGCGCGGCGGCGCGCGGCACGGCGGCGCTCGGTGGCCCTGCGGCGTACTGGCACAGCTGGACCTTCGACAAGGTCGGCAACCGGCTGAGCGAGGTCCGGCACGCGAGCGCCGGGGACACCACCGCCAGCTACACCTACCCGGCCGCCGGAGCGGCCCAACCACACACCCTGACCTCGGTGCGGACCACCGGCCCCACCGGGACCAGGACCGACAGCTACAGCTACGACGCCGACGGCAACACCACCGGCCGGACGGTCAACGGCGCGGCTCAGGTCCTGAACTGGGACGCTGAGGGCCACGTCTCGACCATCACCGAGAACGGGAAGAGCGCCTCGTTCATCTACGACGCCGACGGCAACCGGCTGCTGCGCCGCGACGCCACCGGTGCCACGCTCTACCTGGGGCATACGGAGGTGCACCAACCGGCCAGCGGAACGGCGACCGCTACCCGCTACTACGCCTACCAGGGCCAGCCGGTGGCCATGCGCAAGGGCGGCCAGGTCTCCTGGCTGACGTCCGACCACCACGGCACCGGTGAGCTAGCCATCGACTCGTCCACCATGGCGGTGACCCGACGGCTGCTCACCCCATACGGCACGGCGAGGGGTGGCACCGGCACCTGGCCGGGGGAGCGGGGCTTCGTCGGCGGCAATATCGACCCGGGCACCTGGCTGACCCATCTCGGCGCGCGGGAGTACGAGCCGGGCACGGGCCGGTTCATCTCGGTCGACCCAATCATCGACATCGACGATCCCCAGCAGATGCACGGGTACGCCTACTCCAGCAACAACCCGACGTCGTTCAGCGACCCGGACGGGTTGAAGCTGATGGCGGACAACAGCGGCGGCGGCAAGGCCAAGCCGAAGGCGAAGAAGCCGGCACCGGCGAAGAAGAAGGCCGCTCCGAAGAAATCAGCTCCGAAGAAGTCGGGTCCGGCGTGCAACGCCGCCTGCAAGCGGGACATCGCCGCGAACAAGCCCAAGCCCAAGGCGAAAACGACGGCGAAAAAGAGCACGCCAAAGAAGGCGGCTCCGAAGAAGGCGGCTCCGAAGAAATCGGGCCCAGCCTGCAACGCGGCCTGTAAGCGGGACACGGTGGCGAACAAGCCCAAGGCAGCAAAGCCCAGAACGGCCGGCCCCCTGCTTCCGATGGACAGGATGCTATGCATCACCGGAAGTCCGTTCTGTCCCGCGACGCGAGCCAAGGAGAGAGAAGCCAAGGCAAAAGCCGATCACCTGCGGACGGTGCGCGCCAAGCGGACGGACGACGCGAGGAAGGTCCCACCCCCGCTCAAGAAGGAGAGCACCTATTCCGCAGGAATCTGCGTGCTCGTCTGCGTCACCGTGAGCGGCAACGACAGAAAGGTCAAGGTGGCCAACGGTGGCGGCCTCACGGGCTACGTGAGTTGGGGCGAGAGGTACACCCCGGCCGGCAAGCGCGGCGACGAGGACTATCGGGCCTGCTTTCATGTAATAAACGGTGGCTGTAATTCGGGCGGTCCCATGGACGACGGACCGCACAAAGGCAGCCGATGGCAGAGTCGAGAATGGGGCTTCGGATTCGGCTTCGGCATGGAGGCCGAGTTCGAATTCTGATAGTTCCATCGCCGCGAGCCCGGATTTAGGCTGGGCATCTGGGTAGTTCTCTCGCGGTGTACCCCGGGATGTACGGGGTGCTGTACGTCGATCTCGCACGCTGAGCCCGACCCGTCATCACGACGGGTCGGGCTCAGTCGTCGCGGAGGTTGGCATGCGCGTTGTCCGTACGGGGCTGCTGGTGGCGGCATTGGTCGCCACGGCGCTGCCGTTCCTCGGGTCACCAGCCCAGTCCGCCACCGCACCCGACCGGCCCGGTGCCCTCGTGGCCGTGGCGCCTCTGGGCGAGGACGTCTCACGAAAGCTGGCCGCCCGCGCCGTGCCGCCGGTCGTGTGGCCCGGTGCCGGGCGGGCCGAGATCGACCGGGGCGCTGCCGCGGTCCGGGTCGGCGACCTGCCGGTCCGGGTGGCC
>NZ_JAKKFF010000158.1 GCF_022229015.1 Micromonospora foliorum
ACCGCCGCGCCGCCGAGGGCCGGCCGGCCGCTGAGGTGTCGGCCGCGTCGTTGGCGGAGGAGTTGGCCGGGACCGCCACCGGTCTGGCCGCCCGCTTCGACGCCCGTAACGGCACCACCCACCAGTCGGAGTGGATCGCCCGCCGGCTGACCGTGCAGGCGAGCGGGGAACACGTGCCGCTGTCGGCGAGCGTCCGTCGCCGCCCGACCCGTCCGGCCCGGCCGGTCGGGGACGAGCCGATCGTCGGGCAGGGCACGCCCGCGTCGTCCGTCGCCCGAGCCGAGCGAGGGCGAACCGGCACGGGTGAACGACCTGCCGTGACCCTGCCCGCCGACGCCGGCCCGGACGAGCTGCTGGACCTCGCGGAGCAGAGCTGGGGCCGGCACGACCGGGCCACCTTCCGGGCGGCGCTGGTCGCCTTCGACGACCGGTTCGGCTCGGCCGAGCTGCCGGCGCGCACGTCCGCGCATCGGCTGGCACTGCGGGCGGCGGAGCGCGGCGACGAGGACGACATCGAGGGTGCGGTCGAGCTGAATCGGGCGGCGCTGGAGCTGTACCGGGAGGCAGGTGAGGAGGTGCCCGCCCAGACGGTCGCCGGGCGGCTCGGCGTGCTGTTGACCCGCTCCGACGAGGCCGGCGAGGAGGGGCTGCTGCTGGCCCGGGAGGCGGCCGAGGTCCTGGACCGGCTCGGCGACGCCCGGCAGCGGGCGGCCGGCCACGACCGGGTGGCGTTGGCGCTGCTGCACCGCGAGCGTTGGGCGGACGCGCTCGCCGCGCTCGACCGGGTACCAACCGACGCGGGCGGTGACCGGCACCTGATGGCCCGGATCGCACTGCACCGGGGGCACCTGCTGGAACAGTTGGACCGCGTCGACGAGGCCCGCGCCGTCGTCGACGAGGCGCGCCGGATCGGCCGGGAGCTGGGCGTCGACGAGCTGGTCACGGGTGCCTGCCTGGCCTACGCGCGGCTGGTCGACGATCCGGCGGACGCCGTGGCGGCCTGCGACGAGGCGTTGGAGGCGGCACCGGCGGACGCGGAGCTGCCGGTCCGGGTCGCCCGCGCCCGGGCGTTGTTGTCGGCCGGCCGGCCCGTCGACGCGGTGGACGACTTCGTCGAGGCGGTGACGCTGTGCGTGGAGCGGGGCGCCGAGGGGGACGCGTTCCTGCGGTGGGAGCTGGCGAACGCGTACCGGATGGTGGGCCGGCTCGCCGAGGCCGCCGAGGTCGCCGAGGAGGCCGTGCTCGGTCTGGATCGGCTGGGCGCCCAGGCGGAGGCCGATCGCTGCCGGCACCTGCTGGCCGGCGTCTATGCCGGACTAGGGGAGATCGACCCGGCGTTGGCCCTGCTGGAGCAGTTGGCCAGCAATCTGGACGGACCGGACAACCTTCCGCACCGGGCGCAGGTGCTGGAGGAGGCCGGCGGGATCCTCTACGACGCCGACCGGGACGCGGCGGCGGGCGAGCGGTTCGCCGCCGCGGCTGAGGCGTACCGGCTCGGGGACCTGCCGCTGGACGAGCTGCGCGCCCGACGGCGGGAGACGTACGCCTGGTTCTGGGCCGACGACCGGGACGCGGCGTTGCGTGCCGTCGAGGTGGTGGACGGGTTGGCGGCGAAGCTGGCCGGGGAGGCCGAGCCGCCGGTGACGTACGAGCTGGCGATGGCGGCCGAGACCGGCGCGCGGGTGCTCACCGGTGAGGACCGACTGGACGAGGCGCTGGGCCGGCTCACCGGGGTGCCGGACCGTTTGCGGTCGATCGAGGCGTTCGGTGAGGCCGCCCAGGTGGAAGCCCTCATCGGTGAGTTGCTGCTGCGCCTGGACCGGCCGGCCGAGGCGGAGCCGCTGCTGCGCCGCGTCCTCGGTGGGCTGCCGGCCGCCTCGCGGCAGGTCCGCCAGACGGCCTGGCTGCTGGCTCGGGTGCTGGATCTGCTCGATCGGCCCGCCGAGGCCACCGCGTTGCGCGCGGAGCACGACCTGGACCAGGACGACTGACCCTCGCGGGCCGCCCCTGGCCAGGTCAGGGGCGGCCCGGCCCGGGGGTGGGCGGAACTGACCGGCAACCATCGCGCGCTCCTCGCGGTCTAGGCTTGTCCGGTGACGGTGGAGCAGCAGGCACGGGGTGCGGCGGGTGCGGGCCGGCGCAGGTCCCGCAAGGACGAGATCCTGGAGATCGCGGTAGGTCTGTTCGCAGCGCGTGGCTACCACGGCGTGTCGATGGACGACATCGGCGCGGCCGCTGGGGTCACCGGTCCGGCGCTCTACCACCACTTCGCCGGCAAGGAGGCCATGCTGGCCGCCGCGCTGATTCCGGTCAGCGAGGGGTTGCTGGCCGGCGGGCGGGAACGCGCCGCCGGGCGCTCGGACGACCCGCGCGGCGTACTGGAGTCGCTGATCGACTACCACGTCGAGTTCGCGCTGGCCAACCCGGCGGTGATCGCGTTGCACCTGCACGAGTTGGACCGCCTGCCCGAGGAGCCTCGGCGGCGGATCCGTCGCCTGCAACGGCTCTACGTCGAGGAGTGGGTGACCGTGCTCACCGCCCTGCACCCGGGCATGCCCGACGGTGAGGCGCGGGTGCTCGCGCACGCGGCGTTCGGCCTGATGAACTCGACCCCGTTCCTCGGTGGCGAGGTGGACCGGCGACGCCGCGCCGAGCTGCTGCGCGGCGCGACCCTGGCCGCGCTGCTCGCCTGAGCCGACTCGTCAGAACCGTGCCGGTCATGATTCCCTGACATCGTCCCACCATCCGGACGCCGGGAGGAAACATGATCGAGTCACTGCTGGTCGCCAATCGGGGCGAGATCGCACGCCGGATCATCCGGACCGCCAAGCGGCTCGGCATTCGCGCGATCGCGGTGCACTCGGAGGCCGACGCCGACCTGCCGTTCGTCGCGGAGGCGGACGAGGCGGTCCTCATCGGTCCACCGAACCCGGCGCTGAGCTACCGCAACACCGAGGCGATCCTCGCCGCCGCGAAGTCGACGGGCGCGCAGGCCATCCACCCCGGGTACGGCTTCCTGTCGGAGAACGCCGAGTTCGCCCGTACCGTCGAGGCGAGCGGCCTGATCTGGGTCGGACCCGACGCGGACGCGATCACCGCGATGGGCGACAAGATCAACGCCCGGAACCTGATGGCGGCGGCCGGAGTTCCGGTCGCGCCCGGCACCACCGACCCGACCGCCGACCTGGACGCGGCGGTGACCGCCGCCGCCGAGATCGGCTACCCGGTGATGGTCAAGGCCGCCGCCGGCGGTGGCGGGATGGGCATGGGCGTGGCCGTCGACGAGGCCGCGCTGCGCACCGAGTACGACAAGGTGCGCGCGTTCGCCGAGCGGATGTTCGGCGACGGTTCGGTGTTGATCGAGCGGTACTTCCCCCGGGTACGGCACGTCGAGGTGCAGATCCTCGGCCTGGCCGATGGTCGCGTGGTGGCGCTCGGCGAGCGGGAGTGCTCGGTGCAGCGGCGCAACCAGAAGCTGGTCGAGGAGTCCCCGTCGCCGGCGGTCTCGCCGGAGCTGCGCTCCCGTCTCCTGGCCGCGGCGGTGCGTGCCGGCGAGGCGGTCGGCTATCGCAACGCGGGCACGGTGGAGTGCCTGTTGGTCCCGCGTGAGCTGGACGCCGCTGGCACTGCTCCCGGCTCCGAAGAATTTTTCTTTCTGGAGATGAACACGCGGTTGCAGGTGGAGCACCCGGTGACCGAGTACGTCTACGGCATCGACCTGGTCGAGGAGCAGCTGCGGGTGGCCTCCGGGTTGGCGCCGACGTTCGACCCGGACGCGTTGACCCCGCGCGGCCACGCCGTCGAGATGCGGATCAACGCGGAGGACCCGAAGCGCTTCCTGCCCGGCCCCGGCGTGATCAGGACGTGGGTGGAGCCGACGGGCGAGGGTGTCCGGGTGGACTCCGGCTACACCGAGGGCAACACGGTCACCCCGTTCTACGACAGCCTGCTGGCCAAGCTGATCGTCAGCGGCGCGACCCGCGACGAGGTGCTCGAACGTGCGAAGGCAGCCGTCGCGGCGTTCCAGATCGAAGGCCCGAAGAACAACGTCCCCTTCTTCGCCGAGCTGCTAACCAACGCGGAATTCCTCTCCGGTGCCTACGACACCGGAATCGTCTCCCGCATGCGCTAACCCCCGGCCTCCCCTGGGGCCTCCACCCACCCCGGTGATCAAGAGGTTTGCGTCAGGATTTGCGCCGCGGATGACGCAAACCTCTTGATCAACAATGGGGTGGCATGCTGGGAGAACCCCTAAGCACTGCTTTCGTCACAGTGAGGTGACCCCTTATGGCGGACCTGCCAGATTCCGTCTCGATCCGCGAGGTTGGGCCGCGGGACGGGTTGCAGAACGAGGACCCGATCCCGACCGACGCCAAGGTGCGGCTGCTCGACGCCCTCTCCGGCACCGGCGTACGCCGGATCGAGGCGGTGTCGTTCGTGCACCCCAGGGCGATTCCGCAGATGGCCGACGCCGACGAGGTGTGGCAGCGGGCGGTGAAGGCCGACGGGGTGCGGTACTCCGCGCTGGTGCCGAACACCCGGGGCGCCCAGCGGGCCCTCGCCGCCGGGTTCACCGAGATCGAGGTGGTGGTCTCGGCCAGCGACACGCACAACCGGCGCAACGTCAACAGGTCCACCGACGAGTCGCTGGACGACATCGCCGAGCTGATCGACCTGCTGCACGGAGCGTCGGCGCGGGTCGAGGTGATCGTGGCGACCAGTTTCGGCTGCCCGTACGAGGGGGACATCGACCCGCAGCGGGTGGCCGGGATCGTGGACCGGGTGGTCCGCGACGGCGCGGACCGGGTCGCGTTCGGTGACACCACCGGCATGGGCACGCCGCGCCGGGTCCGCGAGCTGTTGACCGCGGTACGCGACCGCAACGCCCACGTGCCGGTCCTGCTGCACTTCCACAACACCCGGGGTACGGCACTGGCCAACCTGTTGACCGCGCTGGAGCTGGGGGTGACCGAGTTCGACGCCAGCGTCGGTGGCCTCGGTGGCTGCCCGTACGCGCCGGGGGCGAGCGGCAACCTGGCCACCGAGGAGGCTGTGCACATGCTGCACGACATGGGCGTCGACACCGGCATCGACCTGCCGGCTCTCATCGAGGTGGCGGAGTTGGCCGAGGAGTTGCTCGGCAAGAAGCTGCCGTCCGGTGTGCTGCGGGCCGGCCCGCGTACCCGGCTGACGCCGCTGCCGAGCTAACCTTCCGCGTGACGAAGGGGCCGGCGTACGCGCCGGCCCCTTCCACGTGCCAGGTTGGTCAGCTCACCGGGGTGAGCACGCTCGGCCAGCTGTCGCGGAAGATGTCCGCGCTGCGGTCGGTGGCGCTGAACGTGCCGGCGAAGAGGCTGCTGACCCGGTTCGCCTCGGTGGTGCTCGGGTACGGGTTGGTGCAGCTGGTGCCGGCGCTGCCGCCGGACATCAGCAGCGAGCAGTTCCCGTTGTAGTTGTCCGGCAGGCCGAGGATGTGCCCGATCTCGTGCGTCATGATCCGCAGCGGGCTGTACTGCGCCGCCTGCTGGGTGTCGATGTAGACCCGGCCGTTGCCGAGGCTGGTCCGCACGGCGTACGAGCCACCGCCGGTGATCTGGTAGATGCGCAGGTTGGAGCCGCAGTTGGCGGAGAGCGTCAGATTGACGGTGGCGTTGTTCCAGATGGAGGCGGCCTGGTTCGCGGTGCCGGCGTAGCTGCCCGCCTGGCTGGTGTTGTAGCAGATGGTCATGGCGGCGGACGCGGGCGCGGGGTTGGCGACCGTGACGCCGAGGGTGGCACCTGCCGTCGCCACCAGGGCGACCGCGAGCCGACTGAGTCGTGAGGTCATCGCTGACTCCAATCCGGGAGGAGGGGGTGCCAGGAGCCTAGCGATATCTATTCACGTTTTTCAATGTCTTGCCCCCGGCTCGGCTGTCTGGTTCGCTCGTAGGTCGCCGGCAGCCGTGTCGATGCGCTAGCCTAACGATCGTTCAGGTCAGCATGGCGGAGGAGTCGGCGTGACGCTCGACGGTGAGGCACTGGAGCAGCTGCGCAAGCGGGCCCGGTCCGGCGGCGCGGACAAGTACCACGCGGCCAACGCGGCCAAGGGCAAGCTCTTCGCCCGTGAGAGGGTCGCGCTCCTGGTCGACGAGGGCTCGTTCGTCGAGGACGGCCTCTACGCCAACGCGCTCGCCGAGGGGTTGCCCGCCGACGGCGTCGTGACCGGCACCGCCACGATCGACGGCCGACAGGTCTGTCTGATGGCCAACGACTCCACCGTCAAGGCCGGCAGCTGGGGCGCCCGCACCGTCGAGAAGATCATCAGGATCATCGAGCGGGCGTACGGCGCCGGTGTGCCGATGGTCTACCTGGTCGACTCGGCCGGTGCCCGGATCACCGACCAGGTCGATCTCTTCCCCGGCCGCCGTGGCGCCGGCAAGATCTTCTGGAACCAGGTCCGCGCCTCCGGCTCGATCCCGCAGGTCTGCGCGCTGTTCGGTCCGAGCGCCGCCGGTGGGGCGTACATCCCGGCGTTCTGCGACGTGGTGGCGCTTGTCGACGGCAACGCGAGCATGTATCTCGGCTCCGACCGGATGGTCGAGATGGTCACCGGCGAGAAGACCACCCTGGAGGCGATGGGCGGGGCCAAGGTGCACACCGCCGAGTCCGGCGTGGGGCACTTCCTCTGCAAGACCGAGGCCGACGCGCTCGACGTCGTGAAGACCTACCTGTCGTACCTGCCGGCGAACTGGACGCAGGCGCCGCCGACCGCGCCGGCGGTCGCCGCGCCCGCGAAGGCCGACCTGGCCGCGCTGGTGCCGGCCAGCGAGCGGCAGGCGTTCGACATGCGACGGTACGTCAAGGGCCTGCTCGACGAGGGTTCGTTCTTCGAGATCCAGGCGCTCTGGGCCAAGGAGCTGACCATCGGCTTCGGCCGTCTCGACGGTCAGGTCGTCGGTGTGGTCGGCAACAACTCGATGTTCAAGGGCGGCGTGCTCTTCGTCGACTCGGCCGACAAGGCCACCCGGTTCGTGCAGCTCTGCGACGCGTTCAACGTGCCGCTGCTGTTCCTCAGCGACGTGCCCGGCTTCATGGTCGGCAGCGCGGTGGAGAAACAGGGCATCATCCGGCACGGCGCCAAGATGATCACCGCGATCTCCGAGGCGACCGTGCCGAAGATCTGCGTGGTGGTCCGCAAGGCGTACGGCGCCGGTCTCTACGCGATGGCCGGTCCCGGGTTCGAGCCGGACGCCACGATCGCGCTGCCGACCGCGAAGATCGCCGTGATGGGCGCCGAGGCCGCCGTGAACGCCGTGTACGCCAACAAGATCGCCGCCATTGCGGACGAGGACGAGCGGGCCGCCTTCGTCGCCGCCAAGCGCGCCGAGTACGAGCAGGACATCGACGTCGTCCGGCTCGCCAGCGAACTGGTCGTGGACGCCATCGTCGAGCCGCACGACCTGCGCACCGAGCTGGTGCGTCGATTCGCGGCGGCGCGTACCAAGGACCGGCACTTCTCCCGCCGTCGGCACGGCGTCACCCCGGTCTGATCATCGACTCAGGCCGGCACAGCGACCCGCCCTCGGCGTCACGAGCGCCGAGGCGGACCGTCCTTACAGGAGGATGAGATGGACTTCCGGCTCACCGACGAACAAGCGGCGCTGCGCGAGAGCGTGCGGGAATTCGCCCGCGAGGTGGTCGCCCCGGTCATCGCCGAGCACTACGAGCAGCACACGTTCCCGTACGAGGTGGTCCGGCAGATGGGCAAGATGGGCCTGTTCGGCCTGCCCTTCGACGAGGAGCACGGCGGCATGGGCGGCGACTACTTCACGCTCTGCCTGGCCCTGGAGGAGTTGGCCCGGGTCGACTCCAGCGTTGCCATCACGTTGGAGGCGGCGGTCTCGCTGGGCGCGATGCCGATCTACCGCTTCGGCACCGAGGAGCAGAAGGCGACCTGGCTGCCCCGGCTGCTCAGCGGCGAGGCGCTGGCCGGCTTCGGTCTCACCGAGCCGGGCACCGGCTCGGACGCCGCCGGCACGCAGACCCGGGCGGTGCTGGACGGCGACGAGTGGGTGATCAACGGTTCGAAGGCGTTCATCACCAACTCGGGGACCGACATCACGGCCATGGTCACGGTCACCGCGGTGACCGGCACCAACCCGGACGGCTCCAAGGAGTTGTCGACGATCATCGTGCCGACCGGCACGCCCGGGTTCGCCGTCGCGCCGGGCTACTCCAAGGTGGGGTGGACCGCCTCGGACACCCACGAGCTGACCTTCGACGACTGCCGGGTGCCGGCCGCCAACCTGCTCGGCGCCCGGGGTCGGGGCTTCGCGCAGTTCCTGCGGATCCTCGACGAGGGCCGGATCGCCATCGCCGCGCTGGCCGTCGGCCTCGCGCAGGGCTGTGTCGACGAGTCGATCAAGTACGCGAAGGAGCGACACGCCTTCGGTCAGCCAATCGGCGCCAACCAGGCCATCCAGTTCAAGATCGCCGACATGGAGCTGAAGGCACACACCGCCCGTCTGGCGTACTACGACGCCGCCGCGCGGATGCTGGCCGGTGAGCCGTTCAAGCGGCAGGCCGCCATCGCGAAGCTGTACGCCAGCACGATCGCGGTGGACAACGCCAGGGAGGCCACCCAGATCCACGGCGGGTACGGCTTCATGAACGAGTACCCGGTGGCCCGCTTCTGGCGGGACTCCAAGATCCTGGAGATCGGCGAGGGCACCAGCGAGGTGCAGCGCATGATCATCGCCCGGGATCTGGGTCTCTGAGTCTCCAGCCGAACTGATCGGCCAGTCGTTCCGGACGGACTGTCCGTACGGCTGTCGGGTTTCGGCGAGCGGGCGTCAGTAGCCCGACGTTCGACTGCCGACGGTCGGAGTCCATCCGTACTCTTCGTGCCCATGACTCCGGATCATGACCGGTCGCGGAGCCCGGCTGGACGTACCCCTCTGCCGGAGCTGCTCCGCGGGCATCGGCGCGCCGCCGGCCTGACCCAGGCCGAGCTGGCGTCCCGGGCCGGGGTGGGTGTGCGGACGGTGCGTGACCTGGAGCGGGGCCGGTCGGTCCGGCCACAACGCACCACTGTCGAGTTGCTAGCCGGGGCGTTGGCGCTGACCGGCACCAGCCGGGCGGCGTTCCTGGCCGCGGCCCGCGGCGCCGGTGCCGAGCAGGCCCCGCCGGACGCCACCGCCACGACCTTCGCGGTCAGCGGCACCGC
>NZ_JAKKFF010000159.1 GCF_022229015.1 Micromonospora foliorum
CGCTGCGCGCCGCCGCCGAGCGGAGCGACCTGCTGGTGCTGCCCGCCGCCGTGGCGCCGACGCTGCGTCCCGACGGGCGGGCCGACCTCGCGGTGCACGGCGTCGACGGTACCTGTCTGGTGACCGTGATCGCCGGTCGGATCGTCCACCGTCGCGCCTGAACAGATCGTCGGTGACCTGCGACCAGTAACCCGCCGGCCGACCGGCCCACCATCCCGTGCGGGTGGTGGGCCGGTCCCGTTTACAGCGGTCGTGGACGGCGATCCGGCGTACCTTGGGGATCATGTCTGTGCCGAACGATCCCGATCCCCGCCTCCAGTCGTACGCGGACCCGCAGCGACTGGTCACCACCGAGTGGCTGGCCGAGCATCTGGGCGACGAGGGTCTCGTCGTCGTCGAGTCCGACGAGGACGTGCTGCTCTACGAATCCGGTCACATTCCCGGCGCCGTCAAGGTCGACTGGCACCTGGAGCTGAACGATCAGGTGACCCGGGACTACCTGGACGCCAAGAGCTTCGCCGAGCTGTGTGCCGCCAAGGGCATCGGCCGGGGCGACACCGTCGTCTTCTACGGCGACAACTTCAACTGGTGGGCCGCGTACGCCCTCTGGGTCTTCTCGCTCTTCGGCCACGCCGATGTGCGGCTGCTCGACGGCGGCCGGCAGAAGTGGATCGCCGAGGGACGCGAGCTGACCCGCGACAAGCCGGCTCGTCCGCGCGCCGACTATCCGGTACCGCTCCGTGACGACGCGCCACTGCGGGCCTTCCGCGAGCAGGTCATGGCGCACGTCGCCTCGGGTCGGCCACTTGTCGACGTCCGGTCGCCAAGTGAGTACACCGGCGAGACGCTGCACATGCCGAACTACCCGCAGGAGGGCGCGCTGCGCGGCGGGCACATCCCGGGCGCGGTCAGCAAGCCGTGGAAGTCCGCCGCCAACGAGGACGGCACGTTCAAGTCCGCCGACGAACTGAAGGCGATCTACGCCGACCAGCTCGGGCTGAGCCCCGACGACGACGTGATCGCGTACTGCCGGATCGGCGAGCGGTCCAGCCACACCTGGTTCGTGCTGCGGCACCTGCTGGGCTACCCGCAGGTGCGCAACTACGACGGCTCGTGGACCGAGTGGGGCAACCTGGTCCGGGCACCCGTGGTCAAGGGCGACCAGCCCGGCGGCCTGGCCGCCTGAGCGCTGGGCCACCGGTCGCTTGCGTGATCGACTCGGGTTTCCTGATGTCGGGCTGTCCCGCTCGCCCGGACACCGCGACATCAATGAACCCGAGTCGATCACGTCGAGACGACGCCGCTCGCGCGGGGCGGTGGGTCGAGACGACGTCGCTCGCGCGGGGCGGTGGGTCGAGACGTCGCCGCTCGCGCGGGGCGACGGTCAGCCCGCGAGTGCGATCACGCCGCGCAGGTCGCGGACGATGCCGGTGATCTCGCCGGTCTCCGGGTGCCATCGTGCCAGGGCGGCCGGTTCCAGCCGGAGTAGCACGGCGCCCTTGTTGTCCCAGCCCAGGACCTCGCAGCAGCCCTTGGCGCGTTCCCGGCCCAGGTCGAGCACGTGCAGCACGGCGCCGGTCCGCGCGTCCAGCACGGCTGCCCCCTCGGCACCGTCGATCTCGTTGTTGGTGATCCAGGCTGCCCGGGCCAGCCGCTCGCCGTGCAACCAGCCTCGGCCATAGAACTCGTTGACCTGGTAGGGCGAGGGCAGCGTCGAGCCGGTGACCGGCTGTTCGGAGCGGAGTTCGCCCGCCCTGGCGGTCCTGCTGCGTAGCTTCAGGCCGGTCCGCTCGCCGTACATGTCGATCAACGGGGCCTCGCGGCCGGCGGCCGGGTCGGGTGCGATCAACTCCCAGGTCGACAGGTCGATCGTGCTGGCCGCCCCGGTGACCCGGTCCACCGCGTACGTCCGGTCGTCACCCCCGACCAGCACCCGGTCGTGCGCCCACACCACCAGCTCCAGGTAGCCGTCGAGCGGTATCCGGCGGACGGCCGCCGTGGTGAGGTCGATCATGATCAGCTCTTTCGCCTGAGCGAACGCGGCCGACCGGCCGTCCGGCGACAGCACCCCCGGCTTCAGGGCGGGCGCCTCGTTGCCGCCCGCGTCCCGGGTCGGTGCCAACGTCACCACGTCGAGGCTGCGCACCACCCCGTCGTTCCCGAGCACCCGGACCGGGCCGTCCGCGTGATACTCCTCGTCCACCGGCTGGAACAGCGCCAGTGCCCGCTGGACAGGTCGCTCGGAGAGCGGCACGGTCGCCGGGTCGCCGAGCCGAGCCAACGGATCGGGCGGGAAGGTCAGCTCGGCGGGCGGTTTCTGCACCGGACCCGCGTGGGTCGGGTCGACGGTCGGGGTCACCGTCGGGCCCACCGGAGGAACCGGCGCCGGATCGGCGGGCGGTCGCAGAGCCGCCACCGTGCCACCACCGACCAGCACCACGGTCAGGGCGACCACTCCGACGGCCCGCCGGGTACGCCGGGTCCGTCGAGCCCGCTCCCACCCGGCGGCGGCCGGCTGGCTGGGCAGCACGTCCTCGACGGTGACGGTCAGCAGTCGGCGCAGTTCGTGCTCGTTCACGGGTTCACCTCCAGACCGCTGGCCAGATCGGCCGAGCCCTGGTTCGGTCGGGCATCATCACGGCCGAGGTCCGGGGCGACCTCACGGAGTCGGCGCAGCGCGGCGTGACACTGGCTCTTCACGGTGCCGACGGTCACTCCGAGCGCCTCGGCGGTGGCGACCTCGGTCAGGTCCTCGTAGTAGCGCAACACCAGCACGGCCCGCTGCCGTGGTGGCAGCAGGCCCAGCGCGTCGTGCATCGTCAGCCGTAACGCGCCGTCGCGGTCGTGGGCCACCTGGTCCGGCGGTGCGGCGCTGAGCCATTCCCGCCGCCGGCGTCGCCACCACGACACCGAGTCCCGGTAGAGGATGGCCCGCACGTACGCGGAGGGGTCGCCGTCGCGGACCGAGGACCAGCGCAGCGCCAGCTTCAGCAGCGCGTCCTGGAGGAGGTCTTCGGCCTGGTGCCGGTTGCCGCAGATCAGGTACGCCGCGCGGAGCAGCCGGTGCTGGTGGTTCTCCACGAAGGCGAGGTAGCCGTCGCGTCCGTCGTCTCTCGTCGGCGCCATCCGCCCCCCTCCCGGCCGTCGCGCTGTACGCGTCATCTGGCAGACGCACGGGAGGTGGGAAAAGGTTGGGTCAGCTCGGTGGCGTTCCGGTCAGATAGCGCTGGAGGGTCGGCGCGACCCAGGCGACCAGCTCCTCCGGCGAGGTGTCCACCATGGGCGGCAGGCGGACGATGTATCGGGTGAAGGCGAGGCCGAGGATCTGACTGGCCACCAGGCCGGCTCGTCGGGCGGTCAGCGCCGGATCGCTGCCGAACGTGGCCACGGCGGCGGTGAGCTGGTCGGCGAAGATGCCGCGCATGCGTTCGGCCGCGCCGGGATTGGTGCTGGCGGCCCGCAGCAGCGCGACCAGTGTCTCGTCGCCCTCCCAGCGGGCGAGGAAGTGCCGGACCAGCACCTCACCGAGTCGACCGGGCGGCACCGAGGTCAGGTCGGGCAGGCGTAGGTCGAACTCGGCCGCCGCCGCGAAGAGCCCTTCCTTGCTGCCGTAGTAGCGCATGACCATCGACGGGTCGATCTGGGCGTCGGCGGCGATGGCCCGGATGGTGGCGCGCTCGTAGCCGTCCGCCGCGAACCGTTCCCGGGCCGCCCGCAGGATCGCCGCCCGGGTGGCGTCCGAGCGGCGGGGCTGCGTCGTCTGGGCGGACGGGGTCATGCCAACGACCGTATGCCAACAGCTGTTGACACGCAATCGAGCGGGTTCTAGCGTTGCCAACAAGTGTTTGCCAACAACTGTTGGCAACGGGCTTCTGGAGGTGGCCATGCTGCCCACGAGCACCGACGTCCTGGTGGTGGGCGCCGGCCCCACCGGTCTCGCCACCGCGTTGACACTGGCCCGGCGCGGGGTCGAGGTGACCGTGCTGGACCGGTTGGCCGCGCCGCCGACGACCTCCCGGGCCGCCGTCGTGCACGCGTACACCCTGGAGGTGCTGGACCGGATCGGTGCTGCGGCGCCGCTGATCGCCCAAGCGGTGCGGACGCCGCGCTTCACCGTGCGCGACCGGGACCGGGTGCTGCTGTCGGTGCCGTTCCACGAGCTGCCGTCCCGCTTCCCCTACGCGCTGCTGGTCTCCCAGGCGGTCACCGAGGCCGTGCTCACCGGGAAGTTGGCCGAACTCGGTGTCCAGGTACGACGGCCGTGCCAGCTCACCGGGCTCAGCCGCGCCGATGACGGCATGCTCGCCCAGGTCGACGGGGAGGCGCTGCGCGCCCGGTTCGTGGTCGGCGCGGACGGCCTGCACAGCACGGTCCGGCGGTTGGCCGGCATCGGCTTCACCGGCGGCAGCGACGAGGAGTCCTTCGTGCTCGCCGACGTACGGGTGCGCAGCGTGCTGCCCCGCGACGAGGCGGCGCTCTTCCTCGCCCGCCCCGGGCCGCTGGTCTGGGCACCACTCCCCGGCGGGGTGGTCCGGTTGGTCGCCGCCGTGGAGACCGCCCCGGCCGAACCGGACGCGGCCTACCTTCAGGCGCTGCTCGACGAGCGCGGCCCGGCGCGGCGACCCGACCGGCTGACCGAGGTGCTCTGGGGCTCCCGGTTCCGGGTGCACCACCGGATCGCCGACACCTTCCGAGCCGGGCCGGTGCTGCTGGCCGGCGACGCCGGGCACGTGCACAGCCCGGCCGGTGGGCAGGGCATGAACCTCGGCATCTGCGACGCGGTCGCGCTCGGCACCGCCGTGGCGGACGTGCTCGACGGTGGCCCGGAGACGCTGCTCGACGACTACACCGCCCGGCAACGGCCGATGGCCGAGGACGTGCTGAGCTTCGCCGCCGGGCTCACCAGGTTGGCCGCCGTCTCCCCGGCCCGTCGGCCGGCCCGCGACGTGCTGCTCCGGCTGCTCGGTGCCGTCCCACCGGCCCGTCGGCGCATCGCGCTGCGCCTGTCCGGGCTGTCGCACCGGGAGCGGACGCCGGGTTAGGCCGCGCGGCTCAACACAGCGGGCGCGACCGGCCGCAGGGTCCGCCAGGCGGCGAGGGAGACCAGCGCGAACGGCCCCGCCGCAGCGCCCGCAACCGGCACCGGGCC
>NZ_JAKKFF010000016.1 GCF_022229015.1 Micromonospora foliorum
CCGGGGTGGCGCGGGCCAGCGCCAAGGAGTCCCGCTCGGTCGACGACGCCCGGCTCTGGCTGCTGCTGGAGACGATCGGTCAGGCCGCCGTCGGGCTGCGCCGCGAGTTGGCGCTCGACCCGGTGGACAAACTCCCCGCCGACTTCGTCGCCGACGCGTTCGCCGAGCAGCCGGGCACCGCCCCGGCCGGCCCCGCCGCCCGCGCCCGCGACACCGACGACCCGGCCCGGCTCGACCAGCTGCTCGCCCTGCCCCGGGCGCACCTCGTGGTGGACGGCTACAACGTCACCAAGCGTGGCTTCGGCGAGATGTCCCTGGAGCAGCAGCGCAAACGCCTCATCACCGGGTTGGGCGGGATCGCCGCGCAGACCGGCGACGAGGTCACCGTGGTCTTCGACGGCGCCGAGCGGATGCACGGCCTGCCGCCCGCCCCGCGTGGCGTACGGGTGCTCTTCTCCCGCAAGGGCGAGACCGCCGACGAGCTGATCCGGCGCCTGGTCCGCGCCGAGCCGTCGGGCCGGCCGGTGGTCGTGGTCTCGTCGGACCGCGAGGTCGCCGACGGGGTACGCCGGCACGGGGCGTACCCGCTGGGCGCGGACTCGCTGCTGCGGCGACTCGCCCGCTCCTGACCGCACCCGGGCGACTCGTGGACGGGCCGGTCCGGGGCGTGGGCTGGGCGAGCCCGACGCGCCGTGGTCGGCCCGGACGGTCTCGTTGTCGGCCCGAGCCTGTCCCACCCGGGCGCTAGCATCGCCGCGACCGCCGAGGGATGGGAGTCGCGAATGGCACAGGACGACGTCAAGGTCTTCGTCGACAACGACCTGCGGGGTGCGCGGTTCAACCGCTCCACGCTGGCCGGCGCGGTGATGCGCGGCGTCGACGTGGATGGTCTGGACATCGACGCGCCGTGGCTGGCCGAGGGCACGCTCCTGGTCAACGGCGTCGATGTCGTGCCGCTGGTCGAGGCCGAGCTCAACCGACGGTTCCCCGGGCGCGATCTCCGGCTGGCCAAGGACCCGGACGACCTGCGCGTGGCGTGGGCGGCGCTCGAACGGGCCTGGGCGGCGGCGGTCGACCGGGCTGTGTCCATGCCCGAGGGTGCGGTCGACGTCTCGATCGATGGGGAGTGGTCGTTCGCGCAGACACTGCGCCACCTCGTGTTCGCCGCCGACGCGTGGCTGGGCAAGGCGGTCCTGCGCCTGCCGCAGCCGTTCCACCCGCTCGGTCAGTCGCACGTCGAGTACGAGACGGACGGCTTCGACATGTCGGTCTTCGCCACCGAGCAGCCGACCTTCGAGGCGGTCCTCCAGGTGCGGGCCGAGCGGCAGGCCATGGTTCGCGACTTCCTTGCGACCGTCACGCCGGAGCTGCTCGCCGAGTCTCGGCCGAGCGCCTGGTGGCCCGAGCACATCGTGTCCGTCCTGCACTGCGTTCACGTGATCGTCGGCGAGGAGTGGCAGCACCTCCGCTTCGCCCTGCGTGACCTCGACGCACAGGGCTGAGACCTCGCCCCCACGGCCGGTCGGCCGCTGCCAAATCAGGTGGTCGGTAGCCGCCGGGCCAGCTCACGACGCAGGGCGTCCGGGCCCGGCGTCATCCACACGAGCCGGACGACCAGCTCGTACGGGCCGCGTCCGGGAGTCGACCACTGCCCGGGTCGCATGGGTGGCCGAGTCTGCTGCGGGTCGAGTGGCCTGACCACCAGCCGCGGCTCCAGGCGGCCTCGGACCTCGGCGCGGGCCACGTTGGCCCAGCCGATGCTGATCCTGGTCCCGTTCGGTCCGCTCAGGTGCAGCGTTTCGTCGGTCAACCGCAGCGGCAGACGAGGCTGACGGCGCAGTTGCCAAGCGGTGGTCAGCGCGACGACGGCGCCGATCAAACCGAATCGCAGCAGCGCCTGCCACCAGGGCTCGTCGAACAGCGCCGCGTAGACGGCCAGGAGAGCCGCGGCGCCCAGCGCAGCGACGACCTTGGCGAGGCGGTGTCGGCGCGGGGAGTACCGGAAGTCCACGACGGACGAGGCATCGAGGTCGGCCACCGTCGCCCAGTGCCCGGGTGGCCGGGCGGCCAAACGATGCCCCTCCTGCGCTCGATCGGAATGTAGCCCTTGATGTCGGGGGTTTCGTGATGTCGGGCGTTCCGGCCGGGTGGGATACCCCGATTTCGCTGATCTGGAGTGGATCTAGCACTGAAACGGGCGGTCGGGCGGGGTTCCTGTCGTACCCGGTGGTTAGTGTCGATGTGACCGACGGTGCTCGGTCGGCGACGACAGGGGTCGCCCGTGCACCGCGAGCCGATCAGGAGGCCTGATGCTCATCGACTGCGACGGGTGCGCGAAGCGGGCCGGAGGATGCTCCGGCTGCCCGCTGACCGCCCTGTTCGACGAGACGTCCCCGGCGGCCGGGCTGGTCGCCGCCGAGGTCGAGGCCATCGAGGTGCTCGCTCGGGCCGGCTTCGACGTGGAGGTGCTGGCCGCGCCCGCTCGCCCCGGCGCGGCTCGCCGCCGTCCCACTCGCCGAGTCGCCTGAGCGCGACACCGCGCCCGGAAGCGCGCTTCTCCCGGGCCATAGGATGAGCGGTCACGGCGGGAGGAGCGGCGCGATGAGCGGGGAACGACGGCACGACGGCGGGCTCGTCGACGGCGCGCTCGGCGACTGCGGCAGGGTCCGCCGGGTGGTGACGCGGTGACTCCGCGCGGTTGGGCGCTGCTGGCTCTGGCCGGGCTGACCATCGCGCTGGTCGTGCTGGCCGCGCTGCTCATCCCGTGGCACCGTCCGCCGGCACCCCGGGCCGACCAGCTCGCCGCGCTGGGTGACCTGCCGGCCGAGCAGGTGGCCAAGGGGCGGGAGTTCCGCGCCGCGCTGCGCCCCGGCGGCTATGCCGCGCTCGCCGTGGGGCTGCTGATCGCCCTCGCGCTCGGGTTGACCCCGCTGGGCGGTCGCCTGGTCGAGCTGGTGGGCCGGCCGTTCGGCGGGCACTGGGCCGCGCAGGCGGTGCTCGGCGGGCTGGCGGTGGTGCTCGTCGCCGATCTGGTGACCCTTCCGTTCGCCGCCTGGCGGCAGAGCGTGCTCACCCGCTACGGGTTGAGCACCAACGGCTGGAGCGGCTGGGCGGTTGACCTGCTCAAGTCGTACGCGGTCAGCGCGGTGATCGGCGCGGTGGCGCTGTTCGGCTTCTACGCGGTCATCCGGCTCGCGCCGCGCTGGTGGTGGGCGTTCGGCGCGGCCGGCGCCGCGGTGCTGGTGGTGCTGCTGTCGTTCGTGCTGCCGGTGCTGGTGGAGCCGGTGTTCAACCGGTTCACCCCGATGGAGCAGGGCCCGTTGCGCACCGAGTTGATGAGCATGGCCGCCCGCGACGGGGTGCCGGTGCGTGACGTGCTGGTCGCCGACGCCTCCCGCCGCACCAGGGCGGTCAACGCGTACGTCTCCGGTCTCGGGCCGACCCGACGGGTGGTCGTCTACGACACGCTGCTGCGTGAGGCGACCCCGGCCGAGGTGACCGCCGTCGTGGCGCACGAGTTGGGGCACGCCAAGGATTCCGACGTGGCGGCCGGCACGTTGACCGGGGCACTGGGTGCCGCGGCGGCCGTGGTGGCGCTCTACCTGCTCGGCTCGTGGGGGCCACTGCTGCGGCTGGCCGGTGTCGACTCGGTGGCCCAACCGAGCGCGTTTCCGCTGCTGGTCGCCCTGGTCACGGTGGCCGGGCTGGTCGCCGCTCCGGTCCAGGCGCTGATGTCCCGACGGGTGGAGGCGCGGGCCGACGCGCACGCCCTCGCCCTCACCAACGACCCGGAGTCCTTCGAGTCGATGCAGCGCCGGCTCGGCTCGGTCAACCTCGGCGACCCCGACCCGCCCCGCTGGGAATACCTCTATTCGGCCTCGCACCCGTCCACCGTGGAGCGGATGGCCGCCGCCCGCGCGTACGCCCGGGAGGCCGGCCGATGAGCCGCACACTGCTGATCACCAACGACTTCCCGCCCCGCCCGGGTGGGATCCAGTCCTTCGTGCACAACCTCGCGGTCCGTCAACCGGCCGGCTCGGTGGTCGTCTACGCGTCGAGCTGGCGCGGGGCCGCGAAGTTCGACGCCGACCAGCCGTTCGAGGTGGTCCGGGAGCGCACCCGGGTGCTGCTGCCCACCCCGTTGATCGCCCGCAGGGCTGCCCGGTTGGCGCGCGCGTACGACTGCGACACGGTGTGGTTCGGCGCGGCGGCCCCGTTGGGGCTGCTCGCGGCCGGCCTGCGGAGGCGGGCCGGCATCCACCGGGTGGTGGCGCAGACCCACGGCCACGAGGTCGGTTGGGCGGCGGTGCCGGCCGCCCGGCCGGCGCTGCGGCGCATCGGTCGGGGCGTGGACGTGACCACCTATCTCGGCGAGTACACCCGTAGCCGGTTGGCCCGGGTGCTGGACGGGGTGACCGAGCTGCGCCGCCTCGCCCCCGGGGTCGACGTGGACACCTACCACCCGACCGTGGACGGTGAACAGGTCCGGGCTCGGCTCGGGTTGACCGACCGGCCGGTGGTGGTCTGTGTGTCCCGGCTGGTGCCGCGCAAGGGTCAGGACACACTGATCCGGGCCCTACCGGAGATCCGCCGCCGGGTGCCCGACGCGGCGCTGCTGATCGTCGGTGGCGGGCCGTACCGGGCGACCCTGGAGAAGCTGGCCCGCCAGACCGGTGTGGAACGGGATGTGGTGTTCACCGGCACGGTGCCGTCGGTCGAGTTGCCGGCGCACTACGCGGCCGGCGACGTCTACGCGATGCCGTGCCGCACCCGCAACCGTGGCCTCGACGTCGAGGGGCTGGGCATCGTCTACCTGGAGGCATCAGCGACCGGCCTGCCGGTGGTGGCCGGTGACTCCGGGGGTGCGCCGGACGCGGTCCGGGAGGAGGAGACCGGCTACGTCGTACGCGGCCGGGACGTCGCCCAGCTCGCCGACCGGGTCGCCCGGCTGCTCGCCGACCGGGACCTGGCCCGCCAACTGGGCGCGGCTGGCCGGGCGTGGGTGGAACGGGAGTGGCGCTGGGAGGCGCAGGCGGAACGCATGGCGGCACTGCTCGCCGGCTGAACGCCGCCCGCGGTCAGCTCTGCCGGGTGGGCGCGTAGCGCGGCACGTACTCCTGACCGGTGAGCTTCTGGATCGCCGCCATCACCTCGTCGGTGACCGTCCGGATGTCGCGCGGCCCGTTGATCCGTTCGGCGACCGGGATCGGCGGGCCGAACCGCAGGGTGACCGGGTGTCGGCGGGGCAGCCGGGCGTCGACCGGCAGCACCTCGGCGGTGCCGAGCACGCCGACCGGGATGATCGGCACCCCGGCGTCGCGGGCCAGCCGGGTCATCCCGACCCGGCCGCGGTAGAGCCGCCCGTCCGGAGAGCGGGTGCCCTCCGGGTAGACGGCGACCAGGCCGCCGGCGCGCAGCACCGGTATGGCGGCGTCGAGGGCGCGCAGGGCGGCCCGGCCGTCGGTGCGGTCGACCGGGATGGCGCCCATGCCGGCGACGATCCGCCGGTTGAGCCAGCCGCCCGGACCTCGGCCGTTGAAATATTCGACCTTCGCCCAGAAGGTGACGTGTCGGGGCGTCGAGGTGACGAGGAACAACTCGTCGGCGACGGACAGGTGATTGCCGGCGAGGATCGCGCCGCCGTGTCGGGGCAGATGCTCCAGCCCTTCGACCCGGGGCCGCCAGCCAAACCGCAGCGCGGTGCCGACGGTCAGCTTGGTGACGTCGTACAGCAGGGGCACGTGTCCTCCGGGGTCGAGTCTCAGGCGGGCGCTGGGCCGAGGTGGGCCTCCAGCGCGGCGCGCAGCAGGGCGTCGTCGTCGCTGGCGCCGGTGGCCAGCGGCAGGCTGCCCCAGGCCCAGAGTTGGGCGATGCCGTGCAGGTTCGCCCAGAGCGCGCCAGCGAGCACCGCCGCGGGCGCGTCGGTGGGCCGGCGCGTCTGCGCCACCAGGTCGGCCAGGACGGCGAACAGCGGCAGGCTCGTCTCGCGCAGCCGCAGGCGGCCGCTGTCCAGCAGGTCGTGGCGGAACATCAGCTCGAACATGCCGCGGTGGGCCGCCGCGAAGTCCAGGTACGTCCGGGCCAGCGCGGTCAATCGGGTACGCGGGTCCGCGTCGACGTCGCGCAACGTCTGCTCGACCCGGGCGGTGAGGTCGGCGAAGCCCTCCCGGGCGATGGCGGAGAGCAGGTCGACGTGGGTGGGGAAGTAGCGGCGCGGTGCGCCGTGCGAGACCCCGGCGCGACGGGCGATCTCCCGCAGCGACACCGCCGACTGGCCCTCGCGCAGCACCAGGTCCACCCCGGCGGCAACCAGCCGCGCCCGCAGCCCCGTCTCGTCCATAGACACTGCCTACCAGCTGTCGTAGACGCTGTCTACCGCAGGTGTGGGATCTTCCCCTAGCAGCCGTCGCAAGATCGTGCTCGATCCAGGATCTAGTGGCCTCGGTGGCGTGGGAGGCCACTACTTCAATGATCGAGCGTGATCTTTGCGTGGCGGTGGTCGATCATGCTCGCACCCCAGCCGGCGAGCGGCCCCGGAGGTTCAGCGGATGCGGGCCAGGATGCGATCGGCGGGGGCCGGGCGGCCGAAGTGCCAGCCCTGGGCGGCGTCGCAGCCGATCGCGCGTAGCCGCTCGGCCTGCCCGGCGGTCTCCACCCCTTCGGCCGTGACGGTCAGGTCCAGCGCGTGCGCCAACGAGACCAGGGAGGCGAGGATTCGCTCGTCGGTGCGGCCGACGGAGGGCGACCGCAGGCCGGCCACGAACTCACCGGCCACCTTCAGTTCGGTCACCGGCAGGTCCCGCAGGTACGCGAGGTTGCTGTAGCCGGTGCCGAAGTCGTCGATGGCGATGCGTACCCCGAGGTCGGCAAGGACCCGCAGGGCGCGTACCGGCTCCTCGGCGGTGCTCATCATCGTGCTCTCGGTGATCTCCAGTTGGAGCCGCTCCGGTGGCAGGCCGGTCTGCCGCAGCAGCGCGCGGACCTCCTGCACCAGGCCGGGCCGGTGCACCTGCCGTACCGCCAGGTTGACGCTGACGAACGGCGCGGAGGCACCCCCGGCCGACCACGCCTCGGCCTCGCGGCACGCCTCGGCCAGCACCCACCCGCCCAACTGGACGATCAGGCCGGTCTCCTCGGCCAACCCGATGAAGCTGTCCGGGCGCAGCACCCCCAACTCGGGGTGCCGCCAGCGGACCAGCGCCTCCACGCCGACCAGGCTTCCGTCGCGCAGGGAGGTCAGCGGCTGGTAGTCGAGGTAGAACTCGCCCCGCTCCAACGCCGCCGGGATGGCCGCGGAGAGCGCGTAGCGGGCCAGTTCGCGTTGGTTGCGCTCGGCGTCGTAGAGGGCCCAGCGCGCCCCACCGGCGGACTTCGCCCAGTGCAGGGTGCTGTCGGCGGCCCGCATCAGGTCGGTGGGGTTGGCCCCGGCCACCTGGCGCTCGACGATGCCGATGCTCGCCGAGATCTGCAGCTCGTGCCCATCCACCAGGGCCGGTGTGCGTACCGCGGCGAGCGCGGTCTCGGCCACCGCGACCATGTCGTCGGTGCCATTGGTGCGTTCCACCAGGATGACGAACTCGTCGCCACCGAGCCGGGCCACCAGGTGCTCACCCATGGCCTTGCGCAACCGCTCGGCCACCGTGGCCAGCAGCAGGTCACCGATCTGGTGCCCCAGGGTGTCGTTGACCACCTTGAACCGGTCCAGGTCCAGGAAACACACCCCGACCCGCTGCGCGCCCCGGCCCGGCTCGTTGAGCGCGGCGGTGAGCCGCTCGGTGAACAACGTCCGGTTGGGCAGACCGGTGAGCGGGTCGTGGGTGGCCTGGTGCCGGAACCGGGCCTCGCTGGCCCGCAGCGCCCGCTCGGCCTGGGTGCGGGCCCGCATCGCGGCCCGGCGGATGGACTCCTGCTCGTCGAGCGTCCGGTCGCGCAGCGCGCGGGCGTAGCCGGTCGCCACGGCCGCCAGCAGCCGGGCCATCCGGTCCTCGACGTCCTCGGCCACCAACCCCAGGTCGCGCACCAGGCGGAGCTGGATGACCTCGACGGTACGACCCAGCCCCTCGGCGGAAGCGATGTGCGCGGCGACCAACTCGGCGCCGACCCGGTGCCCGGCACGCAGGTCGAACGGCTCGGTGAGCAACGCGCCGGCCAGCTCCCCGGTGAGCCGGTCCAGCAGAGACTCCAACTGGGCCTGGGTCATCGGTAGGTAGCTGGTGCCGGAAACCGCCTTCGCCCAGGCCCGGGCGAACGTCCCCGGGTAGGGGGTCGCCCGGGGCGACTCAGCCACCGAGGCGCCCGACGCCGCCCATGAAGACCGCGCGCTCGGCGTCCCCCGCGCTCTCCGGAGTGTCCGGTCGCCACTGCGGCACCCAGACCACGCCGGGGTCGAGCAACTCGAACCCGTCGAAGAGCGCGGTCAGCTCGGCGCGGCTGCGCACCCACAGCGGGCTGTCGGTGCGCCGGTAGACCCGCTCCGCCTCGGCGCGTTCGTCCTCGCTGCGCCCGTCGTCGCTTGCCTGTGACAGCACCAGGTAGCTGCCGGGCGCCAACGCGTCGCGTAGCGTCCGCAGCAGCTCCGCCGGTCGGTCGTCGTCGGAGACGAAGTGCAGGACGGCCACGACCATCACGGCCACCGGTTGGCTCAGGTCGAGCAGCTTGCGGACGTCCGGATGGGCCAGGATCGCCTCCGGGTGGCGCAGGTCCTCCTGCACCACCGCGGCCTGCTCGTTGCCGGCGAGGATCTCGCGGCTGTGGGCCACGGCCACCGGGTCGACGTCCACATAGACCACTCGCGACTGC
Source organism: Micromonospora foliorum (assembly GCF_022229015.1). Classification (GTDB taxonomy): domain Bacteria; phylum Actinomycetota; class Actinomycetes; order Mycobacteriales; family Micromonosporaceae; genus Micromonospora; species Micromonospora foliorum. The sequence goes on from NZ_JAKKFF010000016.1 coordinate 8,800, forward strand.
GGGTCGAGCTGCTGGGCGATCTCGTGCACGTTGCCGACCGTCGGGATGCCCGAGCCGATGTCCAGGAACTGCCGGATCCCGGCGTCGGCGAGGTGGTGCACGGCCCGGCGCAGGAACGCCCGGTTGGCCTGGGCCATCAACGGCGCCTCGGGCACCGCGGCGACCATCGCCTGCGCAGCGGCCCGGTCGGCGGCGAAGTTGTGCGAGCCGCCGAGGTAGTAGTCGTACATCCGCGCGACGCTCGGGCGCTCGATGTCGATGGTGTCGGGTGCCCAGTCCGGCCGCTGCATGCGTTTCACCCCTTGAGTCCGCGACACGAGCATCGCCGCCCGCGCGGGTATTGTGCACCCGCCACGCACGCCAGACCATAGCGCGCCGGAGGTTGCCCGCCGACGTCGGTCGATGCGCGACGGTCCGCGCCGGCCGGAGCTGGCGCGGACCGTCGGTCGCGACGTCCCGCTCGACGAGCGGGAGGCAGGTCAGAACTTCGGCGCGTCCGGTGCCTCGAGCAGGCCGAGCCGGAGCGCGGTCATCAGGGCCTGAGCCCGGTTGGCCGCGCCGAGCTTCTCGTAGAGCTTGGAGATGTGCGTCTTCGCCGTCGACTCGCTGACGAACAGCTGCTTGGCGATGCCCGCCACGCTCATCCCGTCGGCGAGCAGCCGCAGCACCTGCCCCTCTCGGGGAGACAACTGCGGGCCGGACGGGGCGAGCCGGCGCTTCATCGCCTCGGCCAGGTCGGCCGCGGTGAACGCGCTGGGGGAGGAGGCGGCGTGCCGCGCGGCGGCCACCACCTCGTCGGCCGGGGCGGTCTTCGGCACGAAGGCGCTCGCGCCGGCCTCCAGGGCGCCGAAGAGCTGGTCGTCGCCGGCGTACATGGTCAGCACCACGATGCCCATCGACGCGCTGGACTTGCGCAGCGCGCGGGTGGCCTCCAGGCCGCTGCCGTCGGGCAGCCGCAGATCCATGATCACCACGTCCGGCTGCAAGGCGCCGGCCTGGCGTACCCCTTCCGCCGCCGTGGCCGCCTCACCGACGACCTCGAACTGGCGGTCGCGCTCGAAGGCGTGCCGCAAACCCTTGCGAATCAGGTCATGATCGTCGACAAGGAGGACCTTGGTACGGGTGGCCGGTATCGGACTTGTGGTCATCCTCGGGTTACTCCCCTTCTGGTGCTGCGCTGCCGCGCACGTTATCGCGCCGGGCCGAGGTGCCGAGAACCACGGCCACGGTCGTGCCGCTGGGTTGCCGCGGCCTGATCTCCAACCGGCCCCGGATACGTTCCGCCCTCTCGGCCATGATCGCAAGACCGTACCGCCCGTCCGGGCGCTGGTCAGCCATCCCCTGACCGTCATCCGACACTTCTATTTGCGCGTACGGGGGGTCGACCTCACACGTGACCCACAAATTCGACGCCCCGGCGTGCTTGCGCGCGTTGGTCACCGCCTCCTGCGCGATGCGCAGCAACTCGGCCTCGGTGGCGGCCGGCAGTCGGGCGGTGGACTCGTCCAGCGAGAGGTGCACCCGCAGCCCGCCGGACGCGCCCACGGTGCGCGCGTACTCCGCGATGGCCGCGGCCAACCCGCCCTGCCGGTCCACCTCGCTGCGTAGCTCGAAGAGGCTCAGCCGCAGCTCCTGGATCACCCGGGTCACCTCGCCGCGCAGCGTACGCAGGGCCTCGGCGGTCTCGTCGGCGTCGTCGAAGACGGTGGCCAGGGCGTTGTCGATGCCGTAGCCGACCATCACCAGCTCCTGGGCCACCCCGTCGTGGATCTCCCGGGCCAACCGCTGCCGCTCCTCGTTGGTGGCCAGCGAGCGCACCTCGTCGAAGAGCAGCGCCGCCTCCAGCCGCAGCGCGGCCGGGCGGGTCAGCGCGGTCACCCGGGACACCACCGCCGGCGGGTACGCGTGCGCGGCGTCGGCCTCCAGCACCACCAGCCCCACCGTGCGCACCCCGGCGACCAGCGGAATGATCAGCGCGGACACGTCGCCGCCCCGGTGCGAGCGGGACTGCGACCGGGCGGCCGTGGTGGCCTGCTGGGTGGCCCAGGCGTCGGCGATGGCCGAGTCCGCGTCAAGCGTCGTCTCCCAGTCCACCCGGTCGACGCCGGCCTGGGCGAGCACCACGAGCCGACCTCCGCCGCTGGCCGACAGCACCGCGCCCCGGTCCGCCTGGGCCACCGTGCGCAGTTCCTCCAGCAGGTGCTCGGAGATGCCGCCCGGGTCCAGGGTCGCCCCGGGCAGCTGCCGGGCCACCGTCCGCAGCTGGGTCAGCAGTCGGGTGGCCTCGGCGTACGGCTGGGGCTTGCCCTCACCGCGGACCGCCATCACCCGGTGCAGCGTGCCGGCGGCGTAGAGCCCCAGCGCCGCCAGGATCAGCCACTGGGCGCAGACCGCGAGGTAACCCGGCTGGCCGAGCTGGGACCCGTCGTCGACCCGGGTCAGCGCGCCGCTGACCAGCAGGGTGGCGGCGGTGACCACGAGCAGCGCGGCGCCCTCGCGGAAGCGGCGGCGCAGCGCGGTGACGGTCACCGGGACCGCCAGGTAGGGCAGCACCGCCGACGCGCCCAGGCCGTCGACCGTGCCGCCGATCGACGCCACCGCGGCGACGTGGCTCGCGGCCAGCCCCAGCACCACCACCTCGGCCACCCGGCTCAGCGGGCCGACCAGCCGGTGCTGTGGTGCCAGCAGCGACGGCAGCCCGGCCACCGCCAGCAGCGCGATCCACCACAGCTGGGTGACGTCGCGGGTGGCGAACAGGGTCAGGATGGCGATCAGCGCCAGCATCACCAGGCGGGCGGCCGCGGCGAGGGGATGCGGGTGCGGTGCGGTTGCTGTGGATGCGGGCACGTGACGGATGGTAGTCAGCCTCGGTAGATATCGGCGATCTCCGCCGCGTACGTCTTGTGGACAACCTGGCGCTTGACCTTGAGCGACGGGGTCAGCTCGCCGGTCGCCTCGGTGAAGTCGTGGGGCAGGACCCGGAACACCTTGATCGCCTCAGCCTTCGACACGGCCTGGTTCGCGGTGTCGATCGCGGTCTGGATCTCCTTGCGGAGGCCCTCGTGCTCGCGCAGCTGCTCGACGGTGGTGTCGAGGGGCATCCCGGCCTTCTCCAGCCAGGTTGGCAGCGCCTCCTCGTCGACCGTGACCAGCGCCGCGATGAACGGCTTCCGGTCACCGACCACGACGCACTGGCTGATCAACGGGTGCGCCCGGACCAGGTCCTCCAGCACGGCCGGGGCGACGTTCTTGCCGCCGGCGGTGACGATCAGCTCCTTCTTGCGGCCGGTGATGCTCAGGTAGCCGTCGGAGTCGAGCTGGCCCAGGTCGCCGGTGCGGAACCAGCCGTCGGCGCTGATCGTCTCGGCGGTCGCCGTCTCGTTGCGCCAGTAGCCCTGGAAGACCAGCTCGCCGGAGATCAGGATCTCGCCGTCGTCCTCGATCCGCACGGTCACACCGGGCAGCGGACGGCCGACGCTGCCCATCCGGGTGCCGCTGGGCAGGTTGGCGGCGGCGGCGGGAGAGGTCTCGGTGAGGCCGTAGCCCTCCAGGACCGTCACGCCGACACCCCGGAAGAAGTGGCCGAGCCGGGCGCCGAGTGGCGCGCCGCCGGAGATCGCGTCCCGGCACCGTCCGCCGAGCGCGGCGCGCAGCTTGCGGTAGACCAGCCGGTCGAAGACCACGTGCTGGGCACGCAGCGCCAGGCCCGGTCCGCCCGGCGTCTCCAGGGCCTCGCTGTACGCGATGGCGACCTGCTCGGCGCGGGCGAAGACGCCGCCCTTGCCGTCCGCGTCGGCCTTCTGCTTGGCGGCGTTGTAGACCTTCTCGAAGACCCGGGGTACGGAGAGCACGAAGGTCGGCCGGAACGCCTGCAGCTCGGCGACCAGGTTCTTGGTGTCGGCGCAGTGCGCCATGGTGGCCCGCGCCTGCACGACGCCGATCTGGATGAGTCGGGCGAAGGCGTGTGCCAGTGGGAGGAAGAGCAGGGTGCTCGCGCCGGCGTTGAACAGGTTCGGCAGCACCGGCACCGCGTTGGCGATGTCGGCGTACATGTTGCGGTGGGTGAGCACGCAGCCCTTGGGCCGGCCGGTGGTGCCGCTGGTGTAGATGATCGTGGCCAGGTCGCCGGCGCGGATGGCCTTGCGCCGTCGCTCGACCTCGGCCAGCTCGACCGTGGCGCCGGTGGTGACCAGCTCGTCGACTCCGCCGCGGTCGATCTGCCAGACCTGGCCCAGCTCGGGCAGCCGGTGCCGGACACCGGCGATCAGGGCGGCGTGCGCCTCGGTCTCCACCACGACGGCGACGGCGTTGGAGTCCTCGAGGATCCACGCGGCCTGCTCGGCGCTGGACGTCTCGTAGATCGGCACGGTCACCGCGCCGACGGCCCAGATGGCGTAGTCCAGCAGTGTCCACTCGTAGCGGGTGCGGCTCATCAGCCCGACCCGGACACCGGGCTCGATGCCGGCGGCGATCAGCCCGCGGGCCACGGCGGCCACCTCGTCACGGAACTGGAGGCAGGTCACCTCGGTCCATTCGGTGACGGTGCCGTCGGTGCGCGGGGTGGGGCGGGCGAACTGGACGGTGTCGGGCGCGACTTCGGCATTGTCCCAGACCGGGTCGGTGAGGTTGGCCGCGTCGCCAACGGTGACGATCGGCGGGACGGAGAACTCGCGCACCTGCACTCCTTCGTGCTCGCACTGGTCGGGCGGCCGCCGCCGTGGCGTCGGCATGTGTCGAAACCTACCCGGCGGGCGGTCGGGGTGGGACAACCAGGAGGCGGGTAGCCTCCCCCCATGGCGGACTCCTCCACCCAGTCGATCATCATCGGCGCCGCACCGGACCGGGTGACGGCGGTCATCTGCGACTTCGCGCGCTACCCGGAGTGGACCGACGCGGTGCGTCGCGCCGAGGTCGTCGAGGAGTACGAGGACGGCTACGCCAGTCAGGTGCACTTCACCATCGACGCCGGGGTGATGGCCGACGATTACGTGCTCGCCTACGAGTACGCCGAGGACCTGTCCCGGATCGAGTGGCACCTGGTCGCCCCCTCGAAGATGCAGAAGGCCCAGCGTGGTTCGTACGACCTGGTGGGTAACCCGGACGGCAGCACCACGGTGACCTACACGCTGGAGGTCGACCTGTCGGTCGGCATGCTCGGGATGTTTCGGCGCAAAGCCGAGAAGATGATCATGGACACCGCGTTGAAGCAGCTCAAGCGCCGGGTAGAAGCAACCGGTGCGGCGCAGTGACGTGTCCGGTGGCACGGTAGAGGAGCCGACGGTGGGCGGAACGGATCCGGGTTCGGCCCGGGAAGAGGCGGAGCGGCTGGTCGCCACCCTGCTGGCGGGGGCGCGTCTGGCCTCCGCGGGCTCGGCGGGCGGCGCGCTCGGCTCGTTGGGCGGGATGTTGTCCGGTGTCCTCGGTCACAGCGCGGGCCCGGACGCCCGCTCCGGCACCGGTGGTGCTTTCGCCACCGGTTCGGCCGAATGCTGCGTCTGCCCGGTCTGTCGGGGCATCGCCGCGTTGCGGGACCCGAGTCCGGAATTCGCCGAACGTCTCGCGACCGGCGCCGGTGACCTCGCCGCCGGGGTCGCCAGCCTGCTCCGCGCGTTCTCCCCGGCGGAACCGTCCGCGCCGAACCCCGCCGAGCCGGCCGCCGAGCCGCACGCCCCGCCGTCGCCGGCACCCGCCGCCAGCACCGACGACGTGCTCCCCGAGCCACCCCCGAACGCCCCGTCCACCGCCACCGGCGACGAGCACGTGTGGCGCGATGCCACCCGCACCGGGCATGATTCTCAGCCGGCGCCGGAGCGGGATGTCTGGTCGGTCGCCACCCGGACGGCGGACCCACTCGCCCCGGCCGCCGTACCACCCGTCGACGAGGCCGGGTCGGCGACCGTACCGGCACCGACCACCCGTCCCGTGGTGCCCGCCTCGCGGGTGCCCGATGACGCCGACGCGGAAGCATCGGGCGACGGCGCCTGAGCGCGGGACATTCCGACCCGGACCGGCACTGGGCCGGGCCCGGGGCCGGACAGCACAGCAGAGGGGGGCGGTAGCGGTGACGCTGACCATCGGAGTCGACGTCGGTGGCACGAAGGTGGCCGGCGGTGTCGTGGACGACACCGGCACGGTCCTCGTGCAGACCCGACGGGACACTCCCGCCGATGACGTGGCCAAGACCCGCGACGTCATCATCGAGTTGGTCGGCGAGCTGGCTGCCGGGCGGACCATCGAGGCCGTCGGCATCGGCGCGGCCGGTTGGATCGACGCCAGCCGTTCGACGGTGCTCTTCGCCCCCAACCTGGCCTGGCGAGACGAACCGCTGCGCGAGTACGTCAGCGAGGCCGTCGGTCTGCCGGTGATCGTGGAGAACGACGGCAACGTCGCCGCGTGGGCCGAGTTCCGCTACGGCGCGGCCCGCGACGCCGACGACTCGATGATCATGTTCACCATCGGCACCGGTGTGGGCGGCGGCATCGTCCTCGGTGGCGACCTGATGCGCGGCGCGCACGGCATCGCCGCGGAGCTGGGTCACATGCTGGCGGTGCCGGACGGGCACCAGTGCGGCTGTGGCCGGCTGGGCTGCATCGAGCAGTACGCCAGCGGCAGCGCCCTGGTCCGGTTCGCCCGGGCCGGCGCCCGGCAGGAGCCCAACCGGGCCACCGCCCTGCTGAAGCTGGCCGGCGGTGAGGCCGAGGCGATCACCGGCCCGATGGTGACCGCCGCCGCGCAGGGCGGCGACCCGGTCTCCGCCGAGGCGTTCGCCCAGATCGGCCGGTGGCTGGGCACCAGCCTCGCCGACATGGCGCAGATCCTCGACCCGCAGACCCTGGTGGTCGGCGGCGGTGTGATCGACGCCGGTGACCTGCTGCTCGGCCCCACCCGTCGCTCGTACCTCGACGCGCTCGCCCAGCGCGGTCGCCTGCCGGTGGCCGAGGTGCTCCCGGCCGAGTTGGGCAACAGCGCCGGGGTGATCGGCGCCGCTGACCTGGCCCGCCGGATCTGAGGCGGTCCGGGATGGGTGTGCCGCTGCGGGTGGTCTCGTACAACATCCACAGCCAGCGGGACGACACCGCCGCGCTGGCGGCGGTGGTCCGGGCCGCGACGCCGGACGTGGTGATCGTGCAGGAGGGGCCGCGCCGGTTCCGGTGGCGGCAGAAGTCCGCCACGTTGGCCGAGTCGTTCGGCCTGGTGGTGGCCGCCGGTGGGCTGCCCGCCCTGGGCAACCTGCTGCTGACCAGCCTGCGGGTCCAGGTGCGGGGCACCCGCTGCCAGCGCTTCCCGCTGACCCCCGGCCGGCACCTGCGCGGCGCCGCGTACGCCGACTGCCAGGTCGGTGACGCCCGGTTCACCCTCGCCGGCTCGCACCTGTCCACCGACCCGGCCGAGCGGCCCTCCCAGGCCGCCGAGTTCAAGCGCGGCCTGGACGCGGCGACCAGCCCGGTGCTGGCCGGGGCGGACCTCAACGAGGGTCCGGAGGGGCCCGCCTGGGCCACCGTGTCGCGCGGGTTGACCGACGCCGCGGTGGCAGCCGACCGGGCCGAGCGGCTCACCTACTCCTGCGCCGACCCGCGCCGACGCATCGACGCGCTCTTCGTCGACCCGCGGATCACCGTGGTCGACTACGACGTGGTGGACACTCCGCAGACCCGCCGCGCCAGCGACCACTTCCCGGTCCTGGTCGACCTGCTGCTGCCCACCACCGACTGACCCCCGACCCCGGCCCGACCGTCGACGCATCCGTCTCAGGACTGGACATCCGGCCCGGTTGTGGAGAGGATTTCGCGGCGACCGGC
>NZ_JAKKFF010000160.1 GCF_022229015.1 Micromonospora foliorum
CCGGGGCGCTCGGCGTGGCCGGCGGGTCGCCCGGGGCGGTGGCCGTCGGCGCCTCCGGGGCGGACGAGCCGATGCCGGTGTCGCTGGATGGGCCGGACGCGCCGGGGGTGCCCGGTGCCTCCTTGCATCCGCCGGCGAGCGCCACGCTCACCAGCAGCAGGGCGGTGACGGAACGACGGTGTCGAGGGGTGGATCGGAGATTCATCAACGGGGGGCACACCTTTCTTCCGAGCACGAAGAATACGAGTCGGCCCCCTGCTCGTTTCCAACCGAAACGATTAATTCTCCCTTAAATATCGCTCTGCGATTGCCTGGTCAGGTTTGTGGAGTCGCCGTGATGTCGGCTCGATCTCAATTCCCCGATTTTTCTCCAAAAACTGTAATCGGCGGCTGTGGCGCCACTCTGCTTTTCTGCCGGGTCTCCCCGGCCGCCGTCCTGCTCAGCACTTGTCGCGTGCCTTGCGCAGGAAGGTCTCCCGGGAAACGACCTTCGTCGAGTCGTGTCCGCGCGGCGCCAGCACCTGGTCCGGGCCGATCCGTGGGAGGTCCGCGAGGGTGAAGTCCACCGAGATGGCGTTACGGCGGCTCGACCCGGTGACTGTGTAGGTGACCCCGGGCCGAAATTCGGTGAGCGGCTCGACGTCCGGATCGATGTCCGCCTCGGCCGCTGGGGTGTCGACAGCGTCGGCGACCTCCCAGCCCTCCGGCGGCTGACCCAGCAGGGCCACTTCCACGATCTCGCTCGCGGGCGGGCCGTTGATGCTCCACCTGATCAGGGTTCGTTTGCCCGGTTCACCCTGATGGTCGTTCTCGAACACGGCGAGGCGCGCGTCCCTGTCCTCGCAGGTGACCAGTACGCCGACCGGCTGACCATCCTGGACGGCGAGGGCGACGATCGGCTCGTCCACCGGCGAGCAGCCGGTCAGGGGCAGGAGGGGAGCGGGAGCAGAATCCATGGACGTCGTCTTCTGCGCATGTCGGCCAGCATTCCACGGCAGCATCACACTTCGATGCCCCGAGGATCACGAAAGGGAAGCGCAACCGAGGGGCCGGGACCGGCTGCCCTGCCGACCGTTCCCACCTTCGTTGCGTGATTTCCGGAAACAGCGCAGGGCGCCGCCGACGCGGAGAGAATTGCCGCCACGGAGCACACGGAAGCCGGGGGACGTCGGATGGGGTTACGAAGGCGCATGGCGCTCGTAGCGGTGACCGTCGCGGCGACACCGCTGGTCCTCGGCGGGTGCACCACCGAGCGGAAGTCCGCCGCGCGCCCCGCCGAGCAGGTGGTGCCATCGCCCGAACTGACCCTCACGCCCACCGACCTGTCCCGGAACGTGCCGCTCAGCGCCGAGGTGGTGCCGCAGGTAACGGGCGGGAAGATCACCGCCGTGCGCATCGTCGACGACACCGGCACGCTGGTCAGGGCGGAGCCGCGCGAGGACGGCTCGGCCTGGTTGCCGACCGCTCCGTTGCGGCCGCAGCACACCTACACCGCGGCGGTCACCGCCACCGCCGACTCCGGGCGGACCACCACCCGCACCAGCACCTTCACCACCGCGGCCGCATCGATGAAGCCACAGGTGACCAGCACCCTGTACTTCGCCGACAAGCAGACGTACGGCACGGCCATGCCGGTGACCATCGGCTTCGATCCGCCCATCGCCAGGGCCGCCCGCGCCGACGTGCAGCGTCGGTTGTTCGTCACCACGAAGCCAGCCCAGCCGGGGGCCTGGTCCTGGGTGGACGACGGCAGTCAGGTCTACTACCGGGCTCCCGACTTCTGGCGGCCGGGCACGACCATCAGTGTCCGGGCCGGCCTGGCGGGTCTGCCGATCGGCAAGAAGCACATCGGTGACGCCGACCGCACCGCGACGTCCCGGATCGGACGGCAGGTGGCGCTCGAAGTCGACAACGCCACCAAGCAGATGCGCGTGCTGCGGGACGGCAAGCTGATCCGCAAGATCCCGGTCAGCCTGGGCAAGCGCAGCACCCCCACGTCCAGCGGCAAGATGGTGATC
>NZ_JAKKFF010000161.1 GCF_022229015.1 Micromonospora foliorum
CCCCGATCGCCACACCGCCGGCCTCGCGGGTGCCGGTGCCGGCGGTGTGGCGATCGGGGACGGCGGGTGCGGGGACACCGCCCGCCGACCCGGCGGGCACGGGGATCGCGACGGGCTCCACCGGGCTGGGCTGATTGGCGACCGGTGGCCGACTCGGCGTGGACGCCCCGGTGGGGGCGACACTCGGCGTCGGAGCGGTGCTCGGCGTGCCGTCGCCGAGCAGGTCGTCGACGATCTGGCCGACACCGCCGATGATGTCACCGAGCGGGTTCGAGGTAGCCGACGGGGACGGCGCGGGCGCGAGGGCGAGGGCCAGCGCGAGGACGACGACGGTAGGCATGACGCCACCTCCGATGTGCCGATATGCCACGCACCGTACCGCATCGTGGGATCGAGTGGGTGGCCCCGGCACACCGGGGCGGGGGCGCGTCTGGCGCTCGCCCCCGCCCGCGACGTCCCTGATGGTCAGACGGGCAGGCCACCCACCTGAGTGGAGATCCAGGATCGGATCGACGGCAGGTCGACGTAGATGGACGGGCCGGTGGCGCAGGTGGAGTTGTTGTTGCCGGCCCGACTCGTGGCGCCGATCAGGTTCCACACCCCGTTGACGCGGCGCACCTGCGGCCCGCCCGAGTCGCCGTAGCAAGCGCCGGAGTTGCCGTTGGTGTTGTTGGTGCAGATCTCGTACGGGCCGTTGATGCCGGAGCACCGGCTGTCGGCCACGATGGACGTGTCCAGTTCGTTGGCCACCGCCGGAGCCGACCCGCAGCCGCGAGGGGCGCAGGTCTGGCCCCAGCCGATGATCCGGGTGGCGGTGCCGACCGCGCCGGAGGTGCTCGGGATCGGGGCCGGCGCGTACGTGACCGAGCTGGCCAGTTGCAGCAGCTTGACGTCGACGCTCGGGTGGTTGACCGCACGGGTCACCCGCACCACGGTCCCGCCGCTGGAGCGGTTGACGCTGCCCACCCGCACCGAGGACGGCGTCGAGCAGTGCTTGGCGGTGACCGCCCAGTTGCCCTTGATCAGCGTGCCGGTGCAGCCGGAGACGTACACCATGAACGGGTAGTTCTCCGTGGCCGGCCGGCCACCGACCACCATCGGCTCGACGTCCGACGCGCCGGTCCAGGTGTACGTCGTGCTGGCCGGCGCGGCCAGGCTGCCGGCGAACAGCGAGTTCACCCGGCTCGCCTCGGCCGCGCTGGGGTTCGCGTTGCGGCAGGAGACCGGTGCGCTGCTGCCGGACATCAGGTCGGAGCACAGCCCGGTGCGCCGGTCCGGCAGACCCAGGATGTGTCCGAGTTCGTGGGCGGCGATGCGGTTGCGGTCGTAGCCCTGGTTGACGGCGGTGCGACCCATCCAGATCCGTCCCGAGCCGAGGCCGGTCGGTTGCGCCCGGGGCCAGCCGTCGTCGACGTAGATGGTGATGCTGGCCGGGGTGCCGGCCAGCAGCCGGACGTTGCTGACCCGGCTGTTCCAGATCTGTGCCGCCTGGTCGAAGTTGGTACGGAACTCGCCGGTCCGGCTCACGTCGTAGTAGACGGTCCGTACGGCGGCCGCCGGCGCGCCGGTGGTGAGCTGCATCCCGGCCGCCGCCAGGATCGCCACCAGCATGGCCAGCGCCGCACGTCTCAGTTGTCCTCGGAACATCCGGTACTCCCCTGCGGTCGTCCGGCGACCATCGGCCACCGGGTCATCGATACACGTAGATATTAATGTGACGGCGATCGATGTTCGGCATAGCGGAAGCGTCATACCGGCGACGTGGCGGCTGTTACCCGGCGGTTACGCCACGGCGAAGCGGCTGTGCCAGGGCAGGACGACCGTGGCGGCAGAGGGTCACCGGCAGCGCCGCCGCCACGTGACCCCGATACCGAACGGAGAAACCACCATGAGGATCAGGGGCGCACTGACCGCGTTGGCGGTCGTCCTCGCCGGGCTGGTCGCCAGCGCCGGCAGCAGCACCGCGGCCGGCACCACGACCGCGTCGGCGTACTGCGGGATCACCTGGGGCAGCGCGGAGAAGGCGGCCGGCGCACTGAGCGGCGCCCCGCTGGTCGACGTCCGCACCGGCCGGCACGACTGCTACGACCGGGTGGTGTTCGAGTTCGCCGGCCCGGTCGACGGTTACGCGATCGGCTACGGCGAGACGTGGACCGAGGGCGAAGGGCTGGCGCTGTCGCCGTACACCGCCGGGGGCGCACTGCTGCGGATCTCGCTGCGGGCCCCGGCGTACGACGACGACCACCTGGGCACCGTGCCCTACGCGGTCGGCGAGCACGTGGCGAACCTGCTGCGCTACCCGACGCTGCGCGACGTGGTCTTCGGCGGCAGCTTCGAGGGCTACAGCACCTTCGCGGTCGGCGTACGGGCGCGGTTGCCGTTCCGCGTGCTCGTGCTCGCCGGCCCCGGCACCCACAGCCGGGTGGTGCTCGACGTCGCCCACCAGTGGTGATCGGAGCCGACCGGTCCGCTTGGCCGTCCGCCCGCGTGGGGGGCGGACGGCCAAGCGAGGCACTAACCCGGCTCGGCGCGGCGGGCCGTACCGAACCGGCGTTGGTAGGCGGCCGGGCTGATCGACAGCTTCCTGGCGAAGACCCGTCGCATGCTCTCGTAGCTCGGGAACCCGGCGAGGGTCGCGGCCTGCGTCGCGGTGTGGCCCTGGTCGAGCAGCGCCCTCGCCAGGTCGAAGCGGATGTTCTCCACGTAGCGGGCCGGCGTGGTGGACAACTCGTCGTGGAAGAGCCGGGTGAGCTGCCGGGTGCTCACGTTGAGGTGTCCGGCGAGTGCGGTGAGCGAGTGGTCCCCACGGGGGTTCGCCGTCACCACGTCGGTGATTTTCCGCAGCTCCACCGACCGGGGCGGCGGTCCCTGCAGCGGCGCGGAGAACTGGGACTGGCCGCCCGCACGTTGCATGTACACCACCAGGGCGCGGGCGACGTCGCGCGCCAGATCAGGCCCGTGGTTCTCCTCGACGAGCGCGAGCGCCAGGTCGATACCCGCCGTCACCCCGGCCGAGGTGTACGTGGTGCCGTCGCGAACGTAGATGGCGTCCGGCTCGACGCGGCACGCTGGATACCGGCTGGCGAGCTCGTGCGCGACCTGCCAGTGCGTGGTCGCACGCTTGCCGTCGAGGACACCAGCGGCGGCGAGGACGAACGCCCCCGTGCAGATCGAGGCGATCCTTCCCGCCACCGCCGCCGGCACGCGTACGGCGTCCGCCAGGTCGGCGGGCACCTGGGCGCGCGGATAGTGGTCGGAACCGGCCACCAGTAGCGTGTCGAAGGCGGGCGCGGAGGAGACGGCGCCGTCAACCGCCAGCCGGACCCCGAGACTCGCCGTGACATCCGCACCGGTCGGCGACAGCAGCACGATGCGGTAGTCGGCGCCGAAGCGGTTCGCCTCCTTGAACACCTCCGCCGGACCGGCGACATCCAACAACGTCACCCCGTCGTAGACGAAGATCCCGACGCGATGCGGACCGCTGTTCAGCACCATTTATTGGTAGCACGCCAGAACGGGCGTGACGGCGACCCCGCGGGGACGGCGGTTCTGCACAGCTGACGATTTCCGGCGGTAACCGAACTTTCCGTGATTCGCGGTCGACAAGGCGCGGTTCTGTGCTGAGACATCGCAGTAAACGCCCCGAGGACGCACGGGAAGAACGTGTCCGGATCTGAGGGATTCCTGGCCGGACAAGGGCGGCGGCGTACGACGATCGGGGGGCAGCATGGGGGTCGTCAACACGTCCGCACATATTGCAGGGAAGGTCGGAGGACATGTCAGAGGTCATTGCGGGGTTGGAGATTCCTGAGACGGCGGCGGTCGCCGAAGCGACCAGGCACATCCAGGAAACGACCAGGCCGGTCATCTACCACCACTCCCGTCGGGTTTTCCTCTTCGGTCTGATTCACGCTCACCGGCTGGGCGTGAAACCGGATCCGGAACTGCTCTATCTGGCGGCCATGTTCCACGACACCGGCCTCCTGACCCCGTTTTCCGACGTCGAGCAGCGCTTCGAGATCGACGGTGCCGACCACGCGCGCGCGTTCCTGCTGGGCCGGGGTTTCTCCCCTGCCGCCGCCGAGACCGTGTGGACGGCGATCGCGCTGCACACCTCCCCGGGCATTCCCGACCGGATGGGCCCGGAGATCGCGACCACGTACCTCGGCGTCCTCACCGATGTGCTCGGCCTCGGTCTGGACGGGCTGGAACACGATCAGCTGGGCGACATCCTCGCCGCCCATCCACGCGGGGACTTCAAGAACGAGTTCCTGCGAGCCCACGTCGACGGGCTGAAGAACCGCCCCGAGACCACCAACGGCACCGTGAACTCCGACATCCTCGAACACTTCATCCCCGGGTTCCAGCGCGTGACGACGGTCGAGCGGATCGTCGGTTCGCCCTGGCCGAGTTGATCGGACAGGCATGCGAGCGATCACCGTACGCGACCGTGCGGCAGGTGTCGGCGGGCTGACCCTGACCGACATGCCGTACCCCCATGCCGCGGAGAACGACGTCATCGTGCGCGTCCACGCCGCGGGTTTCACCCCGGGGGAACTCGACTGGCCGGGGACGTGGTCCGATCGCGCCGGACGCGACCGGACACCCAGCATCCCCGGGCACGAACTGTCCGGAGTCGTGGTCGAACTCGGCTACGGAACCACCGGCCTCACCGTGGGCCAGCGGGTGTTCGGACTGACCGACTGGACGCGTGACGGTTCCCTGGCCGAATACACCGCGGTGGAGGCTCGCAACCTCGCCCCGCTCGCGGCCGACATCGACCACGCGGTGGCCGCGGCGCTGCCCATCTCCGGACTGACCGCCTGGCAGGCACTGTTCGACCATGCCCACCTCGCGACGGGCCAGACCGTGCTCATCCACGGTGCCGCGGGCGGCGTCGGGTCGATCGCCGTCCAACTCGCGCGGGAGGTGGGCGCCCACGTCATCGGCACCGGCCGCGCCGACGACAGTGAACTCGCGCTCGCCCTCGGCGCGCAGACCTTCGTCGATCTGGCCGCCGACGATCTGCACCAGGTCGGCGAGGTGGACGTGGTGCTCGACGTCATCGGCGGCGACATCCTCAAGCGATCGACCGACCTGGTACGCCCGGGCGGCACGGTCGTCACCATCGCCGCGCCGCCGACCGTGCAGCCGAGGGACGGGCGAGCGGTCTTCTTCGTCGTCGAGCCGGACCGCGCCCGGTTGATCGACCTCGCCCAGCGCCTCCGGTCCGGACGGCTCAAACCCATCGTCGGCGCCGTCCGGCCGCTGGCCGAAACGGCATCGGCGTTCGCCCGTCACCACCGCGCACCGGGCAAGACGATCATCCAGGTCACGGACGACCAAGCACTGCGGCACCCGAGCACGGGCAGCTGACTCACGAGGGTGCCGACAGGCCGGGCGGTGGTTCCGGTCGGGTGACCACGTCCACATGAGGAGACCTGCATGGCCAAGGTAATCGTTG
The DNA here is from genome assembly GCF_022229015.1 of Micromonospora foliorum. GTDB lineage: Bacteria > Actinomycetota > Actinomycetes > Mycobacteriales > Micromonosporaceae > Micromonospora > Micromonospora foliorum. Next base: position 5,465 of record NZ_JAKKFF010000161.1, read on the forward strand.
GAGCGACCCCCTTTCAGGGGCACGTGAGCCCGGTCCTCACGGTCGCGGCGGACCTGGTCAGGCGTGGTCACGAGGTGGTCGTGTACACCGGATCCCGGTTCGAGGAGCGCGCCCTGGCGATCGGGGCGCGATTCCAGGCGCTGCCTCCCGAAGCCGACCTCGACGACCGGAGGTTGGACACCCTCTTTCCGGCGCGGGCCACGCTGCCGCCAGGGCCAGCCCAGCTGTCGTTCGACTTCGAGAACTTCTTCCTGGGCCACCTGCCCGCCCAGGTGCGGGGGCTGCGGGCGCTGCTGGCCGAGTTCCCCGCGGACGTGGTGCTGGGTGAGCTCGGATTCTGGTCGATACCGGTGCTCAGCCTCGCCATGGCACCGGAGGAACGCCCGACGCTCGTGACGCTGGGCTCGATCCCCCTGCTGATCCAGAGCGACGACACCCCGGCGTTCGGCCCCGGAATACTGCCGACGTCGGGCAAGGAGGCACGCGCCCGCAACCAGGCGATGAACGCCGAGGTGCGCCAGATCTTCGCCGCTCTGCAGACATTCGGCGAAGCAACTCTGCAGGAGATGGGCGTGACGCTACCGGACTACCTCTTCGACACGCCCTTCCGCCGTACGGACCACTACCTGCAGCTGACCGTGCCCGGCTTCGAGTACCCCCGCAGCGACCTTCCGGCGCACCTCCGCTTCGTCGGTACGCTTCCTCCTTCCCGCGATGACGGCTACGAGGAGCCGGCCTGGTGGCCGGAGCTGTCGTCCGGCCGGCCGGTGGTGGTCGTCACCCAGGGAACTGTCGCCAACAGTGATCTGAACGACCTCGTCATCCCCACGGTGCGCGCCCTTGCCGATCTCGACGTCCTCGTGGTGGCCGCCACCGCACGTGAGGACGGTCCAGCCGTGGTACGCCAGGCCCTGCGCGACGTGCCGGACAACGTGCGGCTGGCCGGCTTCGTACCGTTCGACCGGCTGCTCCCGCACGCCGACGCCCTGGTCACCAACGGCGGCTACGGCGGGGTGCAGACCGCCCTGTATCACGGAGTGCCGTTGGTGGCCGCCGGTGCCAGCGAGGACAAGCCGGAGGTGGCCGCCCGCGTCGAGTGGACCGGCGCCGGAGTCAATCTGCGCACCAGCACGCCGGGGATCACCGAGTTGCGCACGGCGGTGCAGACGGTGCTGAACGACCCCGGCTACCGCTCCCAGGCGGAGGTCTTGGCCAAGGAGATGGGCCAGTACGACCCGTTCGACGCGATCGCCGACACCATCGACGGGGTCGCGTCTCCCCGGCAGGGGTAGCGGCGCGGGGGCGGCTCAGACGTGCAGGGTGGGCCGGTAGACGAGCTCCTGGGTGCGGCCGTCGAGGGTCCGGCTCTCGACCAGCTCCAGGTCGAAGTCGGCCGCCCCCTGGAAGATCGGCTCGGTTCCGGTCTGTCCGGTGATCACCGGGAAGACCGTCACCTGGACGACGTCGACCGGAGTCGTGCGCGGATCAGCGCGCCGATGGTCGACGTGGTGGCGTGGGTCGTGGTCGCGGTGGCGGTCATCGTGCCCTCCGGTGGGTGTGCGGCCCGTTTCGATGCCGGGCTCTCACCAGGGCTACGAACTGGACCGGTCCCAATCGACAGGCACGCCCACATTTTTGCCGACGACTTTCGCCGTCGGTGTAAGACGAGGCGGTCTCGGGACATGCCGGACGAGCCCGACCGCCGATTCTCGCAGCTCGGCCGGTCGGCGACACCGCACACCGCTCGGTGTGCGGTGCCGCTGGCCGGGTCGAGGCCTCAGAGCGTGCGCTGGTATTCCTCCCAGGTCCGCTTCGGGCTGACCGCCGGGCCATCATCGACGCCCCGGTTGGCCAGGCCGTTGAGGCCGAGGTAATAGTCGCCGGCCTGGTTCTGCGCACCTGTCGACTGGTCGGTGTCGGAGAGCGCGATGGCGTGGATGTGGTAACCCCAGTCCCCCTGGGCCGGGGTCCGCAGCCACGCGGCAAAACCCACCGTGCGCAGTCGACGCAGCACGTCCGTCCGGACGGCCGAGGTGAGACCGGAGACCGAGAGGTCGAGTGCGCCGCCGCCGTCGTGCGTGCCGGCGGAGGCGCCCACACCGCTGCTGTACGAGCCCTGCGTGATGTCGAGCTGGCGGCCGAGCAGGCGTTCGGCCTCGAACAGCATCGACCTGGTGCGCGTGTTGACCTGCACACCGCGCAGGGTCACCACGCTGCCGGGCGAGATCGCCCTGACCACGGTGTACCGCCCCTCGCCGAGCGACCGCAGCGACGACGGTCCGGGAAGACCTGTCGCGTCGAGGCCGCTGTAGCCGAGGGACCGCTGGTACGCGGCGTACGCGGCGATCGTGCTGGTGCCGAAGTGACCGTCGACGTACGCCGACGAGAGCAGCCCTCTCGCCTGGAGGGCGCGCTCCACCAGCAGGACGCTGTCCTTGGCCCCCGCGGTCAGTGCGGTGTCCGGCCGACGCGGGTCGATCTGCGCCGCCTTGATCAGCGCCTCCATGTCCAACTCCGGCAACGCGGCCGTGGCCGAGCCAGCCAGCGGTACGACGCCGACCACGGCCGCACCGGCGGCGACGAGCAGGTTCCTTCTCGTGAGCACGCTTCCTCCGTAGGATATTGACCAATCCACATGATCGGATGAAGCTAGTCTTCAATGCGCGGGCTCGGTTGTCACCCCGCTGGGGCGTACGAACGTTTAGTCAGCTGCCGGAGCCGTGCCGGGTCGGGTCGGGTCGGGTACCTGCGCGACCGCCTCGTCGGCGAGGTGCCAGACCTCGCGCATCGGGGCCCACCAGTCCCCCGAGCCGGGCTCGGCGATCGACTCCTGACACGGGTCGGTCAGCTTCCACCACTCCTGCGTCTGTGGGTCCGCCGCGATCAGCCGCAGGTCGGCCTCGTAGTCGTCGCCCACGTACTCGTAGTAGCCGAAGAGCAGGTCGTCGTGGAGGAAGATGGTGTAGTTGCGGAAGTGCGCCTCGCGCAGTGTCTTCTCCACGCTCGGCCAGACGGCGGCGTGTAACCGCAGATAGGTCTCCCGCTGCTCGGGGCGAAGTCGGATCACGCAGCCATGACGTTTCACGTCGTGCCCTTTCGTGTGGGCTGGTTTCAGGGGTGCCGGAGGCACCTGACCGTAGCCGTTGGACGGTGCCCGGAGGGGGCCAGCCGGCCGCCGATGTCGACCGTTCTGCCAGGACTACGCACAGTGGTGCCGGGTCTACCCTCAGGTGGTGGAGGGCCGCGTGCTGGTGGTCGAGGACGACTTCTCGATTCGGGAGGTCACCGCCCTCGGTCTGCGCCGCGCCGGTTTCCGGGTCGACACCGCCGTCGACGGGCGGCAGGCCCTGGCCGCGTTCCGCGCCCACCCGGTCGACCTCATCGTGCTCGACATCATGCTGCCCGGCCTGGACGGCCTGGAGGTCTGCCGGGAGATCCGGCGGACCAGTCAGGTGCCGATCCTGATGCTGACCGCGCGCACCGACACCATCGACGTGGTGGTCGGGCTGGAGTGCGGCGCGGACGACTACCTGCGCAAGCCCTTCGACCTGCCCGAGCTGGTGGCCCGGGTCCGCTCGGTGCTGCGCCGGGTGAGCGTGCCGGCCCCGTCGACAGTCATCGAGGTCGACGGCCTGGAGATCGACCCGGGCGGCTTCGTGGTCCGCCGGCACGGCCGGGAGGTGACGCTCACCGCCACCGAGTTCCGCCTGTTGCTGGAGCTGGCCCGCCGACCCGGCCAGGTGTTCACCCGGGAGCTGCTGCTGGACCTGGTCTGGAACCACGACTTCCTCGGCGACTCCCGACTGGTCGACGTGGCGGTGCAGCGGCTACGCGCCAAGGTCGAGGACGACCCGGCGCAGCCGCGGCTGATCCGGACCGTACGCGGCGCCGGCTACAAGTTGTCGACGGGCTGACGGGGGGGGTCGGCGATGGCCGGACGCGCGGTGCTTCCCGGCCGCCTGCGGCGCCGGCTGACGATCGCGTTCGTCCTGGTCGCCGGCGTCTCGGCGGGGTTGCTCGCCGGCGGGACCGGGCTGCTGCTGCGGCAGTCCTGGTTGGACGCGTCGCTGCACGAGGCCGCCGCCGACGCCCGCTACCAGCTCGTGCTCGCCGGGCAGTTCCTGCCGCTGACCGAGCAGCGCAGCGCCGAACTGCTCACCAGCTTCGAGGCCAGCGGTCGGCACGTGGTGCTCGTCGACGGCCCGACCCGCGCCTCGCACCCCGCGTACGCCCCGGTGCCGGGCGCCCGGTTGCGGGCCGTCGTCGCGGACGGGCGGCTCGGCTATCAGCGGTCCGCGCCGACGGAGCGCCCTCGACTGCTGGTGATCGGCGGGCGCATTCCCGGCTCGACCGCCGAGCTGTACGTCCTCACCGTCGAGGACGACGTCGCCGCCGACCTGGGTCAGCTGCGTACCGCGTTGGTGGCCGGCTGGGTGCTCGTGGTGTTGCTCGCCGCCGCGGTGGGTCACACGCTGGCCCGCCGTACGTTGGAGCCGGTGGGCCGGGCCAGCCGGGCCGCGCGGGCCCTCACCGAGGGCCTGCTCGCCACCCGCCTGCCGGTACGCGGGCGCGACGAGTTCAGCGTCTGGGCGGCGACGTTCAACGAGATGGCCGAGGCACTGGAGTCGAAGATCGCGGCGCTGTCGGCCGCGCAGGCCCGCGAGCGGCGGTTCACCGCCGACGTGGCGCACGAGCTGCGTACCCCGGTGACCGCGTTGGTGGCCGCGGCGTCGCTGCTGCGCGAGCACCTCGACCAGTTGCCCGACGACGCCCGGCCGGCCGCCCGGCTGCTGGTCGGCGACGTGGTCCGGCTGCGCCGGCTGGTCGAGGACCTGATGGAGATCTCCCGGCTGGACGCCGGGCGGGAGCAGGTGGCCGTCGGGCCGGTCGACGCATTGGCGCTGCTGAACGGCATCGTCACGGCGCGTGGCTGGTCGGCGCGGGTCCGGGTCAGCGGTGATCCGGTCGCGTTGCGCACCGACAGCCGTCGGCTGGAGCGCGTGCTGGCCAACCTCATCGCCAACGCGGTCGAGCACGGCGGTGCGGAGATCACGGCCAGCGTGGCGGGCGTGGGCCACCTGGTCGTCTTCGAGGTCACCGACCAGGGGCCCGGCATCCCGGCCGAGCACCTGGCCCGCGTGTTCGACCGGTTCCACCAGGTCGACCCGTCCCGCTCCGCGCCGGGCAGTGGGCTCGGGCTGGCCATCGCGCGCGAGCACGCCGAGCTGCTCGGCGGCGTGCTGGGCGTGCGCAGCGAGCCGGGCGAGGGCACCCGGTTCCGGCTGGAGCTGCCCGCTGACGGTCC
>NZ_JAKKFF010000162.1 GCF_022229015.1 Micromonospora foliorum
GGCGCCCAAGGCGCCACCGGCGTCCAAGGCCCGCAAGGCGACGCCGGCATCCAAGGCGCCCAAGGCTTCCAAGGTGCCACCGGCGCTCAAGGCACACAGGGCGCCACCGGCGCCACCGGCGCCCAAGGTTTTCAAGGCACTCAAGGTGTGCAGGGCGCCCAGGGAGACGCCGGAATACAAGGCGCCCAGGGTGCCGCAGGTGCCCAAGGCTTCCAGGGCGCCCAAGGTGCGCAGGGCGCCCAGGGAGACACGGGAACACAAGGACCCCAGGGCCTGCAGGGCCTACCCGGACCGGTGGGTGCCCCGGGCCCCCAAGGCCCGCAGGGCGTGGCGGGCAACGGAATCCAGGCCGCGTACATCCAGGGGCCGCTGACCGTGATCGCAGACACACCTGTCAATTTCGGCTGCGAGCCCGGAGACATTGCTGTCGGAACCGGATATCAGCTCTCCGGTGCAGGCGTCAACCCGGTGCTCATCCAGCCACTGACAACCAGTGGCTACCAGTTCACCTTTACCGGCGGAGGCGCCGACATCTGGGTCTCCTGCATTTCACTCGCCACACCGCTGGTACTGGGGGCTCCGTCCAACACGTCGGACCGGGCGACATCCAACAGTAGTGAGACCAACCGGCCGAACAGCAGGTCGAGCCGCCCCGTTATCGTCGAGGAGGAGAAATGAGCATGCGTCAGATATTCGGGTCGCTCGCCTGCGGTGCGGTCCTGCTGACCGGGGTGACGGCATGCAGCGACAAGCCTGCCGAAAAGCCACAGACGAACAACGCCGGCAACACCGACAGGACGGACGGCGGCACCGAAGCTACGCCAGCGGATCTGCTCAAGCTCGGTGTCGAGCAGGGCCAGGCCGGCAACTTCGACGCGGCGAAGGCCACCTTCGAGAAGCTGCTGGACGCCGAGGCCGACAACAAGTTCGCCTGGTTCAACCTGGGCTACATTGCCCAGTCGCGCAACCAGGCCGACGAGGCGATCAGCAACTACGACAAGGCACTGGCGGTTGACGCCAACTACAAGCCGGCCCTTTACAACAAGGCCATCGCACTGGAAGGCAAGGCACCCACGACGGCGATAGACATCTACCGCAAGCTCGTGTCGATCGACAACAAGTCGTCAACCGCCTACCTCCGACTGGGCATGTTGCTGTCCCAGTCCGGTGAGGACGCGGCAGCGCGGGACGCCTTCAAGACCGCGATCCGTCTGGACAAGGGGCTCACCGAAGCCGTTCCTGCGAAGTACCGCACGACCCCTACCGCCCGGTCCTCGACTCCGGCGGGTAGGTGATCGGCTCGATGCGTACGCCTCGCGTAACGGTGTTCACGGGGAGCAACCGCACCCGCTTCATCGACGAGTGCTTCGAATCGCTCGTCGCGCAGACGTTCACCGACTGGGAATGGGTGGTCATCCTCAATCAGGGATCGCGTTGGCGGCCCGAGAGGCAGGACGACCGGATCCGGCTCATCGTCCAGGACAACCTGAACGGCGTCGGCGCCGTGAAGGGGTACGCCTGCGCCGAGGCCGCCGGTGACATCCTGGTCGAGCTTGACGACGACGACCTGCTCAGCAGCGACTGTCTGCAAGAGATCGTCGACGCCTTCGACTCCAACCCGGAGGTGGGGTTCGTCTACAGCGACACCGCGCAGATCCAGGAGGACGGCGGTCGTTCTGAGGACCGTTTCGCGAGTTCGTTCGGTTGGCGGCACTACGACGACAAGGTGGACGGACGCGAAGTTCTGGTCTGCCGGGCACTGCCGCCGACACCTCACAATGTGAGCTACATCTGGTACGCACCGAACCACGTACGGGCATTCCGCCGGGACATCTACGAGAAGGTCGGCGGGTACGACGAGTCGCTCGACGTCGCGGACGACGCGGATCTCATGGCTCGGATGTACCAGGTGAGCGAGTTCCATCACATTCAGAAGTGCCTGTACCTCCAACGGATGCACGCCAAGAACACGCAACGCATTCCGGATGTCAACGCCCGCATCCAGCAGCGCACGGTGGAGATCTACGACCGGAACATCCAACATAATGTGCTGGCCTGGTCGCGGCGGCAGGGGCTCCTGGCGCTCGACCTGGGCGCCGCCCACAACAAGCCGGAAGGCTATCTCGGCCTGGATTACCACGGCGGGTCGGGTGTCGACATCGTCTGCGACATCACGAAAGGTGTCGACCTCCCGGACAACAGCGTCGGGGTCATTCGGGCGGTGGACTTCCTGGAACACATCCCGGACAAGATCGCGCTGTTCAACGAGCTGTACCGACTGCTGGCGCCGAACGGGATGCTGTTGTCGCTGACCCCCAGCACGGACGGTCGGGGTGCCTACCAGGATCCGACCCACGTGGCGTTCTACAACGAAAACTCGTTCTGGTACTTCACGGACGCCAAATACTCTCGGTTCGTACCTGAAATCAAGTGCCGATTTCAGACGTCGCGGCTGGTCACGTACTTCCCGAGCGAATGGCACCAGGCCCACAACATCCCGTACGTCTCCGCGAATCTCATCGCGATCAAGGACGACGCCCTGCGCAACGGCGGCCTGCTGAACATATGACCGTCGGGTCACCTGCGGTCCATCGGTCGACGGGATCAGTCGCTGGGCTTGTAGTGGTAGGTGCGCCCGCCGACTCCCTGGGTGAAGCCTTCCGGCCAGAGGCCGAGCGACAACGCGGTGTCGACGATGATGGCCATGGCGATTCCGGTCGGCTCCTCAGGTACTGCCGCGCCGCCAAGCGACAAGTCGTCCGGCACCCAGAGGTCTATCTGATGGCCCGAACCTGCGCGCCGACGTAGTTCGTCGCACAACGCCTCAACCGACTGCGGCACACTCATCCGCGGATGACATCACACGCGGTGGCCGAGCACCAACGGACCCATGGCCGGGCCGGACCTCCACTACGTACTGTCGTCTCGTGGTCGACACCGATCAGGCGGTCCAGATCGCGATGCGATTCCTGGCCCGCCGCCTCGCCGAACGTCAGGACCCGCGCGAGCCGCCGAGCGTGCAGGGGGTGACCGTCGAGCAGGTGACGACGGTGACCGGTGCGCGACGTTGCCACGTTGTGAGTTTCGGTTGGCCGCTGCGGGTGGCTGTCGACCAGGAAACGGGCGACGCCGACATGCTGCGATAAGAGGCGGAAGCGGCTCGCAGTTGTGCCCATCCGGCGGTGGTCCAGCCTACCGGCGGTCCAGTTGTCGACCTGGAGAAACGGCAGAAGCCCAGGCCGATGACCTGGGCTTCCGTGCCGAGCCGCCTGACGGAATCGAACCGTCGACCTACGCATTACGAGATCAAAATGGCTGCCCCGCCGACCTGGTCACACGGCGGTCTAGCAGCGGAATTGCCTCTCGACATCTCGCACCACTCCCCCGCCGTCCGTCGACCTCGTGCGAACTAGATGCGGACCGCTCACCTCGGGCTCGTGGCAAGCCGTGGCGGGGGCGGGTCGCGGTGTCCCATATTCAGTCCCGGGACCACTCCGGGGACCTACCAGTGCCCGCCCCCCGTAGCCGCGCTGTCCCACATGGGTTGCTCTGACCGGCCAACTACGGCGCACCGTAACAGGCGGTTACGACATGGAAGGTCCTGGGCCGGGGATTGCAAGAAGATCGCGGATGGCTGGTCAGGTGGCTGCTTCCCTGGTCAGCCCGTCTGTCGTTGTCGGGTGGCGTCGGCGTCAGCGGGTGGTCTTGGCTGTACGGATGGCTGTACGGGCGCGTTGGCTCTTCAGGTTCACCCCGCGCTCGTGGCTGGTGGGATCTCCCCGGTCGGGCAGGCTTGTCCCTGCCCGAGGTTCCCCGGCTGGGCCAAGGCTCGCCGTAGGCGACCGCGAAGCGGCTTGGCCTTGGCGCAGCCGGGGGTTCTCGGGTAGCCGTCTCGGTGCGCGGGCGAGGAGATCCCACCTGCTGGCCGTCGTTTCTTCGGCGGATCTCCGAGGAGGGTCGGGGTTCGGGGCGGAGCCCCGAGGTCCTTAGGTTCCGGCTAGTGAGTACGCCAGTCCAGGGCGTCGAGCAGGGCTCCTGCCACGGCCAACCGGTTTGTCGCACCGATCCCGTCCAGTGCCCTATGCATAATCTCCTCGGCGTCCTCGGACAGTTCCTGCGGACCCAGCATGGGCAGCATCAGGATGAGCCGCTGCGCCCAGGTCAGCCGTTCATCCGGCAGCGCCGCCGCGGCGAGCAGCTCCACCCAGGTCATCGCGGACGTGAACCCGTGGCCCTCGACCGAGGTGACCACCTCTGCTGGCCGGCCCGGCCGCTCCTCCACGAAGTCGATCCCCGCCTCATCCTCGACGTTGCGGTACACGATCCGCAGCCACACTTCTCCGTGGAGCCGAACCGAAATGACGGGCCAGCGCTCGGGGTCGTCGAGGACGGCGCCCATCGCGTGGTAATCAGCGGCCTGCACCTCGAAGGCGGCCTCCGACTCCGGGTAGGCACCCAGAGGTCCCGACAGGTAGTGCCACCAGAAGGCGGGGTATCCCACCACGCCATCTGCCGCATACGCGGTTGCGTCGCACTCGGTCGTGTAGTCAGGCGGGGCCATGGCTTTGTAGCCGGGGATCGTGAACGCGGGTCCGATGATCAGCGACATGGCCAGCATCTAACACGAATCGAGATTTCCGTATCTTCGTCCGTCAGCGCCGGCCGGCCGGCGCGGCCCGCTTGCGGGCCGCCTTGATCGGTTCTGGCAGAACCTGCGCCGGGCGGTTGGCTGGAACGTCGAGTACGCCGGTGCTGTTGAGCCGCAGCGACGGCTTGCCCCGCACGCGCACTTCGCCATCCGGGGCACCATCCCCCGCGCACTGGTGCGTCAGGTCGCCGCCGCGACGTATCACCAGGTGTGGTGGCCCTCGGTCGACGTACGGGTCTACGAACCGGGGCAGGCGCCGCAGTGGAACGCCGATGCCGCTGGCTACACCGACCCGACCACCGGTCGGCTGCTGCCGTCGTGGGATGACGCCCTGGACCTGGTCGACGCCGACCCCGACGCGCAACCCGTGCACGTCGCCCGCTTCGGTGTCCAGGTCGACGCCAAAGGCGTGCTCGCCGGCACCAAGGACGCCGATCGGTGCGTCGGGTACATCACCAAGTACCTCACCAAACAGGCCGCCGACTGCCACGACGTGACCACCGGCCGGCAACGGGCACACCTCGATCGGCTCTGGCAAGAACTACGTCACACGCCGTGCTCGGAGCGATGCGCCAACTGGCTGCTCTACGGCGTCCAACCCAAGAAGGCAAAGCAAGGACTGCGACCCGGCAACTGCAAGAACAAGGTCCACAAACGCGAAACCCTCGGCATCGGTGGCCGGCGCGTCCTCATCTCCCGCCAATGGTCCGGCAAAACCCTCACCCACCATCGCGCCGACCGCCGCGACTGGGTCAAGGCGCTCCTGGGCGTCACCACCGACGCCGAAACTGCGCCGGCCGGTGGCGAGCAACGGCACGCGTGGGAACTCGCCAAACCCACCGACCCCGACGTGGCGCCGCTCGGGCATCGGGTTCTGCGGGCGATCTCCGAGCGCATCCAATGGCGCGTTCAGCTCGACACCGCCAGACGCAACCAGGCACCGCCCGATGTTTCGGCAACCGTCACGACGCAGGAGAAAGCCTTCCTCGGCATCCCGGTGAGCACCCTCTACCAGTGGCGGTACCGCAGGATCGGACCCAAGGCGTCCCGGGTGGGCCGACACCTGCGCTACGACCCGGCCGACGTGCGGGCGTGGCTCGCCAAGCAGGCGGCGTAGTCGTGAGCATTGAGAAGCGGCCGAATCGGAAGTGGCGGGCACGGGTCCGGGATGCCTCCGGTAAGGAGATCGCTCGGCACTTCGATCGGAAGTCGGATGCGGAGCGGTGGGAGGCGTCGGCCAAGGCTTCCATCACTCGGGGCGACTGGATCGACCCCGCTCGGGCGAGGGTGACCGTGGGCGCCTGGGCAGCGCAGTGGATGGCGGCTCAGGTGCAGCTCAAGCCGACGACGCGTGCCAGGTACGAGGTACCGCTACGGCGGCAGGTGTTTCCGACGTGGGAGGACTTGCCGCTCTCGGCACTCTCGTACGCAGAGGTAGCGGCATGGGTCCAGCGGCTCACCGCGTCCGGCCTCGCTCCGGCAACGGTCCGGTACGCGCACCGGGTGCTGTCACTGGTCCTGGCTCACGCTGTCCGGGACGGCCGCATGACTCGGAATCCGGCAGAAGGCGTGCGGCTGCCTCGGGTGGTCAGGGAGGAACCGGTGTTCCTCGACCACGACCAGGTGGCGCTGCTCGCGGAAGCGTGTGGTCGGTACGGCCTGCTGGTGCGGTTCCTGGCATATACCGGGCTGCGGTGGGGTGAGGCGTCCACGCTGCGGGTGTCGCGGCTGGATCTGCTGCGGCGGCGGGTGACCGTGGCGGTGGCGTTCGCGGAGGTCGGCGGGGAACTGTTGGAGGGCACGCCGAAGAACCATCAGCGTCGGTCGGTACCGATTCCGCGGTTCCTCGTCGACGAGCTGGCCGCGCACGTAGCTGGGAAGCGACGCGAGGATTTGGTGTTCACCGCTCCGAGCGGCGGGCCGCTGCGCAAACTTCCGGCCTTGGATCTTCGCGCCGGCTGCGGCATCGGTTGGGATGGCCGGTCTGACTCAGCACGACCTGTGGCACACGGCGGCGGGTCTGGCCGTGGCGGCGGGTGCGAACGTCAAGGCGGTTCAGCGGATACTCGGGCACGCTTCGGCGTCGATGACGTTGGACGTGTACGCGGGCCTGTTCGGTGACGACCTGGACGCGGTTGCCAACCGGCTGGACGAGCCGGTCGCGGCGCGGAATGCGGACTATTTGCGGACTGGCACGGCCGGTGGCGGTGTCGTCGACCTCGGGAAACGGTGAAGCCCAGGTCGATGACCTGGGCTTCCGTGCCGAGCCGCCTGACGGAATCGAACCGTCGACCTACGCATTACGAGTGCGTCGCTCTAGCCGACTGAGCTAAGGCGGCAACGATCAGCAAGTGTACGGCACCCCGACGGCACCGGCCGCACGGGATACCCCCGCCGCGCCTGCCAGCACCAACCGGACATCGGCCGCCATCTGGACGCTTACCGGACAGCGGATGATCGGGTCCGGGACTACGCTGCGGCGGGTGAGCGACGAACGCGACCACCCCGACCGTCAGGACGAGCCCACCGAACGCCCTGACCGCGCTCCGGCCGGTGAACGCGCCGCCCACCGGCCGCGCAGCACCGACCCACTGGAGTTGGGCTTCACGCCGCGCAAGCCGGTGCCGTGGCTGGCACCGTTTCTGCTGATCAGCACCGGCATCCGGACGCTACTCGCGGTGCTCTTCGGGGCGTACCTCGACAAGCGCGAGTTGCAGAACGCGTTCGGCGACGGCGTCTTTCGCCAGGTCGGGCCGGACGGCGGGCTGTGGCTCGACTACGTGGCCGACCTGGGTGACGGCTTCAACGCCACCTACTCGGTGGCTTACCTGCTGGCGCAGCCCGAGCTGACCGTCGACGGGCACCGCCTGCCCCGGGCGCAGACCCTGGTGATGGGCGGGGACCAGGTGTACCCGTCGGCGGCCTACGCCGCGTACGAGGACCGGTGCAAGGGCCCCTACCAGGCCGCCCTGCCGGTGGCTCCGGCCGAGAAGCCCACGCTCTTCGCGGTGCCGGGCAACCACGACTGGTACGACGGCCTCACCGCGTTCCTGCGCTTGTTCGTCCGTTCCCGGGACCGCAACTTCGCGGGCTGGGGCACCGGGCAGTCCCGGTCGTACTTCGCCGTGGAGTTGCCGGCCGGCTGGTGGTTGCTCGGCGTGGACGACCAGTCCGGCTCGTACCTCGACGACCCGCAGCTGGCCTACTTCGACGAGGTGGCCCGGCGGCTCGGTCCGGAGTCGAAGGTGATCATCGCCGCGCCGGCGCCGACCTGGGTCAAGGCCGCCGACAACCCCACGGCGTACGACTCGATCGACTACTTCATCCGTACGATCATCGACCCGACCGGGGCGCGGGTGCGGCTGCTGCTCTCCGGCGACCTGCACCACTACGCCCGGTACTCCGGGCCGGACCGGCAGCTGATTACCTGCGGTGGCGGCGGCGCGTACCTCTACCCCACGCACAAGCTGCCGGAGCGGATCGAGGTGCCACCGCGGGACACGCTGGCCCGCAAGGCCAGCTCCGCCCAGCCGTACGACCTGGTGGCCCGTTACCCGGACGCCGCGCGGTCCCGCCGCTACGGCTGGGGCATCTTCCCCCGGTTGCCGTTCCGCAATCCCGGCTTCACCACATTGCTCGGCACCCTGCACACCCTGCTGATGCTGGCCATGGCCGGTGCGACGGCGAACTGGGCCGACAGCACCAACCAGCGGCTGTTCAGCGTCCCGCTGGTGGTGATGGTGCTCGTGACGGTGCTGGCGGCGGCCCTGTTCGCCAAGCCGCCGAGTGCGAGCGGCAAGCGTCACGTGCGGCACTGGATCCTCGGCGTCGGCCACGGCGTGGCGCAGGTGGCCCTGGCGGCGGCCGGCACCTGGGCGTGGTTGGCGCTGCCGTTCTACGACTGGCCGTGGCCGCTGCCGGCAGCCGCCGCGGCGGTGCTCTACGGCCCGGTGATCGGCCTGGTCGCCAGCCAGCTGGTGGCGGCGTACCTGCTGGTGGCGGGCTCGTTCGGGGTGAACGTCAACGAACTCTTCGCCGGCCAGGGCATCGAGGACTCCAAGTCGTTCCTGCGACTGCGCATCGACCCGGACGGCACGCTGACCATCTACCCGCTGGGGGTGGACCGGGTCTCCCGTGACTGGCAGGTGAACCCCGACCAGACCCCCACCCAAAGCTGGCTGATCCCCAAATCCCCCCTGACCCCCCACCTAACCGAACCCCCCACAGTCCTGCACTAACCCACCCCACTCCACCCACCCACCCACAGAACCCAGTTGATCAAGAAGTTTGCGTCACCTTGGGCCCGATTCCTGACGCAAACTTCTTGATCAACTCGGCTGGGAGGCGGGCGCCGGGCGGGAGGGTGCCGGGCGGGGCGGGGTTAGGGGGTGTAGTGCTGGTCGTGGGCTTGGCGGGGGGCGCAGACGGAGGCTCGGGAGCAGGAGCAGCGGGAGCCGTCCGCGTCCAGGCGTACGGTCACCGCGTCGCGCGGGACGCTGTGGCCGACGACCCGACCGTCGCCCTCAGGGGTGGAGACCCGACTGCCGACCGCCAGGGCGGTCTCCTGGAAACGCTGGTACAGCGGGTGCTCGTACTTGAGGCAGCACATCAGCCGGCCGCACGCGCCGGAGATGCGCAGCGGGTTGAGCGGCAGGTCCTGGTCCTTCGCCATCCGGATGGTCACCGGCTCGAAGTCGGTGAGGAAGGTGGCGCAGCACAGGTCGCGGCCGCAGGAGCCGATGCCGCCCTGCACCCGAGCGGAGTCGCGTGCGGAGAGCTGGCGCAGCTCCACCCGACAGTGCAGGGTCGCGCCCAGGTCGCGGACCAGGGAGCGGAAGTCCACCCGGTGCGGGGCGGTGAAGTACACGGTGCTGCGTTCACCGCCGCTCTCGGCGGAGCCGAGCACATGGTCGACCGCCACCACCTTCATCGGCAGGCCGTGCGACCGGATCAGCCGTTTCGCGGCCACCTTCGCCTCGGCCTTACGCCGACGCAACGCCTCGTCCCGGCGTAGGTCGTCGTCGCCGGCCAACCCGACCAGGCGGGGGAACCCGTCGGTGTCCTCGGTCACCCACTGCGCGGCCCATACGCACTCCGCCACCTCGGGCCCGTCATCGGTGGGCACCAGCACCCGGTCGCCCACCTGCGGACGCAACTCACCCGGGTCGAGGTAGTAGAGGCGCCCGTACCGGTTGAAGCTGACCGCGCAGAGCATGCCCATCCCCCCACCCTACGACGGCTCACGGCGTAAGGCGCACCGGCCGGCTACGCCCCGCTGCCATTCATGACCGTCGACTTGACCGATTGCCGGGCGTCCCGTCGTGCCGTTGCTCCTCGCCCGGACGGTTGAATCCGGGGCCGGGCAGGAGACAAGACGTGCCTCGGCGGCGTTGAGTGGAGGCAGACCTGCGGGGGGTGCAGGGGGAAGACCACGGCGTCGCCGTGGGCGCTGGCTCCGGTCAGGTGCCCGCGAGCGACGCCGTGGCCTGTCCGAGGCAACGCGGCCACGGCCGGCGGACCGAGATCCGGGCAACGCGGCCACGGCCAGGGGACCGAGGCCCGAGGCAACGCGGCCACAGCCGGAGTACCGAGGCCAGAGGCGACGCGGCCACAGCCGGAGGAACGAAGTCCGGGTTACCAGCCGACCCGGGTGGGCTGGTCGTAGCGGGGTCGCCCGTCCGTGGGCGGACGCCACGCGGTCTCGGCCAGGCTCGGCGCCCACTGTCGCAGCAGCGTCTCGGCGCCGTCGTACGCGACGCAGAGCACCGCCAGCACCCGTGCGGCGATCTCGGCCGCGTCGGCCACACCGGGCCCGACCGGACCGGGGCGCGTCGACGCGCCGGTGGCGGTGGCGGCGACCACGGCGACCGCTTCGGCCGAGCGGAGCACGTCGGCCAACGTGCGCGCCAGCGCGAGACGGCTGCCCTCCACCCAGTCGGCGAGGGCGTCGGCGTAACCGGCGGTGGATTCGAGGCGCCCGACCAGGCTGTCCGGCCCTTCGTCGAGGTGGCGCAGCAGCGCCGCCCGCTGTTGCCCGTAGGCCGTGGCGGCTGGGCCGGACCAGAGCACCGAGTCGGTGAGTGCGGTGGAGACCTCGTCGTACCCCCGGACGAGCCGGCGCACCGCGTGGCCGGCGCTGGCGAGCGGCACCGGGTGCAGGTCGAGGAAGCTGCGGACCGCGTCGCCCGGCAGCACCTGCATGCGGCGCAGCAGCGGCCAGACCCGGTGCCCCTCGGGGACGCCGGCCGCGATCAGTGTGTCGACCCGGCGGAGCAGGTCGAGGCCGGGCTCGGCGAGCCGGTCCAGCGCGTCCATCACGGTTCCCCGGCGAGGCGGCGGCGGGCCGCCCGGTCGACCTCGGCGTAGCGGTCGGCGGCTTCCCGCACCGC
>NZ_JAKKFF010000163.1 GCF_022229015.1 Micromonospora foliorum
CGGCGCCGGCAAGTCCACCCTGCTGCGGCTGCTCACCAAGCAGGAGGACCCCGACGACGGTCGGGTGACCCACCGCCGTGACCTGCGCGTGCTCTGGCTGCCCCAGCAGCTCACCCTCGCCCCCGAGGCCACCGTCCGGGACGTGGTGCTCGGCACCGCCTGGCTCGCCGAGGGCATGGGCGCCGAGCACGAGTGGGCCGGCGACGCCGGGGTGCGGGCCATCCTCGACGGCCTCGGCATGCCGCACCTCGGCCTCGACCAGCCGGTCGGCCCGATGTCCGGTGGCGAACGACGCCGGGTGGCGCTCGCCGCGCTGCTCGTCCGCGACTCCGACCTGCTCATCCTCGACGAGCCCACCAACCACCTGGACGTCGGCGGTGTCGACTGGCTGGCCCGGCACCTGGTCGGCCGCAAGGGCGCCCTGGTCGTGGTCACCCACGACCGGTGGTTCCTGGACGCGGTCTGCACCACCACCTGGGAGGTCGCCGACCAGACCGTCCGCGCCTACGAGGGTGGCTTCGCTGCCTGGACCCTCGCCCGCGCCGAACGCGAGCGGGTCGCCGCCGCCACCGAGGCCCGCCGGCAGAACCTGCTCCGCAAGGAGATCGCCTGGCTGCGCCGTGGGCCGCCCGCCCGGACCTCCAAGCCGCAGTTCCGCATCGACGCCGCGAACGCGTTGATCGCCGACGTGCCGCCGGCCCGCGACACCATGTCGTTGCAGCGCATGGCCACCTCCCGGCTGGGCAAGCAGGTGTACGACCTGGAGAACGTCGAGCTGCACGCCGGCCCGAAGGAGATCCTGCGCGACGTCACCTGGCTGGTCGGCCCCGGCGACCGGATCGCCATCCTCGGTGCCAACGGCGCCGGCAAGACCACGCTGCTGCGGATGCTCGCCGGCATCACCCGCCCCGATGGTGGCCGCCTCGGCACCGGCTCCACCGTGCGGCCCGCGTTCCTCTCCCAGGAGCTCACCGAGCTGCCCGGGCACCTGCGGGTGCTGGAAGCGGTGGAGGAGGTCGCCCGCCGGGTCCAACTCGGGGACCGGGAGGTCTCCGCCGCGCAGCTTGCCGAGGTGTTCGGCTTCGACGACCGCCGGCTCTGGACCCCGGTCAGTGACCTCTCCGGGGGGGAACGCCGCCGGTTGCAGATGCTGCGGCTGCTGGCCGGCGAGCCCAACGTGCTGCTCTTCGACGAGCCCACCAACGACCTGGACACGGACACCCTCGCCTCGCTGGAGGACCTGCTCGACTCGTGGCCCGGCACGATCATCGTGGCCAGCCATGACCGTTACCTGATCGAGCGGGTCACCGACACGGCGTACGGGATGTTCGGCGACGGTCGGCTGGTGCACCTGCCGGGCGGCGTGGACGAGTACCTCGCGCGGACCGCCGAACGAGCCGGCTCTTCCCGGGCGGGCGTCACCTCGACCTCCGCGCCCGCTGCTCCCTCGGGAGGCGGCATGTCCGCCGCCGACGTCCGCCAGGCCCGCAAGGAGCTGACCCGGCTGGAGCGGCAGCTCGGCAAGCTCGACCAGCGCGAGACCACGCTGCTCGACCAGCTCGCGGCGGACGCCACCGACTACGCCCGGGTCGCCGAGTTGGACACCCAGCTCAAGGATCTCCGCGCCGAGCGGGAGCGGATCGAGGATAGCTGGATGACCCTCGCCGAGGACCTGCCCGAGAGCTGACCGGCCGGGCGCGCCGGCCCGGGCCCCGTGTGCGGCGTCACACCACCACATGCGAGACAATCGTCGGCGACACCTACCCCACGGCGTTGGAGACACAGACATGGCACACACCCCCGTCAACCACCCCGCGCGGCCGATCTACCGGGCGATCGGCGGGCTGACCGGTCTGTACCTGGTCGTCTTCGGTGTGCTCGGCATCATCGCGAGCACCGGCAACGAGATCCTCGCCCAGGACGACACCCGGGTCCTCGGTCAGGGCACGAACCTCGGCTTCTCGCTGCTGAGCGTGCTGCTCGGGATCGTCGTGCTGGTCGGTACGGCGCTCGGCCGCAACATCGACGTGGCGATCAACCAGTGGCTGGCGTACAGCCTCATGATGGTCAGCCTGGCCGGTCTCGCCTTCATCCGGACCGACGCCAACATCTTCAACTTCAGCATCGCCACCGTGATCGTGGTGATGACGGCCGCCCTGGTGCTGCTCATGGTCGGCATGTACGGCAAGGTCGGCACGGAGGACGAGGCCGAGGCGTTCCAGAAGGCTCGTCTCGTTCTCTGAGTTCTTGCGGTTGGGGCCGTGGGTTCTCGCCGGAGCCCGAGCTGCTCCGGGCGGTCAGGCTTGATCCCTGCGCAGCTCGGGCTCCGGCGAAAACCTGACCTGGCCCAGCCTCTCGGCGGACCGCGTCGGCATTGTGGTTTTCCGGACAGTTGGCTCTGCTCTGGGCGACAATTCCCCTGAAACGGTCACTTCAGGGGGTCTGGGCATGCCGCATTTTCCGGTTAACCATCCGGCACGGCCGCTCTACCGGGTCCTCTCCGGGCTGATCGGCGTCTACATCCTGGTCTTCGGCGTCTGGGGCGTCGCCGAGACGATCGGTGACCCGCTCTTTGCCCGCAGCAGCACCTGGGCCCTCGGGCTCCGGACCAACCTGGCCTTCTCGCTCGCCTCGGTGATCTTCGGGATCGTCCTGATCATCGGGGCCTCGCGGCGCAGCAACCTCGGCCACTACATGAACCTCACCGCCGGCGTGGTGTTCCTGGTGACCAGCATCCTGATGATGTCGGTGCTGCAGACCGAGGCGAACTTCCTCAACTTCTCGATGTCGACAGTGGTCGTGTCGATGCTGTTCGGCCTGATCCTGCTCGGCACCGGTCTCTACGACAAGGTCGGTCCACCGGAATCCGCCGAGGCGGAGTTGGAGCACCGCAAGCACCCGGTGGCCGACGTGCACCGCCGCTGATCGGGTCAGTGACGCCGCGCGGTGATCAGCGTCGGCTTCGCCTCCAGGTGCGACAACCCGTTCCAGGCCAGGTTGACGAGGTGCGCCGCCACCGTCTCCTTGCGCGGCTTACGCACCTCCAACCACCAGCGGCCGGTCAACGCCACCATGCCGACCAGCGCCTGCGAGTACAGCTCGGCGAGCTTCGGGTCGTACCCGCGGCTCTTGTACTCGGCGCCCAGGATGTGCTCGACCTGGTGCGCCACATCGTTCATGACGCTGCTGAAGGTGGCCGTGCCGGACATCAGCGGCGACTCGCGGACCAGCACCCGGAAGCCGCTGGTCTCCTCCTCGATGTAGGTCAGCAGGGCCAGCGCCGCCTGTTCCAGCAGCTCCCGCGGATGCCCGGCGGTCAACGCCGTGGTGATCCGGTCCAGCAGGGCCCGGACCTCCCGGTCCACCACCACCGCGTAGAGCCCTTCCTTGCCACCGAAGTGCTCGTACACCACCGGCTTGGAGACCTTGGCGCGGGCCGCCACCTCCTCGATGGAGGTGGCGTCGAAACCACGCTCGGCGAAGAGTTGCCGGCCGGTGGCGATCAACTGCTCCCGTCGCTGGGCGGCCGACATGCGGACCCGGGAGGGCGCCTTGGCCTTCGGTGCCGCCACTGGCGTCACCCGTCGGTCGCCGACCCCCGCCCCCGCGTCGTCGTTGACCTCAGGCATGTCGCCACCTTGCTGGCGCTCGGTGACGCCCTGCCGTCGAATGGTTCCTCCGCTGTGCCCGTTCACGTCGTCGCCTCACTGTCGGGCGGTCCGACCACCCTGCCGCGCCGTTCGACCGTACCCGGATCCGGCCCGGCCCCCCGTCCGCCGAGCCGTCCGGTCCCCCCGCATGGCTCGGTCATCCGGCCATCCTGCCAGGCGGCATCCCCGGGCACCGCCCGGTTTCAGCGGGGTGCGACCGGCTTCACCAGCTTGGCGGCGAGGCGCTCCGGCTTTGGCCAGCGCACCTGCGTCGCCGCGCCGACCTTCTCGAACAACCAGATCACCCGGGCGGAGATGTCCACCTGACCGCGCAGCACGCCGTGCCGGGCGCTGGTCGGGTCGGCGTGGTGCAGGTTGTGCCAGCTCTCGCCGAACGACAGGATCGCCAGCGGCCAGAAGTTCGACGCTCGGTCGCCCTGACGCATCGCGAACGGACGCTCGCCGTAGACGTGGCACACCGAGTTGATCGCCCAGGTGACGTGGTGCAGGAGGCCGATCCGGACCAGCCCGGCCCAGAAGAACGCGGTAAGCGCACCCTGCCAGGACCAGGTCACCAGGCCGCCGATCAGCGCCGGGCCGAGCAGCGAGATGGCCACCAGCGCGGGGAAGAGCCGATCGACCCGGCTGATGTCCCGGTCGGCGATGAGATCCGGTGCGAAACGCTCGCGGTTGGACAGCTCCCGGCGGAACAGCCACCCGACGTGGGCGTGGAACAGGCCCCGGGTCAACGCCCAGAAGCTGGTGCCGAAGCGCCACGGCGAGTGCGGGTCACCCTCCAGGTCGGAGAAGGCGTGGTGCCGCCGGTGGTCGGCGACCCACTGAATGATCTCGCCCTGCACCGCCAGCGAACCCGCGACCGCCAGCGTCACCCGCAGCCACCGCTTGGCCTTGAACGAGCCATGCGTGAAGTAGCGGTGGAAGCCGACGGTGATGCCGAGCCCGGAGACGACGTACCAGACCAGGCCGATGATCACGTCGGACCAGCCCAGCCAGCCGCCCCAGGCCATTGGCACGGCGACCAGCAGGGCGACGAAGGGGATCACCACGAAAGCCCAGAGGGCGGCCAGGATGCCGGAGGACTGGCTGCCGTCGGTGAGTGGCTTGGGGCCGGGGCCGGCGGTGTTGGGATCGAGCAGAGCAGTGGACATGGGACCTCGCAGGGGGATGGTAACGATCACGAAGCTACGCCTACGTCACCGTAACTTACGGCACCGTAGATCGCACGGGGAAGTTTCGAATCGTCCTCGCGTAACCGCCCAAAGTCGCAGGTCAACCACCCTGGCGGTGGGCGCCTGACCGGTCCGGGAATCGGGGCGGCCGGGGGGCGGGTCGTCTACCCCGGGACGTCGACGGCGCCGAGCGCCGGCGGCACGGCGGGATGAGCGCTGGCGTCCGCCGGCCGGGGCGCTAAGGTGTAGCGGCGGGATGTCCATCCCTCGTGCGACGTGCCCACGTCGCTGATCGGCCGTGGTGTAATTGGCAACACCCGGGTCTTTGGTACCCGTATTTCAGGTTCGAACCCTGGCGGCCGAGCTGCCCACCTACGCCCGTTTTAGGGTCCGGTGGGGGTAAGAGGGGAACGCGCCGGGCGCCGCGGCTAGCATGGCCGCGAGAGTGTCCGCCGTCCCGACGGGAGCCACGTCGTGCCCCAGCCCCACCTCCGTACCGTCGTCGTACTTGCCGCCGGTGAGGGCAAGCGGATGAAGTCGACACTGCCCAAGGTGCTGCACCCCCTGCTCGGTCGGACGCTCCTCGGCCACGTGCTGAGCGCCGCCGCCCCGCTCGGCGCGGACCGCACCGTCGTGGTGGTGGGGCACGGCGCCGACCAGGTCCGGAAGCACCTGTCCGAGGTCGCCCCGGACGCCACCCCCGTGCTGCAGGCCGAGCAGCTCGGCACCGGGCACGCCGTGCGGATCGCGCTGGAGGCCGTACCGGACGGCGCCGGCACCGTCGTGGTGATCAACGGGGACGTGCCACTGCTGCGCCCGGAGACGGTGGGCGCGCTGGTGACCGCCCACGAGGAGGCCGCCGCCGCGGCCACCGTGCTGGCCGCCGAGGTGCCCGACCCGACCGGCCTCGGCCGGATCGTCCGGGACGCCGACGGCCGCCTGGAGCGGATCGTCGAGGAACGCGACGCCGACGCGACGCAGCGCGCGATCCGGGAGATCAACGCCGGCATCTACGCGTTCGACGCGGTGCGGCTGCGCGAGGCGCTGGGCAAGCTCTCCACCGACAACGACCAGGGCGAGGAGTACCTGACCGACGTCTTCGGCCTGCTCCGCTCGGCCGGTGAGCCGGTGGCGGTGCACGTCGCCCAGGACCACGTCGAGACGTTGGGCTGCAACGACCGGGTGGAGCTGGCGGCGCTGCGCGGGCTGCTGCGCGACCGGATCAACGAGGCGTGGATGCGCACCGGGGTGAGCCTGCTCGACCCCGCCACCACCTGGATCGACGTGACGGTCGCGCTGGACCGGGACGCGGTTGTCGACCAGAACACCCAGTTGCGCGGCGGCACGGTGGTCGGCGCGGGCGCGCTGATCGGGCCGGACGTCACCCTGATCGACACCATCGTCGGCCCCGCCGCGTCGGTGATCCGCAGCCACGCCGTCGGCGCCGAGGTGGGCGCGGGCGCGACCGTCGGGCCGTACGCGTACCTGCGGCCGGCCGCCCAGTTGGCCGAGAAGGCAAAGGTCGGCACGTTCGTCGAGGTGAAGAACTCCCAGATCGGCGCCGGCTCGAAGGTGCCGCACCTGACGTACGTCGGCGACGCGACGATCGGCGAGCAGACCAACATCGGCGCCGCGTCGGTCTTCGTGAACTACGACGGGGTGAACAAGCACCGCACGGTGATCGGCAACCACGCGCGGACCGGTGCGGACAACATGTTCGTGGCGCCGGTCGAGGTGGGCGACGGGGCGTACACGGCGGCTGGTTCGGTGATCGTCGACGACGTGCCGGCAGGTGCGATGGGTGTCGCCCGGGCGCGCCAGCGCAACATCGAGGGCTGGGTGGTCATGCGGCGCCCCGGCACCGCCGCGGCGGAGGCTGCGCAGCGGGCCGGCGACGCGAAGGGTGCGTCGGGGGTGGCCGGCGCCGCAAGCGACAGTGAGGCAATGCACGGGGCGGCCGAGACGGTGGGCGGCACATCCGGCGCGGGAGATACTGCAACCGAATAGTCCCTGACCCACCACCACCGGGTCGGGTACCGCCGACATAACGGGAGCAGACGGGCCCATGGGCAGCATCGTCGCCGAAAACCGCAAAAGCCTGATGCTCTTTTCCGGACGTGGCTTTCCGGAGTTGGCCAAGGAGATCGGCGAGGTGCTCGGCGTCGCGCCGACCCCGGCCGACGCGTACGAGTTCGCCAACGGCGAGATCTTCGTACGGTTCAAGGACTCGGTACGTGGTTCGGACGCCTTCGTGGTGCAGTCCGTCACGCACGGGGTGAACACCTGGGTCATGGAGACCCTGATCATGGTGGACGCGCTGAAGCGGGGGTCGGCCAAGCGGATCACCGTGGTGCTGCCGTTCTACCCGTACGCCCGCCAGGACAAGAAGCACCGCGGCCGGGAGCCGATCTCGGCCCGCCTGGTGGCGGACCTGCTGAAGACCGCCGGCGCGAACCGCATCCTCACCGTCGACCTGCACACCGCGCAGATCCAGGGCTTCTTCGACGGCCCGGTGGACCACCTCTTCGCGATGGACATCCTGGCCGAGTACGTGGAGCACAAGTACGCCGGCCGGCCGATGACCGTGGTGGCACCGGATTCGGGCCGGGTGCGGGTGGCCGAGCGGTGGACCGACCGGCTGGGCGGCTGCCCGCTGGCGTTCATCCACAAGACCCGCGACCCGATGAAGCCGAACCAGGTCGTGGCGAACCGGGTGGTCGGCGAGGTGGAGGGCCGGGTCTGCCTGATCGTCGACGACATGATCGACACCGGGGGCACCATCGCCAAGGCCGCCGACATCCTGAAGGAGTCGGGCGCGGCGGAGATCGTGGTCGCGTCCACCCACGCGCTGCTGTCCGACCCGGCCACCGAGCGGCTGAAGAACAGCTCGATCAGCGAGATCGTGGTGACGAACACCCTGCCGCTCCCGCCGGAGAAGCAGTTGGACAAGCTCACCGTGCTGTCGATCGCGCCGCTGCTGGCGCGGGCGATCCGGGAGGTCTTCGACGACGGCTCGGTGACCACCCTCTTCGGTGGCCTGAGCTGAGCCTGAGCCCCGTTTCCGCCAGTCGACACGCTGGCGGGGGCGGGGCTGGCAAACTGGCGGAAACGGGGCCGGCACGCTGGTGGGAGCACCACCGACGCGCCGGTCTTGAGCCGTGAACGGGGACTGCCGGAAACCCTGGAAACAGCTCGGGTAGACTGGTGCGGTTGCCACGGCGAGGGTGCCCGGCGGGCCGCTGAAAAGCGCCGCACGGAGGCACCGTCATCGACGCGGTGCTCCGGGCAGTCGTTCATGACGCATGAGCCCCAGCGAGCCCCTCGCCCCAGCACCGTTAGACGACAAGCCGCCGCAGCGAAAAGCATCAGGAGTTTCCCCGTGTCCGAGGTAAAGATCAGCGCCGAGCCCCGTACCGAGTTCGGCAAGGGTGGTGCCCGCCGTACCCGCCGGGCCGGCAAGGTGCCCGCCGTGCTGTACGGCCACGGCGAGAAGCCCAAGCACATCGCGCTGCCGTCGCGGGAGTTCGCCGCCGCGATCCGCAAGGGCGGTGCCAACCAGCTCTTCGCGATCGACATCACCGACGGCACCCAGGTGCTGGCGCTGCCGAAGGCGATCCAGCGTGACCCGATCCGCGACACCTTCGAGCACGTCGACCTGATCCTGGTTCGCCGGGGCGAGAAGGTCACCGTCGACGTTCCGGTCCAGCTGACCGGCGAGGCCGCACGGGACACCCTGATCGTGCACGACCACGACACCCTCTCGGTGACCGCGGACGCCACCAAGGTTCCGGACCACCTCGACGCGTCGATCGAGGGCCTGGAGGCGGGCACCCTGGTGACCGCCGGTGACGTCGAGCTGCCGGCCGGCGTCGAGCTGGCCGTCGACTCGGAGCTGACCGTCGCGTCGATCACCGCCGCCCCGACCGCCGAGCAGCTCGAGGCGACGCTGCCCGAGGTCGAGACCGCCACCGACGAGGCCGAGGCCGAGGTCGGCGAGACCACCGAGGGCTCCGAGGGCGCGGACGCCGCCGAGGGCGCCGAGACGACCGAGGCGCGCACCGAGGCCTGATCGGTTCGTACTGTGCGACAGGCGTCCCCGGATGTTCGGGGGCGCCTGTCGGCATATCGGGAGTCGGCTGGGATGGGCGTCGGAAGGGACGGGTCGTGACGGACGAGGCGGGGCCGTGGCTGGTGGTCGGCCTGGGCAACCCAGGCCGGGAGTACGCCGGGAACCGGCACAACGTCGGGTTCATGGTGGCCGAGCTGCTGGCCGGGCGGGTGAGTGCGCGTTTCGGCCGGCACAAGCGGGCGGTGGCCGATGTGGCCGAGGCGCGGCTGGGGTTCGGTGGGCCGAAGCTGGTGCTGGTGAAGCCACTGACGTACATGAACCTGTCCGGCGGGCCGGTCGCGGCGTTGGCGCAGTTCTACAAGGTGCCGACGACGCAGGTGATCGCGGTGCATGACGAGCTGGACATCGACTTCGGTCAGGTGCGGATCAAGTTCGGCGGCGGCGAGGGCGGGCACAACGGCCTGCGCTCGATGTCGAAGTCGTTGGGGACGAAGGACTACGCCCGGGTGCGGTTCGGCGTCGGCCGCCCGCCGGGGCGGCAGGATCCGGCGGATTACGTGCTGTCGGATTTTGGCGCGGCCGAGCGCAAGGAGCTGGATTTCCTGGTGGACCGGGCCGCCGACGTGGTGGAGTCGGTGATCACCAAGGGCGTG
The DNA here is from genome assembly GCF_022229015.1 of Micromonospora foliorum. Taxonomy (GTDB): domain Bacteria; phylum Actinomycetota; class Actinomycetes; order Mycobacteriales; family Micromonosporaceae; genus Micromonospora; species Micromonospora foliorum. The sequence goes on from NZ_JAKKFF010000163.1 coordinate 9,563, forward strand.
GAGCCGACCCAGAACCTCTACCACGGCAGCTGAGCCGGGCGGGGCGTACCCGAATCGGAAACGGCGGGCCGGTAGTCTGCGCCTTTCGGCGTGCCGCGACCGGCGACGCGAGTCGCGGCGGATCGGGCCCGTGCGGGCAGCGCGGCGAGGCGACGGGAGCGGACAGATGAGCAGTCCTCCGATGATCGATGGCGCGTTTGCCCGATGGTTGGCGTCCCGGGCCGGGCAGGCGCTGCTCGACCTGCGTACGGAGATGGGTTTCGCCGACACCGGCGCGCTGAAGTCGGCCGGTGACAAGGTGTCGCACGACCTGATCCGCACGGAGTTGGCGAAGTGGCGTCCCAATGACGCGGTGCTCTCCGAGGAGGACGAGGGTTCGCGGTTGGCCTGGGCCGCGGAGGTGAACACCGGAGCGGTGTCGCGGTTGACCGCGGACCGGGTGTGGATCGTCGACCCGTTGGACGGCACCCGGGAGTTCTCCGAGGAGGGCCGCTCGGACTGGGCGGTGCACGTGGCACTCTGGGCGCGCAGCGCGCCGAGCCCGCACGGGCTGGTCGCCGGGGCGGTGGGGTTGCCGGCGCAGCACCGGGTGCTGGGCACGGACTACCCGCCGGCGTACCCGCCGATGACGGTGGAGGCGGCGACAGCCGGCGAGCGGAAGATCCGTTTGGCGGCGAGCCGGAGCCGGCCGCCGGTCTTCCTGACCGACCTGGCCGAGGACGTCGGGGCGCACCTGGTGCCGATGGGCTCGGCCGGAGCGAAGATCGCCGCCGTGGTCACCGGCGAGGTGGACGCGTACATCCACGCAGGTGGGCAGTACGAGTGGGACTCGGCGGCCCCGATCGCTGTGGCGACGGCCACCGGACTGCACGCTTCCCGGATCGACGGTTCTGCGCTGAAATACAACGAGGCGGATCCGCGCCTGCCCGACCTCCTGGTCTGTCGCAAGGATCTCGCCACCCGGTTGCTTGCAGCGCTGCAGAGACATTCCGGGTAACCTGAGCGGACTTTCTTGACATGCCCGACCGGAAAGGTCTGGAAATCGGATGAGCGAGCGAATCGAGCCGGTGTCATGACCTCCCCCGCGGCGTACCAGGTCTCCCACCTGGACGCCCTGGAAGCGGAGAGCATCTTCGTGATGCGCGAGGTGGTCGCCGAGATGGAACGCCCGGTGCTGCTCTTCTCCGGTGGCAAGGACTCGATCGTCATGCTGCGGTTGGCGCAGAAGGCGTTCGCCCCGGCCAACGTCCCCTTCCCGGTCATGCACATCGACACCGGGCACAACTTCCCCGAGGTCCTGGAATACCGCGACCAACGCGTCGCCGAGCTGGGGTTGCAGCTCGTGGTGGCGAGCGTGCCGGAGGCCCTGGCCAGCGGCATGGTCCGGGAGTCCGCGGACGGCATGCGCAACCGGATCCAGACACCGGTGCTACTGGACGCGGTGGAGAAGCACCGCTTCGACGCGCTGTTCGGTGGCGCCCGCCGGGACGAGGAGAAGGCCCGGGCCAAGGAGCGGGTGTTCAGCTTCCGCGACGAGTTCGGCCAGTGGGACCCGAAGAACCAGCGGCCCGAGCTGTGGTCGCTGTACAACGGCCGGCACCACCCGGGCGAGTCGATCCGGGTCTTCCCGCTGTCCAACTGGACCGAGCTGGACGTCTGGCACTACATCGCCCGGGAACGCATCCCGCTGCCCTCGATCTACTACGCGCACGAGCGCGAGGTGATCGAGCGGGACGGCATGTTCTACGCCGTCAACGAGTTCTTCCGCCCCCGTGCGGGCGAGGAGCGGTTCAAGGCGCAGGTGCGCTACCGCACCGTCGGCGACGCCTCCTGCACCGCCGCGGTCCGTTCCGACGCGGACACCGTGGAGAAGGTCATCGAGGAGGTGGCGGCCACCCGGATCACCGAGCGCGGCGCCACCCGTGGTGACGACCGGGTCAGTGAGGCCGCCATGGAGGACCGCAAGCGGGAGGGCTACTTCTGATGAGCACCGAGATCCTGGCACCGGCCTCCGAGGCACGGGCGATGGACCTGCTGCGGTTCGCCACCGCCGGCAGCGTGGACGACGGCAAGTCGACCCTGATCGGGCGGCTGCTCTACGACACCAAGTCGCTCTTCACCGACCAGTTGGCCGCCGTGGAGGCGGTCAGCGCGGCCCGCGGTGACGAATACACCAACCTGGCGTTGCTCACCGACGGCCTGCGTGCCGAGCGGGAACAGGGCATCACCATCGACGTGGCGTACCGGTACTTCGCCACCCCCCGGCGCAAGTTCATCATCGCCGACACCCCGGGCCACATCCAGTACACCCGCAACATGGTCACCGGGGCCTCGACGGCGGACCTGGCGTTGATCCTGGTGGACGCGCGCAAGGGCCTCGTCGAGCAGTCCCGCCGGCACGCGTTCCTCTGCTCCCTGCTGCGGGTGCCGCACCTGGTCCTCTGTGTCAACAAGATGGACCTGGTCGACTGGTCGCAGGAGGTCTACGAGCGGATCGCCGACGAGTTCACCGCGTTCGCGGCGAAGCTCGACGCACCGGACCTGACCGTGGTGCCGATCTCCGCGTTGCGCGGCGACAACATCGTCACCCGGTCGGACAACATGCCCTGGTACGAGGGTCCGTCGCTGCTGCACCACCTGGAGCGGGTGCACATCGCCAGCGACCGCAACCTGGTCGACGTCCGGTTCCCGGTGCAGTACGTGATCCGCCCGCAGTCCACCACCATCACCGACTACCGCGGCTACGCCGGTCAGGTCGCCTCCGGCGTACTGAAGCCGGGCGACGAGGTGATGGTGCTGCCCTCCGGCTTCACCAGCCGGATCGCCGCCGTGGAGACCGCCGACGGGCCGGTCCCGGAGGCGTTCCCGCCGATGTCGGTGACGGTACGACTGGCCGACGAGCTCGACATCTCCCGCGGTGACCTGATCTGCCGGCCGAACAACGCACCGGCGGTGGCCCAGGACATCGAGGCGATGGTCTGCTGGATGGACGAGACGGCCCCCCTGCGCGTCGGCGGCCGGTACGCGATCAAGCACACCACCCGGTCGGCTCGGGCGATCGTGCGCGGGCTGCACTACCGGCTGGACATCAACTCGCTGCACCGCGACGAGTCGGCTGACGAACTGCGGCTCAACGAGATCGGCCGGGTGCGACTGCGTACGACGGTGCCGCTGCTGGCCGACGAGTACCGCCGCAACCGCACCACCGGCGGCTTCGTCATCATCGACGAGGCGACCAACCGCACCGTCGGCGCCGCCATGATCGTCGAAGCCGGCTAACCCCACCCACCCACCCACCCATCGCCCTGTTGATCAAGAGGTTTCGGTCACCCAGGAGATCGAAAATGACGCGAACCTCTTGATCAACCAGGAGGGGGTGGGGGTGGGGTGGGGGGTGAGAGGATGGGGGGTGGGCTGTAGGTGGCGTCTTCGGGGTGGGCGGTTACCACCTTGGTGATGCGGCTTGTTACCGATGCTACGTGGGCTTGGGCGGAACGCACGAGGTCTTGACGGTGCGCCGACAGGTTCGCGATGTCGGAGAGGAACAGTCCAGGTCGACCCGCCG
>NZ_JAKKFF010000164.1 GCF_022229015.1 Micromonospora foliorum
CCCTGGCCGGACTGGCGGCGATCATCGCGGACGCCGGCGCGGTCGTGGTCGGCAACACCGGGCCCGCGCACCTGGCGGCGGCCGCCAGAGTGCCCGTGGTGAGTCTCTTCGCGCCGACCGTCCCGTTCGGCCAGTGGGGGCCCTACCGGGTGCCCACCGTCCGGCTCGGCGACGCCGCCGCGCCCTGCCGGGACACCCGGGCGGCCAGCTGCCCGGTCCCCGGACACCCCTGCCTCAGTGGCGTCGACCCGGACGAGGTGGTCGCCGCGCTCCGGACGCTCGCCCCCAGCGGTGGTGGCGGACGATGAACATCCTGCTCTGGCACGTGCACGGCTCCTGGACCACGTCGTTCGTGCACGGCAGCCACCGCTACCTGATCCCCACCACACCCGACCGTGGCCCCTACGGCCTCGGCCGGGCCCGCACCTACCCGTGGCCGGACAGCGCGGTCGAGGTCACCCCGGAGGAACTGCCGGGCGCCGACGTCGACCTGGTCATCCTGCAACGCCCCGAGGAGATCGACCGGGCCGAGGAGTGGCTTCGCCGCCGCCCCGGCCGCGACCTCCCCGCGATCTACGTCGAACACAACACCCCCAAGGGCGACGTGCCCAACACGCGTCACCCGATGGCCGACCGCGACGACCTGCTCGTCGCGCACGTCACCGGGTTCAACCAGATCTTCTGGGACACCGGCGCCACCCGCACCACAGTGGTCGACCACGGCATCGTCGCCCCCTCCGCGTCCTACACCGGCGAGCTGGACCGGCTCGCCGTGGTGATCAACGAGCCGGTACGGCGAGGTCGGGTCACCGGCACCGACCTGCTGCCCCAGTTCGCCGAGATCGCGCCGCTGGACGTGTTCGGCATGGGTGTCGCCGGCCTGGCCGACCACCTCGGGCTGCCCGCCGACCGGCTCACCAGCCACGACGACGTGCCCCAGGACCGGATGCACGCCGAACTGGCCCGGCGGCGGGCGTACCTGCACCTGTGCCGGTGGACCTCCCTCGGGCTCAGCCTCATCGAGGCGATGGCGATCGGCATGCCGGTCGTCGCGCTCGCCACCACCGAGGCGGTGATGGCGGTGCCCCCGGAGGCGGGGGCGCTCGCCACCCGGACCGACACCCTGCTCGACGCCGCCCGCCGGTTCATCACCGAACCGGCGACCGCGCGTCAGGCCGGAGCGGCGGCGCGGACCGCCGCGCGCGACAGGTACGGCCTCGACCGTTTCCTCGCTGACTGGGACCGGCTGCTGGAGGAGGAAGTATGCGGATCGCGATGATCTCGGAGCACGCCAGCCCGCTCGCCGTCCTCGGAGGGGAGGATGCCGGCGGCCAGAACACGCACGTCGCGGAGCTGTCCGCCGCGCTCGCCGCCGCCGGGCACGAGGTGCGGGTCTACACCCGCCGCGACGCGCCCGACCTGCCGGTGACCGTCCGCAGCCCGGACGGGTACGACGTGGTGCACGTGCCGGCCGGCCCGGCCGAGCCGGTGGCCAAGGACGCGCTGCTGCCGCACATGCGGGAGTTCAGCAACTGGCTGATCGAGCGCTGGCGCGGCGGCGACTGGGTGCCCGAGGTGATCCACGCGCACTTCTGGATGAGCGGTCTGGCCGGGCTGACCGCGGGCCGGCAGACCGGGGTGCCGGTGGTGCAGACGTACCACGCGCTGGGCACGGTGAAGCGCCGCTACCAGGGTGTGCAGGACACCAGCCCGGCCCGACGGGTCTCCTACGAGCGGGAGTTGGGCCGCTCGGTGGACCGGATCGTCGCGCAGTGCCGCGACGAGGTGGGCGAGCTGGTCCGGATGGGCGTGCCCCGGTCCCGGATGACGGTGGTGCCCTCCGGGGTCAACCTCGCCACCTTCGCCCCGCTCGGACCGGCCGCCGACCGGGAACCGGGACGGGCCCGGATCCTCACCGTGGGGCGGCTGGTCGAGCGCAAGGGCTTCCAGACGGTGATCCGCGCGATGGCGCTGGTCCCGGACGCCGAGTGCGTGGTCGTCGGCGGCCCACCCGAGGGGCTGTTGGAGACCGACCCGTACGCCCGGCGGCTGCGGGCCCTCGCCGAGTCGTGCGGGGTGGCCGACCGGGTGCACCTGGTCGGCGCGGTGCCCCGGGAGGAGATGGGCCGCTGGTACCGCTCGGCGGACCTGCTGGTCGCGGCGCCCTGGTACGAGCCGTTCGGGTTGACCCCGCTGGAGGCGATGGCCTGTGGGGTGCCGGTCGTCGGCACGGCCGTGGGCGGCATCCGGGACACCGTGGTCGACGGGACGACCGGTGACCTCGTACCGGCCCGGGACCCGCACGCGCTGGCCATCGCCATCCAGGGGCTGCTCGACGACCGGATCAGGCGCTTCGCGTACGCGACGGCGGCACGTGAGCGGGCCCGGGCGCGGTACTCGTGGGCGGCCACCGCCGAGCGGCTGGTCGAGGTCTACAGCGAGGTGGCCGCCGTGCGCCGGCCGACCCGGGTGGTGGCCTGATGCCGGCGGGCAGCCTGCTCGACACCCACCTGACGAATCTCGCCGCGGCGCTGGTGCCGTACCGCCGGTGTGAGCGGCAGTTGGCGCGCTGGGGCGCGGACCTGGCCCACCGGCTGGCCGGCGGGGGTCGCCTGCTGGTCGCCGGCAACGGCGGTAGCGCCGCCGAAGCCCAGCACCTCACCGCCGAACTGGTCGGCAAGCTGCGTGACGACCGTCAACCGCTGTCCGCGATCGCGCTGCACGCCGAGACGAGCGCGCTCACCGCCATCGCCAACGACTACGGCTACGCCGACGTGTACGCCCGCCAGGTGCGTGCCCACGGCCGCCCCGGCGACGTCCTGCTGCTGCTGAGCACCAGCGGAACCAGCGCCAACCTGGTCGCCGCCGCGCAGGCCGCCCGTGATGTCGGGGTGACCACCTGGGCGCTCACCGGCACCGCCCCCAATCCGCTCGCCGACGCCTGCGACGAGGTGCTGGCCGTCGCGTCCCCGGACACCCAGGTGGTCCAGGAGCTGCACCTGGTGACCAGTCATCTGCTCTGCGAGTACCTCGAACAGGAGTTGCCCGCGGCGCTGGCGACGGTCGCCGACCCGGCGACCGTCCACCCCGGGCCCGGGGAGCCCGCGCCGGTGCGCACCGGCGTCGAGGTGGTGCTCGACGGCGGGACCGGGCAGCAGGTCGACGCGTGAGCCGGACAGCGGGTCGACGCGTGAGGATGAGGAGGCAAGCGTGAGGGGACCGGTGGTGGTGCTCGGGGACACCCTGCTCGACCGGGATGTGGAAGGTGTGGTGAACCGGCTCTGCCCGGACTCCCCGGTGCCGGTGCTCGACGAGACCGTGGCCACCGACCGACCGGGCGGCGCCGGGCTGGCGGCGGTGTTCGCCGCCGCGCAGGGCGCCGAGGTGGTGCTGGTGACCGCGCTCGCCGACGACGCCGGCGGGGCACGGTTGAGCGCTCTGCTCGCCGCCGCCGGCGTGCAGGTGTACCCGCTGGCCCTCTCCGGCGCGACGCCGGAGAAGATCCGGCTGCGGGCCCGGGGGCGGGTGCTGTTGCGCCACGACCGTGGCGGCACGTCCGGGGAGCCGGGTCAGCCCTCCGACGAGGTGCTCCGGGTGATCGGCGCGGCGTCGGCGGTGCTGGTCAGCGACTACGGCCGGGGGGTGGCCCGGCAGCCCGCGCTGCGCGACGCGTTGGCCGCCACCCGCGCGCCGGTGGTGTGGG
>NZ_JAKKFF010000165.1 GCF_022229015.1 Micromonospora foliorum
AAAGAATGTAAACGTAAAGAAGAAGAAACAGTGACGAAAGCGCAAAGATACGGGAGCCCGGGCGGACGACTGCCGCTAGGGCTGCTGGCCAAGCTAGTGATAGTCACAGCCAGTAACGGAACGGTTTCGGGGGCGCAGTTGGCGCACCTGTCGGCGTAGGCTACCGGCCGGGTGCCGGCCCACTTCTACACCGATGAACCGCCTGTAGTTCTGCGGCGGCCCTTGCTTCCGCGCCAGCCGCCGGGCGTGTTGCGTGGCCGGAGTCGGAGCGCCAGCGGAGCGACGGACGCGCGCCCAGGCGGCGGCGCGTGCGGCCCGTTCAGGGCCGCCTTGAAGACGTACAGAAACTTTGCACAACATCGCCGGCAGCCGGCTGTCTGACTCCGCTTGATGCGTTACGCGGTGGTTTCACATGGTGCGTGACACGGCGCGCCCGGTGCTGGTGGAGGTCGCGTGCCGGTCTCGGGCTTGGCACGATTCCGAGGTGCGCTGCGCTATCGCGCGCTCGTCGCATCTTTCTCGTTCCAGATGGAGATGATGTGCCCTTCTCCGTACTCCTCGATAACGTGAGACTCCGCCTCATCGAGGGACCTGGCAAGAATCCGCAGACGAGTGGCGGGCTTGTCGTCGATCCAGATCAAGCCTGCGTACTCCCGCACGGCTGGGCTCTTGTCAACGTTCACGTTGCTCTCCATAGCGTCACTGCCTGGTGAATCCGCAGTGCCGCTTGATCCGGGGTGTGGGCCGCAGTGTCGATGAAGAGATCGGCGTCGTTGAGTGACTGAGTCTGATCCACGCCCTCATGCGGTCCTCTAGGTCTCCCGTGCCCCGGGCTCGGGCACGCTCCTCCGCTACCCTTCGGGGGGCACCACAGCGATACAACCGTCCAGTGCGTCGAGGGCTCAAAGGACCGGATGGCATCGACCGCTTCGACCTGGCGAGCCGCAGGAGGTGCAGAAGGCGCTACAGCACGCCAACCTGCGGATCACGCTGGAAACCTACGTCCACTGGCTGCCGAAGAAGGACCGTCCGCGCGGCCTGGTGGGCAACCTCCTGCGGCAGGCAGGCGGCAAGCGGCGGGAACCCTCCACCGGCCAAGATCGGATCTAGTTTGTGCCCTGGTTGTGCCCGATGATCTTTGCCTGGCGTTTGCGCAGCTCATAAGGGGTGGAGAGTGGGCCGCCAGGGACTCGAACCCTGAACCTATGGATTAAAAGTCCACAGCTCTGCCATTGAGCTAGCGGCCCGCGCGCTCAGGTTACCCGACGGTGAGCGTCGACGACTCTCGGCTTCCGGCCCGCCGTCGATGGCTGCGGCTGGCCGGCTCTCCCTCATTTGATCATCACCTGTCGGCGGCACGGTCGAGGGTGGGGGCGCTGGGTCGGTGATCGGACGTGAATCGAGGGACCTCGCGCGGCGGCGCATGGGTGGGGGCCGGTGGGGAACCAGGACCGGCATGACAGCAAACCGCTCGCCGGCCGTGGCGGCCTCCGGGGAGGAGGTCGGGCGCGATGGCGTACGCCAGCCGGGTGGAGAGGTCCATGCCTGGCTGCCCGGCCAGAACCAGACGGTCTGTGGCCTGGCACTGAGCCGGACCCGACTGCGTCGCTTCCCGCACGTGCCCTTCGACTACTCGGGCACCGACGTGCTCACCGAGGCGGACGCGGTGGGCTGGATCTGCCCCCGCTGCCTGGCCGCCACGACCGGCCGGCGGGGCAAGGAGAAGCACGGCTGGGTACGGGAGTCCCCTCGTCCTTGATCGGCTCGGGGTCCCGGAAGTCGGGTGGTCCGGCGCGTTCGGATACCCCGACTTTCAGGGAGTCGAGTGGATCAAGCGGCGGGCCGTGGACCGCACGCTGGTGGGTGGTTGAGCTGCGGCTGGGCGGGTACGGGGTCGGGCATGCGGATCGTGGTGGTGGGGGCGAGCGGCAACGTCGGCACGGCGCTGCTGCGGCGGCTGCGCCGGGAGCGGGGCGTGGACCTGGCCGGGGTCGTTCGACGGTTGCCCGGCCCGGATGCCGGCGAGCCGTACGACCAGGTGGAGTGGCACTCCTGCGACATCGGCGCGCTGGGCGCGGCCGGACAGCTCGCCGAGGTGTTCGCAGGCGCTGACGCGGTGGTGCACCTGGCCTGGCAGATCCAGCCCAGCCACGACCAGCGGGTCCTGCGCCGGACCAACGTCGAGGGCAGCCGGGCGGTGATCAACGCGGTGGTCCAGGCCGGTGTGCCGGCCCTGGTGTACGCCTCGTCGATCGGCACCTACGCGCCCGGCCCGAAAGACCACCCGATCAGCGAGCGGTGGCCGGCCACCGGTGTGCCCGGCTCGTCGTACAGCGAGCACAAGGCGGAGGTGGAGGCGCTGCTGGACGGGATCGAACGGGATCACCCGGCGCTGCGGGTGGTACGCATGCGCCCCGGGTTGATCTTCCAGCGGGCTGCCGGTGCGGAGATCACCCGATACTTCCTCGGCCCGCTGGCACCGGTGCGGCTGCTGCGCTTCGGCCGGATCCCGCTGGTGCCGACGAACCGCCGGTTGCGGATGCAGGCGGTGCACGCCGATGACGTGGCTGACGCGTACGCCCGGGCGGTGCTGGGTGATGCGCGCGGCGCCTTCAATGTCGCCGCGGACCCGGTGCTCACTCCGGAGCTGGTGGCCCGGCACTTCCACGGTTGGACGGTGCCGGTCGCCGCGCCGGTGCTGCGGGCGGCGGCGGCGCTGACCTGGCGGGCGCGGCTGCAACCGGTCGACGTGGGCTGGGTGGAGCTGGCTCTGAACGCCCCGCTGATGTCCAGTGAGCGCGCGGAGACCGAGCTCGGCTGGCACCCCAAGATCAGTGCGCTGACGGCGCTCAAGGAACTCTTCGCCGGAATGGCCGACGGCGACCACACGGCAAGCCCGCCGATGTCCGGCGCACGGAACCTGCCCGGCCGCCCCGCCGCGCTCCTCCACGCCCGCCCCCCAGGCCAGGGCAACCCCTACTGACCCCATCCCAGCTCGTTGATCAAGAGCTTTCGGTCAGAAAACGCTGCCCCGGTGACCGAAACCTCTTGATCAACGGCGGGGA
>NZ_JAKKFF010000166.1 GCF_022229015.1 Micromonospora foliorum
CCTCTTTCCCTAACCGACGCCCTTCCGGGCTGGGCGGGCGGACGATGACCCGCCCCGCGTACGGCGAGCGGACCGCCACCGAGGTGGACGTCGCCGCGCTCGGCGCGCTGCTGCTCGGGGTGGCCAGCGAGTTGGCCGGCAGCTTCGACGCGCGCAACGGCACCGGGCACCACTCCGGGCGGATGGCCGCCTGGCTGGCCGAGCGGCCCCTCGCGGCGTCGGTTCCGCTGCCCGCCGACGACGACGAACCCGACGAACCCGACGGGCTCGACGGGCTCGACGGGCTCGACGGGCCCGACACCGACCGCTCCGGCGCCGAGGCCGAGCTGGGCGAACGCGAGTTGTCCGCGCTCTCCCTCGCCATGATCACCGCGGTTCTGGACGGGCGCGGCGACCGGTACCTGGTGGACGACGGCGAGACCGTGATCGGCCACTGGGAGGGCGCGGTGATCCAGTTCCGGCGCGCCGGTGAACGCGGTGAGGTGCTGCACGCCCGGGCCATGGCCAACCGTCGGCTGCCGGCGGCCCGCCGCGCCGAGGCGTACGCCTTCTGCAACGCCTGGAACCACGACCGGCTGCTGCCCAAGGCGTACGCACATGACCTCGGCGACGAGTTGGTGCTGGCCGGCGACGTGGCCACCGACCTGGCGCACGGGGTCGCCCCGGCGCAGCTGCGGGTCCTCATGGACGCCGCCATCGCCACCGGCGTCGCGTACGCCGAGGCCGTCGCCGCGCTGCCCTGACCCCCCGGGTACGGCGGACGCCGGCCCACCCCCGTTCGGGTGGACCGGCGTCAGCGGACGTTGCTCAGACCTCGACGACGGTGGGCACGATCATCGGCCGACGACGGTACTTGTCGTTGACCCACCGCCCCACGGTTCGCCGGACGATCTGCTGGAGCTGGTGCGGGTCGGTGATGCCGTCCGCCGCGGCCCGGTTGAGCGCCTCGGTGACCAGCGGCACCACCGGGTTGAACGCCTCCGGGTCCTCGGAGAAACCCTTCGCGGAGAGCGTCGGGCCGGCGACCACCTTGCCGGTGACCGAGTCGACGACCACGGTGGTGGCGATGAAACCGCCGTCACCGAGGATCCGCCGTTCGGTGAGCAGCGACTCGCTGACGTCACCGACGGCGAGACCGTCCACGTAGACGTACCGGCTCTTGACGTGCCCGACCAGGCTGGCGCGGCCCTCGACGAGGTCGACAACGTCGCCGTCCTCGCAGATCACCACCCGGTCGGCGGCGACCCCGGACTCGATGCCGAGCCGGGCGTGGGCGCGCAGGTGACGCCACTCGCCGTGCACGGGCATCAGGTTGCTGGGCCGGACCACGTTGAGCAGGTAGAGCAGTTCCCCGGCGGGGGCGTGCCCGGAGACGTGCACCTTGGCCACGTCCTTGTGCACGACCACCGCGCCGGCCCGGGCGAGCCGGTTGATCACCCGGTAGACCGAGGTCTCGTTGCCGGGCACCAGTGAGGAGGCCAGCACGACGGTGTCACCGGGGGCGATGGTGATGTGCCGGTGGTCGCCGCTGGCCATCCGGCCCAAGGCGCTCATCGGCTCACCCTGGGAGCCGGTGGACATCAACACGATCTGCTCCGGCGGCAGCGTGGTCGCCTCCTCGATCCCGATGACCAGGCCGGCCGGGATGTTGAGCAGGCCGAGGTCCCGAGCGATGCCCATGTTGCGGACCATGGACCGGCCGATCAGCGCGACCTTGCGGCCGTGTTCGGCGGCGGAGTCGAAGACCTGCTGTACGCGGTGCACGTGCGAGGCGAACGAGGCAACGATGATCCGGCCCTTGGCCTTCGCGAAGATCGAGTCGAGCACCGGCCCGATCTCCCGCTCCGGGGTGACGAAACCGGGGATCTCCGCGTTGGTGGAGTCGGACAGCAGCAGGTCGACGCCTTCGGCGCCGAGCCGGGCGAAACCGGCCAGGTCGGTGATCCGGCCGTCCAGCGGCAGCTGGTCCATCTTGAAGTCGCCGGTGTGCAGCACCAGGCCGGCGGGGGTGCGGATGGCCACCGCGAGGGCGTCCGGGATCGAGTGGTTGACCGCGAAGAACTCACACTCGAACGGGCCGAGCCGCTCGCGGCCGCCCTCCCGCACGGTCAGCGTGTACGGCTGGATGCGCCGCTCGGCCAACTTGGCCTCGACCAGGGCGAGGGTGAACTGTGAGCCGACCAGCGGGATGTCGGGCTTGTGGGCGAGCAGGTACGGCACCGCGCCGATGTGATCCTCGTGACCGTGCGTCAGCACGATCGCCTGGACGTCGGCCAGCCGGTCCAGGATCGGACCGAAGTCGGGCAGGATCAGGTCCACACCCGGCTGCTCGACGTCGGGGAACAGAACCCCGCAGTCGACGATCAGCAGCTTGCCGTCGTACTCGAAGACGGTCATGTTCCGACCGATGGCGCCGAGCCCGCCGAGCGGGATGATCCGCAGGCCACCTTCCGGCAGCGGCGGGGGTAGTTCCGCCTCGATGTGCGCCTCGGTCACGCGTCCACCTCATTCTGCGACGCCGTTACTCGACGTCCATCGTGTCGTTCGTTCATTCGGGCAGCTCCAGGCCCGCTGCCGCGAAGTCCGCGCGCAGCTGGGCGATCTCGTCGTCGGTGGCGTCCACGAGCGGGGGTCGCACCGGGCCGGCCGGCAGGCCCAGCGACGCCAGGCCCGCCTTCACCAGGATGGTGCCCTGGGTACGGAAGATGCCGGTGAACAGCGGCAGCAGCCGCCGGTGCAGGGTCAGCGCGGTCGGCATGTCCCCCGCGTCGTACGCCTCGATCATCTGTGCGGTCAGCGCCCCGGTGAAGTGCGTCGAGGTGCCGACCACGCCCACGGAGCCGACGGCCAGCGCCGGCAGGGTGAGGGCGTCCTCGCCGCAGTAGAAGGCGAGGCTGGTCCGGCTGGTGACCCAGCTGGTGGCGGTCAGGTCGCCCTTGGCGTCCTTGACCGCGACGATCCGGCCGTGTTCGGCGAGCCGGACCAACGTTTCGGTGTCGATCGGCACGCCCGAACGGTGCGGGATGTCGTACAGCATCACCGGCAGACCGGTGGCGTCGGCCACCGCGGTGAAGTGGCGCAGCAACCCGCTCTGCGGCGGCTTGTTGTAGTACGGGGTGACCACCAGCAGGCCGTGCGCACCTGCCTTCTCGGCGGCGGCGGCCAGCTCGATGGTGTGCCGGGTGTCGTTGGTGCCGACGCCCGCGACCACCTTGGCGCGGTCACCGACGGCCTCCACCACGGCCCGGATCAGCTGCTCCTTCTCCGCCTCGGTGGTGGTCGGCGACTCGCCGGTGGTGCCGTTGACCACCAGCGCGTCGTTGCCCTGCTCGTCGACCAGGTGGCTCGCCAGCCGGGCGGCGCCGTCGAGATCGAGGGAACCGTCGGGGGTGAACGGGCTCACCATGGCTGTGAGCAGCCGGCCGAAGGGGCGGGACGCCGGACGGGCCGCGGCGTCGAGGTGGTCGTGCGTCATACCCTCCAACCTAGCGGACGACCAGCCGGGGCCCGCCGGGGAAGGGCTCAGGACGCCTCGTGCGGGCTGGCCGCCACTTCGGTGCCGTCCGGCAGCGTGGAGATCACGAAGTCGGCGAACACGTTCGGGGCGACACCCTGGAGCTGGCGCAGGCACTCCACAGCCAGCTCACGGATCTCCACGTCGGCGTGCTCGGTGGCCCGCATGGCGACGAAGTGCCGCCAGGCCCGGTAGTTGCCGGAGACCACGATCCGGGTCTCGGTGGCGTTGGGCAGCACCGCCCGGGCCGCCTGCCGGGCCTGCTTGCGGCGCAGCGTCGGGTTCGGCTCGTCGGAGAAGCGCTGCTCCAGGCCCTCCAGCAACTCGGTGTACGCCCGAACGCTCGCCTCGGCGGCCTCGACGAACTTCTTGTGCAGCTCCGGGTCGTCGGCAATGACCGCCGGCTCGACCATGGCCGCGTCCCGCTCCGGGACGTAGCGCTGGGACAGCTGGGAGTACGAGAAGTGCCGGTGCCGGATCAGCTCGTGGGTGAAGGAGCGGGACACCCCGGTGAAGTAGAAGGTGACCGACCCGTGCTCCAGCACGCTCAGGTGGCCCACTTCGAGGATGTGCGCCAGGTAGCCGGCGTTGGTGGCGGTTGCCGGGTTCGGCTTCTTCCACGACTGGTAGCAGGCCCGGCCGGCGAACTCGGCGAGCGCCTGGCCACCCTCCGCGTCGGTCGACCACGGCACGTCGTCCGGGGCCGCGAATTGGGTCCACGCGATCAACTTGACCTGGGGCTGCACCATGTCCGGCATTCCTGGGACTGTAGTAGTGCGGCGCCGCCCGGCCCAACTCAGGCGCGCCCCGTGCAATGTCGATCACTCAGCCAACGGAGCCTTGCCCCCGCCCCGGAGCCGGAGCCGGGGTCGGGGGTCCGGGGTCCGGGGTCCGGGGTCCGAGGCCCGGGGTCCGAGGTCCGAGGTCCGAGGTCCGGGCATCGTCGTCGAGGCGGGGGCGGACAGTTCCGCCAGCGTCCTTTGGAGCTGAACCGTTTACGACATCAGCCCTGGCGGATGGCCCACCCAACCCCGAGCCGCATCCATGCGCCCGAACGACCCGTCATCCACTTCCGCCCGCAAGATCGCGCAACATCCTGGATGTAGTGGCATCCGCCGCGCCCGACCCCACTACATCCAGGATCGAGCACGATCTTGGGGCGAGGCGTGCCGGCCACCGTGCGCCGAGGGAGCGGGTACGCAGGCGCCCGCTGGGTTGATCCACTCGGGTTCCTGAAAGTCGGGGTGTCCAGGACGGCCGGACGGCACGGTTTCCTGAAAGCGAGTCGATCTTTGGGGTGGCGGGCGTCGGAGGACTCTCGGCAGCTACGGCCGACGAGCCCGGACGGGCCGCATCGCGATCCGAGCAGCCCGAACAACCCGAACGACCAAAACGACCCCGATTGACCCTGCACGATCCGAACAACCCGAGCGACCCGAGCAACCCGAGCAACCCGAGCGACCCGAACGACCCGAGCCGCCCGAGCGACCCGAGCGCGACATGAACGATCGGAGCAACCCGAGCAGGGGGCGATGCACCGGCAGCGGTCGGCGGAGGAGCCCCGTGATGTCGCAAACGATTCAGCTCCAAAGGACGCCCGAACAGCGCATACCGGCCGGGCGCCGCGCCGCACGCCCGCCGCGCCGCACATCCGCCGAGCAGCACGGCGGGCGGCGGCGCGGGTCAGACGTAGAGCGAGGTGAAGGGCGCCCAGGGCAGGTTGCGCAACACCGAGAAGGCCAGCCACGCGGCCAGGAAACCGCCGATGACCTTCGAGCTGATCCGCAGCTCGGGCAGGCGCCAACCGAACGCCTGGCTTCCCGCCCAGGCCACGAAGAGGTACGCGAGGAACGGCAGCGCGAAGATGAAGACGAAGTGGTGCCGGGCGGCGGCCGGCAGATCGCCGTGCAGCACGTACCAGAGTGCGCGGGTGCCACCACAGCCCGGGCAGTCCAGCCCGGTTGTCAACTTGAGCAGACAGGTGGGCGCGGCGTCCGGGTCGGCGTGGGTGGGATTGCTGAGTAGCGCGTAGCTCATGCCGATGGCGACGCAGCCGAGCGCGGCCAGCGGCACCGCCCAGCGCGGGGATCGTTCGTAGAGCCGCAGCACGAACCGGGTGAGCCGGTCCGGCTCAGGCGCGGCGTAGCCACCCGGCGGGGCCGCCGGCCAACTCTCCGGACCCGAGCCGCCGGGAGCCGCGCCAACGGAACCGAACCCGCCGGGACCGAAGCCGCCGGGAGCCGCGCCGGCTGAACCGAACCCGTCGGGACCGAAGCCGCCGGGAGCCGCGCCGGCTGAACCGAACCCGTCGGGAGCAGCGCCACCGGGACCAAAGCCGCCGGGGCCCGCGCCGGCGGGCGCACCGTTGGATCGGAAGGGCGTCGGGCAGGGA
>NZ_JAKKFF010000167.1 GCF_022229015.1 Micromonospora foliorum
GCCGTCGATGAACAGATCCCAGCGGTACGCGTCCTCAGCCGCCGATCGGCGCGGTCTCTCTACCGCCCTGCGGCTGCTCGGGCTTGACCGAACGGAGCAGCACGCTCGCCACGTCGATCACCTCGACCTGTTCGCCGGCACCCTTGCCGTTGACCCCGTCGTTGAGCATGGTCGAGCAGAACGGGCAGCCGACCGCGACCGTCTTCGCGCCGGTGGCCATGGCCTCCTCGACCCGGTCCACGTTGATCCGCTTGCCGATCTTCTCTTCCATCCACATCCGGGCGCCGCCAGCACCGCAGCAGAAGGAGCGCTCGCTGTTGCGCGGCATCTCGGTCAGGTCGCCCGCGATGGCGTCACCGAGGACCTCCCGGGGGGCCGCGAAGACCCGGTTGTGCCGACCCAGGTAGCAGGGGTCGTGGTAGGTGACGCCGCCGTCGACCGGCTGCACCGGCGTGAGCTTGCCGGTGGCGACCAGGTGCGCGAGCAGTTGGGTGTGGTGGACCACCTCGAACTCGCCGCCGAGCTGGCCGTACTCGTTGCCCAGCGTGTTGAAGCAGTGCGGGCAGGTCGCCACGATCTTGCGCTTGGCCTTCTCCCGGCCCTCGAACGCCTCGTTCAGCGTCTCCACGTTCTGCTGGGCGAGCATCTGGAAGACGAATTCGTTGCCGATCCGTCGCGCCGGGTCACCGGAGCAGGTCTCGCCCTCGCCCAGGATCGCGAACGTCACGCCCGCCTCGTTGAGCAGCGTGGCCACCGCGCGGGTGGTCTTCTTGGCCCGGTCCTCGAACGCGCCGGCGCAGCCGACCCAGAACAGGTACTCGAAGTCGTCCACCTCGCCGACCCGGGGCACCTCGAAGTCCAGGCCCTTGGTCCAGTCCTCGCGGGTGTTCTGCGGGGCGCCCCACGGGTTGCCCTTGTTCTCCAGGTTGCGCAGCATCACCCCGGCCTCGGAGGGGAAGCTCGACTCGATCAGCACCTGGTAGCGGCGCATGTCGACGATGTGGTCCACGTGCTCGATGTCGACCGGGCACTGCTCGACGCAGGCGCCGCAGGTGGTGCAGGACCAGAGCACGTCCGGGTCGATGACACCGCCCTCCTCGGCGGTGCCGATCAACGGCTTGTCGGCCTCGGCGAGGGAGAGTACGTCCAGGTGGGCGAGCTGCGCCTGGGTGGCCTTCTCCTCGCCGGTCAGGTCCTTGCCGCCCCCGGCCAGCAGGTAGGGCGCCTTCGCGTACGCGTGGTCGCGCAGGCTCAGCACCAGCAGCTTCGGCGACAGGGGCTTGCCGGTGTTCCAGGCCGGGCACTGCGACTGGCAGCGACCGCACTCGGTGCAGGTGCTGAAGTCAAGGAGGCCCTTCCAGCTGAACTGCTCGACGTGGGCGACGCCGAACTGGTCCTTCTCCGGGTCCGCCTCCTCGAAGTCGAGGGGCTTGCCCTGGCTCGTCATCGGGCGCAGCGCGCCGAGACCGGAGCCGGCCGGCTTGGTCGGCTCACGCTTGAAGAAGATGTTGGGGAACGCCAGGAAGCGGTGCCAGGCGACGCCCATGGTGACGTTCAGGGAGATGACGATCAGCCACGTCATCGAAATAATGATCTTGATGGCCGCGGCGACGCTGACGCCGTCCGACCAGTCGGGCAGCACCGCACCGACCGCGTGGCTGACCGGGGTGGCCCAGAACGGGAACTCGAAGTGGTCGGTGGCCACCTTGAAGCCCCGGATCACGAAGCCGAAGATCAGGACCAGCAGCACGATCCACTCGACGAAGTAGCCCTGCCACATGGTCGAGCCGGTGAACCGGGACCGCCCACCCGGGCGGGTCGGCCGGTTGCGCAGCCGGATCGCCATCAGCACCAGGATCCCGACCAGCCCCAGCACACCGATGATCTCGGTGACCAGGCCGAAGATCGTCCAGTGCCCGATGATCGGCAGACCGCCGTCGGTGGTGACCACCTCGAAGTACGCCTCGAGCACCAGCAGCGACAGCACGACGAAGCCGACCATCACGAACCAGTGCGCGGCGCCCACCACGCCCCACTTGAGCATCCGGGTGTGGCCGGCCGTCTCCACCAGCATCGTCCTGGCCCGGGCGACCTTGTCGGAGAACCGCTCCGGCGCGGGTTGCCCGAGCCGGATGACTGCCACCATCTTCAGGACCGCACGCACCGCAAGCCACACCGCCACGGCGGTGATGGCGGCCGCGAGGATCGTGGTGACGATCTGGACGCTGCCCATCGAGTTGGCCTCCCCGGTCTGCTGCCTGATGACCTCGCTCTGCTCGGTCATGCAGTGCAGCCTACGCGAAGGTTACCCAGCGGTAACGTGAGTCATCTCGCAGTAGGCCGCGCTGCCTGCGGACACCATAGGGGGCCCCACCCGATCCTGCCGGGTAGGGGCTCGACGAGGTGACGTCAGAGACCGCCGACGCGACGGTCTGGACGGATCAGCGCCAGCGGGAGAGCAATGCCAGCGAGGCGACCATCGCGCCGAAGCCGACGGCGAGGTTCCAGTAACCCCACGCCATGACCGGGTACTCCTGCTCGGACAGGTAGTAGAGCACCAGCCAGCCGATCCCGAGGACGATCAAGGCGACCGCGGTGACCGGCAACCACACCGGGCTAGGCTTGCGCGACGACGCCGTCGTCGTCGGACGGACGTCCGTCGGCGGGGTGTACACCTTCTTCTTACGGACCTGAGACTTGGGCACGGCGCTCTCCAGAGGGGTGACGACCTCGTCCGGCCTGACAACCGGGCGCGGGGGCGACGGTCCATGGCCAATAATGTTCGAGAGCTAGCGTAGTCCCGATTGCCCGCCCGGACCACGAATGGGGTCAGGCAGGTGCACGGAGTGACCGAAAGAGGCGGGACTGTTCGCATCACCGGCCCGGCCGGCACGGACCGATCCCCGACACGCGGAAGGAACGCTCGGTGGAGTACACATCCGGCGCAACCTCCTGGCAGAAGGTCCTCCGACGGGCCGCCGCCGGGCTGCTGCCCCGGCGACCGCGTCAACGCCGTCCGGGCTGGTCGATCGGGGTGCCCCTGATCGCCGCGGCGGCCGGGTTGCTCTTCACCACCACCGCGACCACCGCGGGCGGCACCGCTCTCCGGGAGGACCGGCGGCCCCAGCTCAACCAGCTCATCGAGGACCGACGCGAGCAGGTGGCAGCCAGCGAACGCCGCGCCGCCACGCTGCGCGGCGAGGTCGAGCAGCGGACCAACACACTGGCCGGCTCGGACGCCCCGATCAAGGATCAGCAGAATCGCGCCCAGGGCAGCCTCCAGGACGCCGGGTTCACCGCCCTCAGCGGGCCCGGGGTCACGGTCGAGCTGAACGACGCGCCGCAGCTCGACCAGACGCAGTCGGACGCCAGCAACGACGACCTGGTGGTGCATCAGGGAGACGTACAGGCGGTGGTCAACGCGCTCTGGGCCGGCGGAGCGGAGGCCATGTCAATCATGAACGTCCGCGTGCTCTCCACCAGCGCGGTACGCTGCGTCGGTAACACCCTGCTACTTCACGGCCGGGTGTACTCCCCACCGTTCAAGATCGTAGCAATCGGCGATCCCGCTGCCCTCCAGCAGGCCCTCGCCAGCTCTGAGGGAGTCCGGTTGTTCAAGGACGCGGTCGACGACTACCAGCTCGGCTACAAGGAGACGGCCTCCACGGTGCGAGTTCCCGCATTCGAGGATTCCACCGCCCTGCGCTCGGCTACGGTGCCCAAATGAGCGGGCCGGACGAGCGTCGCGACGGGCGACACCGGGACCAGACCGACGAGCCGACCGACTTCCTGCCCAAGTTCGACCGGCCCGAGTCGGCACCCGGGCGGCCGACCCCGGCCAGCAACTGGCCCGAGCCGGTGCTGCACCCCCCGCGAGCCGAGCAACCGACGCGGCCGAGCGCCACCGGGCCCGAGCCGACCGACCCCCCGGGCCGCCCGGATGTCGAAGCCCCGCCGCCCTGGCCGGGCGCCGCAGCCGCCGGGCTGGGCCCG
>NZ_JAKKFF010000168.1 GCF_022229015.1 Micromonospora foliorum
CGGCTTGCTCGCGGTCGTCGGCTTGGCCGGGGCGCTCGGCTGGGCGACCGTGGCCGCTGCCTCCGGCTGGCCGTCCGGCTCGGGAGCGACGGCCGGCTTGTCCGACGATTCGGCGCCGCGCGGGGTGCCCGCGCCCGGTGCCGGCCGGTAGTCGGCGAAGAAGTCGTGCCAGGCCGAATCGACGCTTGATGGGTCGGCGAGGTAACGCTGGTACATCTCCTCGACGATCCACTCATTCGGGCCGAAACCCGCCAGTGGGTTCTCCTGCGAAGTCTGCTGGGTCGACACGGCCGGTAATCGCCTCTTTCACGCGGGTTTGTGTGGCACGCGGTGTGTCCGTCGCGCCCGATTAGAAGCACGGACTGGACGGCTCCCAGGCTACGCCGTGCCGATCCCGCAGGCATTTCCGCCTCGGTCCCGTGGCCGGTTTCACAGAAGATGCCAGAAGTTCAGCAACGCCTGCGCGCTCTGTCGACGACTGCTACGGGATCCGGGGTGGCGGCCGTGCCGCCGCCACCCCGGGGCCGTCAGGAGATGTCGCGTCGCCGCATCAGCAGGGTGCCGACCACGCCGGTCACCACCGCGTACCCGATGAGCACGGCGGCGCCGGCCCAGCGCGGCGGGTTGCCGGGGATGTCCGCCCCGGTGACCATGAGTGACGAGGCCAGCGACGGCACCAGCAGTTGCAGGTTGTTGATCCAGTCACCCCAGCGCTCGGCCAGGATGCTGATCACCACGATGGCGCCGATCGAGCCGCCCAGGTAGAGCAGGATGCCGGTCACGGTGGCGCCGATCTGGCTGCGGATCAGCACGCCGATGCCGACACCGAAGACCGCCCAGAGCAGGTACGCGAGCAGGTTCAGCCCGATGGCCCGCCAGGCCGCGTCGTTGCCCAGTTGGGATTCCATCCCGATCGCGCTCAGCACCGCCGAACCGGCGACCAGGTTGAACGCGGTGGTCACCAGCCAGAACAGCAGCGCCAGCACGCCGGCCGCGACCAGCTTGGCGCTCATCACGGCGGTGCGGTGCGGGTTGGTGAGGAACGTGGTGGTCACCGTCTGGTGGAAGAACTCACTGGTCACCACGATGATGCCGAGCAGCATCACGATCAGCAGGCCGAAGAACTGCCCGGTGGTGAACAGGTTGGACGACAGGGCGTCCGGGTGGGCCGCCGCCGCAAAGGTGTCGGCCTGGTCGGGCGGCACGTCGCCGAGGTTGCCACTGGTCAGGGTGTCGGCCTGCAACCAGTTGATGAGCAGGGTGAGCGCCCAGAGCGGCAGGCTGATCAGCGCGAAGATCCACCAGGTGTTGGTGGTACGGATCTTGAGTAGCTCGGATCGGACCAGGTTCATCGGATGCCCGCCTTTCCGGCCGTCAGCTCCAGGAAGACCCGTTCCAGATCGGGCCGTTCGGTGGTCAGTTCGTGCAGCTCCACCCCGGCCGCGAGGGCGGACCGGCCGATCGTCGGGGCGTCCACCCCGCCGACCAGCAGCACGCCGTGCTCGTCGGTCTCGATCGTCGCCGACTGTGCCTTCAGGGCGGCGGTCAGCGCCTCGGCCTGCGGGGTGCGGACCCGGACCCGGGCGCCCTGCGCCATCGACCCGAGGACCTGCTCGACCGGCCCCTGCCGGACCAGCTGCCCGGCCGCGATGATCACCACGTCGTCGGCGAGCAGCTGCATCTCCGACAGCAGGTGGCTGGAGACCAGCACCGTGCGGCCCTCATGGGCGAGGTTCTTGAGGAACCCACGCATCCACCGGATGCCCTCCGGGTCCAACCCGTTGGCCGGCTCGTCGAGGATCAGCACACGGGGGTCACCGAGCATCGCGGCGGCGATGCCGAGCCGCTGCTTCATGCCCAGCGAGTAACCCTTGAACTTGCGCTTCGCCGCCGGGCTCAACCCGACAAGGGCCAGCGCCTCGTCGGCCCGCTGCTTGGGCAGCCCGGCCGCCGCGCAGATGACCCGGAGGTGGTTGATGCCGGTGCGGCCCTTGTGCGCGCTGGATGCCTCCAGCACCGCGCCGACCTGGCGCAGCGGGTCGGCGAGGTCGGCGTACCGCTGGCCGCTGATGGTGGCCGTGCCGGCGGTCGGCGTGACCAGGTTCAGCAGCATGCGCAGCGTGGTGGTCTTGCCGGCGCCGTTCGGGCCGAGGAAGCCG
>NZ_JAKKFF010000169.1 GCF_022229015.1 Micromonospora foliorum
CGCCGGCCGGCGACGGGACGCTCGCCGGCGTGGGTGCGTCGGCGGGCCGGGTGACCGGCCCCGCCCGGGTCGTCCACGACCCGGGCACCGCCCACGTCGAGCCCGGCGACGTCCTGGTGGCCGCGACCACGGACCCCGGCTGGACCCCGCTGTTCCTCACCGCGGCGGCGCTGGTCACCGAGACCGGCGCGATCATGGCGCACGGCCCGACGGTGGCCCGTGAGTACGGCATTCCGGCCGTCATCTGCGTGCCGGACGCCACCCGGACCATCACCACGGGGCAGCTCGTCACGGTGGACGGCGGCGCCGGAACCGTCACGCTGCACTGACCGTCGGCCCCGAGCGAAAGGACGACCATGACCGACACCAGGACGCCGACCAGGGCGCGGGTGGGCCCGCTGCTGCGTCGGGCGGCCGAGGCCGAGGCCGCGACGTGGCGCAGCCTGTACGTGTGGGCGCGCCGCCGCCCACTGCCGCTGGAGCCCGGCGACGAGCCGTTCGGCTACCTCGGCGTGGTCAAGCCGATCCTGGGCATCTTCATCGGCCTGTCGGTCGTGGAGATCCCGATCTTCGACATCGTGGTCACCCACGTGGTGCCGTGGCGGCCCGCCCGCTGGATCGTGCTGGGCCTCGGCATCTGGGGTCTGCTGTGGATGATCGGCCTGTTCGCCAGCATGACGATCCATCCGCACGTCGTGGGCGACCGGGGCCTGCGGGTGCGGCTCAGCTGGGGCGTCGACATCTGGATCCCGTGGACGGACGTCGAAGCCCTGCGCAGGCGCTACCGCTCGCTGCCGTCGAGCAAATCGGTGCAGGTGGAGCAGGAGGGCGACCGTCAGGTGGTGTCCATCGCGGTCGGCAGCCAGACCAGCATCGACGTCCTGCTGCGCCGGCCGCTGACCTTCGACCTGCCGAAGACCGGGTCGACGCCGATGAACGAGCTGCGACTGTACGCCGACGACCCGGACGGCCTGCTGCGCAGCGCGCGGGGCACCCCCGTGAGCCACACCGTCAGCCGGTAATCGCCGCCGCTGGCGGAGTGTCCGGACCACCCACTGTGAAACGATCGAGGCCATGCCCAAGAAGGTCGATCACCAGGAGCGACGCACCCTCATCGCGGACGCGCTGATGCGGGTCGCCGCGGACCAGGGCCTGGAGGCCGTCAGCCTCCGACACGTGGCTGCCGAGGCCGGCGTGTCCGCCGGGATGGTCCAGCACTACTTCCGGACCAAGGACGAGATGATGGCGTTCGCGTTGAGCGTGGTGCGCGAGCGCAGCCAACTCCGGGTCACCGAGGCGGTGGCGCGGCTGGGCGAGAGCCCGTCGCCTCGGCTGCTGCTGCGCACGATGCTCGCCGCGCTGTTGCCGCTCGACGAGCGCACCCGCGACGACGGGCGGGTGGCGCTCGCGTTCCTCGCCTACACGGCGGTGCGGCCGTCGACCGCGCCCCGCCTGCACGAGGACACCGCGCAGTTCACCGGGTTCATCGCCAGCGTCCTGCCCGATCGCCACGGCGCCGCCGCAGCGGCCGGCCTGCTGGCGCTGATGGAGGGGCTCGGTGTCTACCTGCTGGGCGGGCAGTACACCGCCGACCAGGCGCTGGGGGCGCTGGACGCCCACCTCGACCTGCTATTCGGTTGATCGACTCGGTGGTACCGAAGTCGCGGTGCCCCGGTAGCGGGACACCGCGACTTTCACCGAACCCGAGTGGATCGCGCCCGGCTCAGTGGGTCGTGACGCCCGCCCGCGCCTTCAGTCGGCGCAGCTCGTCGGCGGACATCAGCCAGGTGGAGTTCGTCGTCCCCAGGCCGAGAAGCACCTGGTCGAAGGCGTTGCCGTCGTTGTCGTCGGTGTAGCAGACGCTCACCTCGCCCCAGGGCGACGCGGCGACCGCGACGTGCTCCTGGCGACCCGTCGTGGTCTGGCTCAGCGCCTGGGCGGCCAGCCGGCCGGTGGAGGTGCCGTCCGGGTTGAGGCCCCGCGCCCAGACGTCCGGGTTGGCGCCGGACACCGTCCAGCCCACCACCACGTTGTCCTGGTCGTCGATGCCGACGCCGGGGGCGACGGCACCGGTGCCGGTGGAGACCTGAACCTCGTCATGCCGGGCCGTGCCCGTCGCGGTGAACGACCGGGACCAGACACCTCGCGTGCCGGTGTGGTCGGACTCCCAGCCGACGGTGAAGTCACCGGCGAAGTTCGCCGCGACCGAGGCACGCTGCTGCTGCCCGCCGCTCTGCGCGTTGGCCGTCCGCCGCGACAGCGCCACGGCACCGTTGGACCGGGCCAGCCGGGTCAACCCGATGTTGTACGAGCCGTTCGCGTCGGCGTCCTCGTCCCAGACCACGAGCGCCTCGCCGGAGGCGGACACCGCCACGTCGGGACGGTGGTGGGTGCCCGTCGTCTGCGAGGCCGTCACCTCGTACGCCTTGGTGGTGGCCGCGGTGAAGCCGGCGGCCTTGACGGTGGCCGGAGCGGTTCCCTGCACGTCCTCCCAGACCACTGTGAAGCCGACGGCGGCGGCGTTGGTGGGCGCGCCGTCCGGGTCGACCGAGACCTTCGGCCAGATCTGCTGCCCGGCGTCGCTGGCGTTGGCCTGCCCGGAGCCGAGCACCGCGCCGGCGGGCGACACCACCCGGTACTGGATGTTGTAGACGCCGTTGCCGTCACCGTCGGCGGCCCAGACCACCACGGCGTTGCCGCGGTCGTCGAGCCCCACGTCGGGGCTGATGTGTCGCCAGGCGGCCCCGCTGGTCCCGCCGGTGGAGAGCTTCAGCTCGTACGCGGGTGTGCCGTCGCGGAACAGCCGCAGGTAGACCTCGCTGTGGGTGTCGTCCTCCGGGGCGGTGCTGTCCCGGTCGTCCTCCCAGACCACGGCGACGTGACCGTTGCGGTTCATGGCGATGGAGGGTAGATCCTGGTCGCCGGTGGCGACGCTGTTCGCGGTGGTCCAGGTGACCGCCTCGGCGGTCATGGCGGTCGGGGCTGGCACCACGTTCGGGACCAGCAGGGACGCGGTGAGCAGTGCGGTGATCGCGGTCATGGTGGTTCTCTCCCTTACCCGGCCTGCAGGCCGGGCTGGCCGTCGAGGATGACGAACGAGCGCACGGTGGATGCCGCCGCGCCGTGCTCGGTCACCGTGTTCACCGCGCGGAAGTCCGCGCGGACCTGGCTACGGCTGATCGTGGTACGGACGTAGCCGCGCCGGTCCGAGTAGAACTTCAGGTGCGGGTTGGCCGCCGCGTTCGGGACCGTCGTGCTGCCGCTGCCGTTGCCGGTCGAGCTGATCGAGGTGCAGACCAGTTCGGTGCCGATGGTGGCCGAGGAGGGGTTGGCGTAGTCGGCCTTGAGGTCGTTGGCCCACGACCGGTGCACGTCGCCGGTGAGCACCAGCGGGTTGCGTACCCCACGCTGCTGCCAACCGGTCTGGATGCGGCTGCGGGAGGCACGGTAGCCGTCCCACGCGTCCATGCTCGCCGCCCCGTTCGCGTCGAGCTGCTGGGCGAAGAAGACCTGCTGGCCGAGGATGTCCCAGGTGCCGTAGCGCTGGGCCAGCCCGTCGAGCAGCCACGCCTCCTGGGTCGCCCCGGTCAGCGACCGGGAGGCCAGGTCCGCGTCGGCGCAGACCTTCCAGCCGTCCCCGCACGCCTGGTCGTCGCGGAACTGTCGGGTGTCGAGCATGTGGAAGGTGGCGAGCTGCCCCCACCGGACGCGCCGGTACAGCGGGATGCTGTTGCCGCTGGCGGCGGAGGCCGGTCGCAGCGGCATGTTCTCGTAGTACGCCCGGTACGCGGCGGTCCGCCGGGCGGTCCACTGGGCGGCGGTCAGCGTGGGGCTGCTGTCGTTGCGGACCATGTTGGCGTAGTTGTTCTCCACCTCGTGGTCGTCGGGCACCACCAGCCAGGGAGCCGCCGCGTGCGCCGCCTGCAGGTCCGGGTCGGACTTGTAGAGCGCGTACCGGCGGCGGTAGTCCGCCAGCGTCACGATCTCGGCGCCGACGTGCTGCCGCACTGTGGAGGTGCCGACGCCACCCTCGTAGATGTAGTCGCCGAGGTGCAGGATCAGGCCCGGGTTGTCCTCGGCCATCCGCCGGTACGCGGTGTAGTAGCCGGCCTCGTAGTGGGCGCAGGAGGCGAAGGCCATCACCAGGTCGCGGCCGAACGAGCTGGGCGCCGGGGCGGTCCGGGTCCGCCCGACCGGCGAGATCTGGCCCTGGGCCCGGAACCGGTAGTAGTAATCGGAGTCGGCGGCGAGCCCGCCCGCGATGGCGTGCACGGAGTGCGCGTCGGCGTAGCGGGCGACCACCGAGCCGGAGGCGACAAGCGAGGTGAACCGGTCGGTGGTGGACACCTGCCACTCCACGGTCACGTCGGCGTTGGCCATGCCGCCCTGCCCGTCGGCGTTGAGCGGGGATGGTGCCAGCCGGGTCCAGAGGACCACGCTGTCGGGCGCCGGGTCACCGGACGCCACACCGAGTTTGAAGGGGTACGGCACCGCGGCGCGGGCACCCTGGCGGGGTGTCACCGCGACTCCGGCGGTCACGAGTCCACCGAGGACGAAGATGCGACGGCTCAACCTTGTCATGGTCAACAGCCTCGGGAACGTCGATGAACGGCGATGAGTGCGGGGCGGAATCCGACATGACGGAATGCTGTCCGCGGCAAGGCGTTCAGGTGTCCGACCGCCGGGGCTCGGTGTGGGAACCTCAGGTGAGCGGGGACGGCGACTCGGCGCCGGGGATCATCAGCGTCGCCGTGCCGGACCCGTCCGCCGGGACGCCCCAGACGTCGGGCTGGCCATCGTCCCGGCGCAGCGTGTAGGCCAGTTTGCCGCCGTCCAGCCACGCGGCCTGGTCGTCGACGCTGCGGGTCTCGGCCGTCGCGGTGACCCGCATGCTCCCCAGGTCGAGGACCGACAGCCGCCAGCCCTTCGCCGGGTCGGCGTCGACCGCCTCCTTGAACGCGAGTCGGGTGCCGTCCGGTGACAGCGACGGGCACTCGACGTTCTCCTTCAGCGTCTCGACCGTACGGGCGGCCAGGTCACCCCGGACGAGGTACCTTCTCCCCCCGGTGGCCATGGTGGCGTAGAAGCGGTTGTCGTCGGCGGTGAAGGTCACGCCCCAGTAGTTGACGTCCGGGTTGCGGTAGCCCCGGCCGTCCCGGGTGATCGCGAACTCCTCGAGCGAGGCCACCGTGACGCCGGTGCGGGTGTCGAGGATCCCGGTGCGGGTGGAGAAGCCACTGGAGGTGTACGAGTCGCCACCGACGAACGTGGTCCAGGAGACCATCCGGCCGGAGGCCGAGACCCGGGCCCGGTTCGGCAGACCGGGCACACTGACCGCCCGGGTCTGGCGCAGCGTCGCGTCGAGCACGACAACCTGGTACGACCACGCGGTCTCCGGTTTCAGGCAGACCCCGGTGCCGGCCGCGGCGTACACCCGGAGGCATTCCAGGCCGGCGACGGTGCGCGGCCCGGCGGGGTCGGTCGTGGCGACGGTGGAGACGTGCCGGTCGGTGATCGCCAGCAGGCGCGGCCCGGGCGCCAGGGTGACCGGCTGCTCGCCGCCGGCCGGCGGCGGCGTCCGGGGAGCCTCCGCGGCCGTGGCGGCGTAGCCGGCCGCCACCGCGCCCAGCAGCACGGCCGAGGTGACCACCACGGCCAGCTTCGCTCGGGTCGACATCGCGGTCATCGGGGCACCCTCCGGGTGGTGAGTCGGGACGGGGAGGCCAGCAGGAGCAGCGTGCCGACCAGGACGCCGGCGACGGCCAGGGCCGCCGCGCGGATCGCGTTCTCCGGCCCCCACGACTGCCAGGCCAGACCGAACAGCACGGAGGAGACGAGGTACGCGAGGGCCTGCCCGGTCTGCACCAGCGCGATTCCGGTGGTGCGCAGTCGCGCCGGCAGCACCGGGCCGGCGAGCGCGATGAGTACGCCGTCGGTGGCCGCGTAGAAGGCGCCGTACAGCGTCAGCGCCAGGACGATCAGGGGCCAGCCGTCGACCGGGCCGGCCAACAGCAGGTACGTCGCACCGAGGGCGGTGTAGCCGCCGATCACCACGGGCAGGCGACCGATCCGGTCGGCGAGCACGCCGAGGAGGGCGGCGAGCACCAGGTAGGCCAGGCTGGTGCCCACCGCCAGCAGCGGGAACCAGCGCAGGCCGAGGTCCATCCGGCGTTGCAGCAGCAGGTAGACGAAACCGTCCCCGATGGTGGCCAGCCCGAGCATCGCGGCGGCCAGCACCAGCCGGCGGGCGGGCCCGCCGTGCAGCAGCCCGAACGCCTCGCGGACGGAGACCTTCGGGTCGTCCGCCCCGTCAGCCGTCCCGCCGGCAGCCGGCTCGCCGTCCGGCCGCTCCCGGACGAAGAGCACGAGCACCACGACCGCCAGGGCCGCGACGCAGAAGCTGGTGACGAAGACCGCGTCGTACGACTGCCCGACGACCAGCAGAACCGCGAACGCGGCGAGCGGCCCGAGGAACGCGCCGACGCTGTCCATCGCCCGGTGCACCCCGAACGCCCGACCCAGCGCCTCGGGCGGCGCGGAGAGCGTGATCAGCGCGTCGCGCGGCGCGCTGCGCACCCCCTTGCCGAGCCGGTCGACGGCGATGACCGCGCCGATCGCCGGGATCGACCGGCCGGCGAGCAGCAGGCCGAGCTTGGCGACCGCCGAGAGCGCGTACCCGACGCCGGCGACCAGTTTGCGCCGCCGCCACCGGTCGGCCGCGAACCCACCGACGACCCGCAGCAGCGCGGTGGCGCCGGTGTGGACGCCGTCCAGCACGCCGAAGGCCACCGGGCTGAGGTGCAGGCCCAGCACCAGGTAGAGCGGCAGCACCGCGGCCACCATCTCGGCCGACACGTCGGTGATGAGACTGACCGTGCCGAGCGCGACGACGTTGCCACTGACCACCGCGAACCGGCGGCGTCGGGGCCCCGCGTCGGGTTGGTCGGCGACCGGTCGGGAGACGGTCGACAGGTACACGAGCATCTCCTCGGATCGACGGCTGACGGTCAGCCATCGTCCGTACTCAGTGGAGAGCGCACAACGGACCGCGGGCGGCATCCGGGCGAGGTGCGGGTGAACGAGTCCCCAACACCGAGGTGTTCGCCTGCCCGGACGCACTGTTCATCCGCCCGTCGCCCACCGGCTCATCGACCTTCCTACATTCCATGCGCTCTTCCCACGAGGTAAGGAGTCCTGGATGGACATTCGATTCCCCCGTCCGTCGGTGACGCTGGGGGTGGTCACGGTGATCGTCGCCGCTACCGCCGCCGTCGTCGTGACCGGCGCTGGCGCGGCGTCGGCGGCGAGCGTGACCTTCACGCCGGTCGCCGACACCTACGTCCAGAGCGACACGGCCGCCACCAACTACGGCACGTCCACGCAGGTCGTGGTCGACAACTCGCCCGTGCGGCGCTCGTTCCTGCGCTTCACCGTGAGCGGTGTCAGCGGCACGGTGACCGGCGCGAAGTTGCGACTGCGCACGATCAGCGGCAACAGCGGCAGTGACGCCGGCGGCACGTTCCGCCGGATGTCGAACACGACCTGGTCGGAGACCGGCACCACCTGGAACAATCAGCCGGCCATCGACGGGGCCACGCTCGGCACGATCGGCGCGGTCAGCGGCAACACCTGGTACGAGGTCGACGTCACGGCCGCGGTCACCGGCAACGGCACGTACAGCTTCGGTGCCACCTCGGCCAGCGGTGACGGCGCCTACTACGACACCCGCGAGAGTGGCGCGGACGCCCCGCAACTGGTGGTCACCACCGGGACCACCACGCCACCCCCGTCGGGTGACCCGGTGTTCGTCGGCGCCGGCGACATCGCCGACTCCGGCTCCGGCGACAGCGCCACCGCGACGCTGCTCGACAGCATCCCGGGAACGGTCTTCACCACCGGCGACAACGTCTACGACAGCGGGACGGCGTCGCAGTTCAACAGCTACTACGAGCCCACCTGGGGTCGGCACAAGTCCCGCACCCGCCCGTCGCCGGGCAACCACGACTACAACACGTCGGGGGCGACCGGCTACTACAACTACTTCGGTACGTCCGCCGGCCCGAGCGGTCGCGGTTACTACTCGTTCGACCTCGGCAACTGGCACATCGTGTCGCTGAACTCGAACATCAGCATGTCGGCCGGCTCGACGCAGGAGCAGTGGCTGCGTGCGGACCTGGCCGCCAGCAGCAAGCCGTGCACCATCGCGTACTGGCACCACCCGCTGTTCACGTCCAGCTCCAACCACGCGCCGTCGACGTCGACGCGTCCGCTGTACCAGGCCCTCTACGACTACAACGCCGACGTCGTGGTGTGGGGGCACAACCACGTGTACGAGCGGTTTGCCCCGATGAACCCGGCCGGTGGCGCCGACTCCAGCCGGGGACTGCGCAGCTTCGTCGCCGGGATGGGCGGCGCCGGTCACTACAGCTTCGGCACCATCCAGCCCAACAGCGAGGCGCGTAACAGCTCGGCGTGGGGCCTGCTGAAGTTCACCCTGCACTCCGGCAGCTATGACTGGCAGTTCGTACCGGTGGCCGGCCAGACCTACACCGACAGTGGCACCGGCACCTGCCACTGAACGACACGTGCCCCCTGTCCGCCTCGCGGACAGGGGGCACGTGCGTACCGTCAGACGTCAGCGGGCCGTGCCGGCGCGACGCTTGTTGTAGACGTCGAAGGCGACCGCGACGAGCAGGACGAGACCCTTCACCACCGACTGGGTTGACTGGTCGATGCCCATCAACTGCATGCCGTTGCTCATCACCGCCATGATCAGACCACCGACCATCGCGCCCACCACGGTGCCCACGCCACCGGTGACCGCCGCACCGCCGATGAAGGCCGCGGCGATCGCGTCCAGCTCGAACATGTTGCCGGCGGCGGGCTGGGCGCCGTTCGACCGCGACGAGTAGATGACGCCGGCCACCGCCGCCAGGAAGCCCATGTTGACGAACATCCAGAAGTTGACGGTGCGGACCTTGACCCCGGACAGCGCCGCCGCCGACAGGTTGCCGCCGATCGCGTAGACCTGGCGACCGAAGACGGTACGCCGGGTGAGCAGGCCGTATACCAGCACGAGGACCGCCAGGATGATCAGCACGATCGGCAGCCCTCGGGCGTGCGCCAACTGCCAGGCGAAGTACATGAGGACCGCGCCGACCAGCACGACCCGGGCGACGAACAGTGGGAACGACTCGACGGGCTGTTGGTAGCGGATGCGCGCCACCCGGGTGCGGAAGCCGCTGACCGCGTAGCCGGCCACGGCGATGGCGCCGATCAGCAACGTGAAGGCGTCGAAGCCCTGCCCGCCGAGCAGGCCGTTGAGGAAGCCCGCCGCGACCTGCTGGTACTCGGACGGGAACGGCGACAGCGAGATGTTGTCGAGCACCCGCAGGGTGAGACCCCGGAACAGCAGCATGCCGGCCAGCGTCACGATGAAGGCCGGAATGCCGGCGTACGCCACCCAGAAGCCGTGCCAGGCGCCGACCGCGACGCCGACGACAAGCGCGGCCACGACGCCGATCCACCAGGGATGGCCCTGCTGGATCACCAGGACGGCGGAGACCGCTCCGGTGAGCGCGACGACCGATCCGACCGACAGGTCGATGTGCCCGCCGATGATCAGGATGACCATGCCGATCGCGAGGACCAGGATGTACGAGTACTGCAGGACGATGTTGGTGATGTTGCCGGGGCTCAGCAACACCCCGTCGGTCAGGACCGCGAAGAGCGCGACGATGACGACCAGGGCGACGTAGATCCCGCTCTGCCGCAGGTTGTTCAACACCAGCGCCCGCAGGTCGTTCGTCCCGCTGTGCAGGGCCGCGGTGGGCGTGCTGTCCGGGGGCGTGGGGCGCTCCGTCGAAGGGGTCTTGATGCTGGTCATCCGACGAGCTCCTTGTCCTTGGTCATCAGCTCCATGAGGCTCTCCTGAGTCGCCTCGGCCACCGGCATCTCGCCGGTGATCCGGCCGGCGGCGAGGGTGTAGATGCGGTCGCACATGCCGAGCAGCTCCGGCAGCTCGGAGGAGATGACGATCACCGCCTTACCGGCGGCCACCAACCGGTTGATGATCGTGTAGATCTCGTACTTGGCGCCGACGTCGATCCCGCGGGTGGGCTCGTCGAGGATCAGCACGTCCGGGTCGGTGAACAGCCACTTCGACAGCACGACCTTCTGCTGGTTGCCGCCGGAGAGCTTGCCGACCACCGCCATGACGCTTGGCGTGCGGATGTTCATCTCCTGGCGGCTCGCCTCGGCAACCTTGATCTCCTCGTTGCCGTTCACCCAGCCCAGGCGGGACAACCGGTCCAACGCGGCGGCGGACACGTTGCGCCGCACGTCGTCGATGAGGTTGAGGCCGTAGCGCTTGCGGTCCTCGGTGACGTAGGCGATGCCGTTGTCGATCGCCTCGGCGACGGTGCGTGCCTGCACCTCCCGCCCGTGCACGAAGAGCCGGCCCCGGATGTCACGCCCGTAGGACCGACCGAACACGCTCATGGCCAGCTCGGTACGGCCGGCACCCATGAGGCCCGCGATGCCGACGACCTCACCGGCGCGTACGGACAGGCCGACGCCCTCGACGACCATCCGGTCCTGGACGGGGTGACGCACCGTCCAGTCCTCGATGCGGAGAACCTCGTCGCCGGGGGACGACTCGCGGTCGGGGTAGAAGCTGTCCAGGTCGCGCCCGACCATGCCCCGGATGATCCGCTGCTGGTTCACGTCGTCGGACTTCATGTCGAGGGTCTCCACCGCGCGTCCGTCCCGGATGACCGTGGTGGAGTCGGCGATGGCGGTGATCTCGTTGAGCTTGTGCGAGATCATGATGCAGGTGATGCCCTGCTCCTTGAGAGCCCGCAGCAGGTCGAGCAGGTGCGCCGAGTCGATGTCGTTGAGCGCGGCGGTCGGCTCGTCGAGGATGAGCAGGCGCACCTTCTTCGACAGCGCCTTGGCGATCTCCACCAGCTGCTGCTTGCCGACGCCGAGCTGGATGACCGGGGTGACCGGGTTCTCGTGCAGCCCGACGGACGCCAGCAGCTTCGCCGCCTCGGCGTTGGCGAAGTTCCAGTCGATCAGGCCGCTGCGACCACGCCGCTCGTTGCCGAGGAAGATGTTCTCCGCGATCGACAGGTACGGCACCAGGGCGAGCTCCTGGTGGATGATGACGATGCCGTTCGCCTCGCTGTCGCGGATGCCGCGGAACTGCATCGGCTTGCCGTCGAAGAGGATCTCGCCGTCGTACGAGCCGGACGGGTGGACGCCGGACAGCACCTTCATCAGGGTCGACTTGCCGGCGCCGTTCTCACCGCAGATGGCGTGGATCTCACCGCGGCGCACTGCGAGGGTGACGTCCTCCAGCGCGGTCACGCCGGGGAAGGTCTTGGTGATGCGACGCATCTCGAGGATGGTGTCGTCCATGGTCACTGTCCTCCGTCAGGTCTGGACGCGGTACGCGCCCAGGCGTCGGGCCCGGCGGGTGACCGCCGGGCCCGACGAGTGGCTTACTTCTTGGCCTGACCGGCGGCGACCTCTTCCGCCGTCCAGTAGCCGGAGTCGATCAGCGTCGCCTTGATGTCGTCCTTGTAGACGGTGGCGATCGGCAGCAGGTACGCCGGGACGACCTTGACACCGTTGTTGTACGTCTGGGTGTCGTTGGCCTGCGGCTGCTTCTTCTGCAGGAACGCCTCGGCGGCGTTCACGGCCTGCTCGGCCAGCAGCCGGGTGTCCTTGAAGACCGTGGAGCTCTGCACGCCGTCGTTGATCAGCTTGATCGAGGCGATCTCCGCGTCCTGGCCGGTCACCACGGGGAGCTTCTTCGCGCCCTTGCCGTAGCCGGCGTTCTGCAGGGCGGTGATGATGCCGCGGGAGATGCCGTCGTACGGCGAGAGCACCCCGTCGACCTTCGAGCCGTCGTTGTAGCTGGAGGTGAGCAGGTTCTCCATCCGCTTCTGCGCGGTCTCCTGCTGCCACCGCAGGATGGCTACCTGCTCGGGGGTGGTCTGCTTGGACTTGACGACAAGCGTGCCGTTCTCGATGAACGGCTTCAGCGTGTCCATCGCGCCACCGAAGAAGTACTGGGTGTTGTTGTCGTCCAGCGAACCGGCGAAGAGCTCGACGTTCAGCGGCCCCTTGGCGGTGCCCTTCGAGCCGTCCTTGTTCAGCAGGCCGAGACCGACGAGCAGCGCGGTGCCCTGGGCGACGCCGACCTTGTAGTTGTCGAAGCTGACGTAGAAGTCGACGTCCTTGCTGCCGCGGATGAGCCGGTCGTAGGAGATGACCGGGATCTTCGCGGCCGCGGCTGCCTGCAGCTGGCTGCTGAGCGCGGTGCCGTCGATCGCCGCGAGGACCAGGACGTCAGCACCCTGGGTGATCATCTGGTCGACCTGCTGCGACTGCGTGGGGATGTCGTCGCCGGCGTACTGGAGGTCGACCTTGTAGCCCTTGGCCTCCAGCTTCGACTTCACCGCGTTGCCGTCGGCGATCCACCGCTCCGAGGTCTGGGTCGGCATCGACACACCGATGGTCAACTCGCTGGGCTTCTCGCCGCCGGTGGTGCCACCGCTGCCCGCACCCCCGCCACTGCACGCCGCCAAACTCAGCGCCAGTGCCGCGCCGCCGAGAGCAACCAGGAATTTCCTGCCCACGGGCTTCTCCTCTCTGGACTCCCCCGCCGACTGCCGGGGCCAACTGTCATCTTTCGGGTAGTGTTAGCGCTCACATAGATTGCGTCAACACCAGATCCGAAATACCGGTGTCACGGTCTCGTAACGGAGCATCCAGGCGAGCGTAGCCATGCGGCCGGTCCCCCGAAAGGGCAGGACGCGCGCCGCACAGACGGGTGCCCGCGGGCGACGTCTGCCGTCCGCGGGCACCAGTACTACCGGATCGGGCGGGTTGCCGCCACCCGGGCGGTCAACGGGCCCCGGCGGCTACCGCTGCGACCACCGCTGGTTCGCCGCCCCGGTGCAGGTCCAGAGGATCACCGTGGTGCCGTTGGCCGTGCCGTTGTTGTTGACGTCCAGGCAGAGCCCCGACTGCGTGCTGCTGATCGTGCCGTTGGCGTTGACCGCCCACTGCTGGTTGGCCCCGCCGTTGCAGTCCCAGATCTGCACCTTGGCGCCGGCCGCGGCGTTGAGCGGCGCGTCCAGGCACTTACCGAGGGCCTGCAGGGTCTGACCGCTGCTGGTCCAGCGCTGGTTGGCGGCACCGTTGCAGTCCCAGATGACCGGCTGCGTGCCGTTGGTCGTGTTGCTGTTCGGCACGTCGAGGCAGCGGCCGGAGGCGGCGCTGGCATACGCGCTCGACGTGGTCGGCGGCGGCGTCGTCGTTCCGCCGCCGCTGACCCGGTACACCACCGTGCCGTGCGCGGGGACGCTGGCGCTGATGGCCCCGCTGCTGGAGCTGGTGCCACCGGTCCACGCGTCCACCAGGGTGAACGACGAGCCGGACTTTCCGATGGCCGCGGCCGTGGTCGAGATCGTCGTCGTGGAGGCGCCCTGGTTGAACAGGGCGACGGCGACGTCACCGTTGGCGAGCCGCTTGGCCAGCACCCGGCGGGTGCCGTCGAACGACACCTGCGTCCCCTGCAACCCGAGCGAGTCCTGGTTGATCGCGATCAGGTTGGCGTTCTTGAGGATGGTCTGGGTCGCGGTGTTCATGTTCCGCACGTCGTTGCCGGCGATCAGCGGAGACGCCATGATCGCCCACATCGCGAAGTGGCTGCGCATCTCCGTGTCGTTCATGCCGCCGCGGCCGACCTCCATCATGTCCGGGTCGTTGAACCCGCCCGGCCTGGCGTAGGACGCCAGCGGAACGGTCACGTTGATGATGTTCTGGATGCCCATCGGGTAGCCGTTGCTCTGGCCGGTGTCCCACGCGTTGGTGATGTCCTCGGTGGTTCGCCACATGTTGGCCACGTCGCCCCAGTTGCGCTGCGGGCCGGTCTTGGCGTGGATGCTGTTCGGGTTGATGCTGTAGACGATCGGTCGACCGGTGGCGGCCAGCGCGTCACGCATCTTGGCGAAGGTGGCCACCTGGTCGTTGATGCTGCCCTCCGGCGAGCACCAGTCGTACTTGAGGAAGTCGACACCCCAGGCGGCGAACTGGCGCGCGTCCTGCACCTCGTGGCCACGGCTGCCGGTCGCGCCGGGGTAGGCGCCGAAGTACTGTGCGCACGTCTTGTCGACCGGCACCTGGTAGAGGCCGAACTTCAGGTTCCGGGCGTGCAGGTAGTCGCCGAGCGCCTTCATCCCACTGGGGAACCGGCCGGGGTCGCCCTGGATGTTGCCGGAGCTGTCCCGGTTGGGGTTGAACCAGCAGTCGTCGACCACGACGTAGTTGTAGCCCAGGTCCCGCATACCGCTGCTGACGATCGCGTCCGCCGTCTGCCGGATCAGCGCCTCGTTGATGTTGCAGCCGAACGAGTTCCACGAATTCCAACCCATGGGTGGAGTGCGCGCCACGCCGTTGTCCAGTGCCTGCGCGGTCGGGGCGCGAAGGCCGACCAGGGCGCCGGCGAGCAGTATTCCGGCCGCCAGTACGCTCCCCCAGCGCCGACCTCGGGTAATGCGGTTCATCGAGCCTCCTTGTCGGTGGCGCCCGCCCGCGACCACGATCCCTGGCCGGTGCGCCGATAGTTGGACGCCAATTTTTGTTAGCGTTAACAGAGACGCCCATCATGTTACGGCCACATTTCATGAGGTTCAATACCTGCGCGGTGCCGTATCGCCCGACATCGATTGGCTACACTCAGCAACCAATCGAGACACGTCTTATCGGCGGCGAAGCCGGAAATTGACGCACGCTGGCACGGCCCCGCACCCGTCGCGCGGCGCTCGGCGGGGAGCGGCGGCGGGACTGAACCGCGCCGAGGCGACCTCCGGGTGGTCCGGCCGTCAGTGACGCGGTGGGGCGACACTCTGGCGCGCGACCAGAGCCGGGGCGACGGTCTGCCGCAGCGCCCCACCGGTGCCCGACTCGATCTGGGACAGCAGCATCTGCAGGCTCGCCCGCGCCACCGCGTCGAAGTCAGGTCGGACGGTGGTCAGCGGCGGGATGAAGTACGCCGCCTCCGGCACGTCGTCGAAGCCGACCACGCTGATCTCGTCCGGCACCCGCCGGCCGAACTCGTGCAGCGCCCGCAGCACGCCCAGCGCGAGGTGGTCGTTGGCGGTGAAGACGGCGGTGACCTCCGGCATCCGCGCCAACATCTGCCCGCACCGGTAACCCGACGCCGCGGACCAGTCCCCCGGCATCGGCGGCGGCGGATCCAGCCCGGCGGCCAGCAGCGCCTGCCGCCAGCCGTCGATCCGGCCGACGCTGTCGAACCAGTCGGTCGGCCCGGAGACGTGCCAGACGGTGCGGTGCCCGGCGTCGAGCAGGTGCTGCGTCGCCGCCCGGGCGCCCGCCACCTGGTCGACCGTCACCAGCGGCACCGGCCGGTTCGGGTCACCGTCGACGGTGACCAGCGGGACGTCCTTGGGCAGGCGCTCCAACGCCTCACCGGCCGACTCGACCGGGGCGATGACCACAATCCCGGCGACCCGGTGCGACAGGTGCCGCTCGACGGCCGCCGAGATGGAACGGTGGTCCAGGTTTCGCACGCTGCCGACGCTGACCGCGAAACCCTCCTCGGCGGCGGTCTGCTCCAACGCGGCCAGCAACGACGCCGGACCGTAGAGCGTCGTGTTCTGCGCGACCACGCCGATGACCTGCGATCGGCCGGTCACCAGGGCACGTGCCGCGCCGTTGGGGCGGTAGCCGAGTTCGGCGATCGCCGCCCGCACCCGAAGCCGGGTCTGCTCACGGACGTTGGGATGCCCGTTGAGCACCCGCGACACCGTCTGATGGGAGACACCGGCGAGACGAGCAACGTCCGTCATCGCGGGACCGTGGACGGCCATTTCACTCCCCCCGCTACATCTCCGGCCCGCGGCCCGTCGACGTCGACTGGAGCGGTCCGGCCCGATCCCCCTCGCTCAGTCACCACGCCGGTGCTGAATCCCAGGTGACCAGCGCTGGATCGCCGACAGTCTACGCCAGCAACGGCTCCGAACACGGCACCGCTGTGCGGGGACTGCGCCAGGCACCGAAGCCGCCCGACGCGGTGCCCACCCGTAGTACGCGGCCAACCGGCGCGAGGCACGGCCCCGACGTGGTACGCCGGCCTGCCCCCGCTCCTGGACAGAGCGTGGAGCAGGCCGGCGAGGCCCCGACGCGGTGGCGCGGACTCGACATGCCGGCCGGCATGCGGTGCCAGCGCCACCGGTCAGACCGATCGTCGTGTGACTGGTGTCACGGGGTGGTCAGGTCGAACCGGCGCACGGTGACCGCGCCACCGAGCGCCTGTGTCGCGTGGTTGAAGATGGCGAATCGGTAGCCCATGAAGAACTGCCAGTTGTTCGCCAGCGTCAGGGCGTTGCCGAACGAGGTGAAGTTGACCCCGTCGGTGCTGTACGAGAAACGGGCCTGCCGGCCGGAGCCGGGTCTGATGTCGGCGTTGGCGCGCAACCAGATCCGGCCACCGGAGACGGCGGTGCTCGCCACCTCGCTGCCGGTGCTCGTGGTGTTCCAGCTGCCGTCCATCGTCAGGCCGTTCTGCATGACCAGCCGGGTGGACCCGTTGTCCCGTCGGACCCCGATCCAGGCTGACGAGTTGCGCAGCACCGC
The DNA here is from genome assembly GCF_022229015.1 of Micromonospora foliorum. Classification (GTDB taxonomy): domain Bacteria; phylum Actinomycetota; class Actinomycetes; order Mycobacteriales; family Micromonosporaceae; genus Micromonospora; species Micromonospora foliorum. The sequence continues at coordinate 16,672 of NZ_JAKKFF010000169.1, forward strand.
CAGGCCGGTGCGGTCACCGTCGCGCATGGTGGAGTAGTCCAACTCGATGGTCGCGGTCGAGGTGGGGCCCTGGATGCGGTGGGTGAGCGTGTTGCGCGCCTTGTACAGGTCGCTGGTGACGGTGGCGGTCTGCAGGTTCAGCCCGTTGTTCACCGACCACCTGCTGTTGTCCGGGTTGTGGTTCCACTCCCACTGCGGGCCGAGCGTGGTGCCGGCGAACGTGTCGGTGCCGGTGAGCGGCTTGACCGCCCGGGGCGGCGCGGGCAGGTTCGGCTTCGGGTACGAGCTGCCCCAGGTGCCGTTGACCGTCTGCAGCACGGGCCAGCCGTCGCCGGTCCAGGTGATCGGGGCCATGGCCGGCATCCGACCACCGGGGTACGCGTCGACGAAGGACATGTAGTACCAGTCGCCGTTCTGGGTCTGCACCAGCCCACCCTGGTGTGGCACACCGCCACCGGAGATCGGGCCGGGCAGGTTGAGCAGCACCTGACGCTGCTCGTACGGGCCGAACGGGCCGTTCGTCGACTTCAGCACGTACTGGCCGTTCGCCGGGCGGGTGAGCCAGATGTAGTAGGCGCCGTTGCGCTTGTAGAAGCGGGCACCCTCCAGCGTCCCGATGCTCGACGGCGTGGTGTACACCTGCTGGGCACGAACCTGGGACTTCCCGTCCGCGGACAGCTGCGCCACGCTGATGGTGCCGTTGCCGTACGCCACATACATGGTGTCGTTGTCGTCGATCAGCATCCCGGCGTCGTAGTAGCAGTTGGGGATGGTGGTGTGCTTGCTCCAGGTGCCGTCGACGGCGGACGCGGTGTAGATGTGGGTCTGCGCGAAGTCGATGCACCCGGCCCAGTAGTACGTCCGGTTGCTCGGCCGGTAGTTCAGCGTCGACGCCCAGATCCCGTCGACGTAGGCGTTACCGCCGCTCATGTCGTACTTCGAGCCGAAGTCGAGTCGGGGCACGGAGTGACCGGCGAACTCCCAGTTCACCAGGTCGTACGAGCGCAGGACCGGCGCGCCCGGCGAGTAGTGCATGGTGGATGCCGACATGTAGTAGGCGTTGTCCACCCGGATGATGTCGACGTCGGCGAAGTCCTGCCAGACCACCGGGTTCGAGTACGACGTGCCGGGGGTGCCGGGGTTGCCGCCGCCGACCTGGACGAGCTGCCACTGCTGGTTGGTGCCGCCCCAGTCGTCGTACTGCACGATGTTGCCACCGTCGGCGGTCGAGGCGCCCTGCACCTCCATCACCTTGTTGCTGTTCCGGTTGATCAGCCGGACGTAACCACCGGCCGAGTCCGCCAGGCGGAACTGCTGGTTGGTTCCGTTGCCGTCAGACCACTGCACGATCGACGCGCCGTTGGCGGTGGAGAAGTTGGAGACGTCGAGCACCTTGCCCGAGTGCCGCGACTTCAGCCGGTAGTAGCCACCACCGGAGTCCACGAACTGCCACTGCTGCCAGGCGCCGTCGTTACGCGCCCACTGGGTGATGCGCGCGCCGTCGTTCGTCGCCTGGTTGTAGACGTCCAGCGCCTTACCGCTGTTGCGGTTCACCAGCACGTAGTACGCGTTGGTGTCGACCGTCGCCGCTGACGCGGCGGTCGGCGCGACAGCCGCCAGAGCGCCGCCGACCACCACCGCGACCGCGGCGGCGACGAGGCGCGACAGCCGACCACGCCCCCGCGCCGGTGTTGTCCAGGGAACCCGACCGATGGCAACCATGATCCTCCTCTGACGATGCGTTCCGAGCGGCCCGGGGGTCGTCATCCGCGGCACTGGGCGGTGTGCCGAGCTGGCCTGATCGCAGGATGTGATCGCTAACATCACTCAACGTGGTCCGAGGCACTGATCTGCCGAACACGGGGAGAGATATGATCGCGGCCGGGCCAGCCACAGACATCGACCGTCTTGGTTATAGACTGTGAGCGATAACACGGCCTTAGTCAAGACGTAACCCAATCGGCTCGTGACCGTGCTAGCGGACACGCAAACGGGTGGCCCGCCCCTGCCCGAGGGATGTCAGGCAGGGGACGGACCACCCGTCCGGGGCGCGGCCGGGCCGCGCGAATCAGAAGCCGCGGGCCAGCCGGTAGTAGGCCTGGTTCCAGCGCAGCTCGTCGGCGAAGCGGCGGGGCTCCGTGGCGGCGTCGATGACGACGAGCTCGGTGCGGCTCATCTCCGCCAGGTCGTGCAGCTCCTCCACGCCCACCGCCTGCGACAGCACGGTGTGGTGCGGGGCGCCCGCGGTGATCCACGCCTCGGCCGAGACCGGCAGGTCGGGGCGCGGACGCCAGACGGCCCGGGCGACCGGCAACCGGCGCAGCGGCTGCGGCGGAGCCACCACGTCGATCTCGTTGGCCACGAGCCGGAAGCGCTCCCCCATGTCGGCCAGCCCGAGCACCACGGCCGGACCGGGTGCGGCGTCGAACACCAGCCGGACCGGGTCCTCCCGGCCACCGATGCTCAGCGGATGGATCTCCACGTTGGGCACGTCGGAGGCGATCGTCGGGCAGACCTCCAGCATGTGGGCGCCGAGCACCAGCTCGTTGCCCGGGGTGAGGTCGTAGGTGTAGTCCTCCATGAACGACGTGCCGCCGCTCACGCCCACCGACATCGCCTTGAGGGTGCGGACCAGCACCGAGGTCTTCCAGTCGCCCTCGCCGCCGAAGCCGTAGCCGTCCGCCATCAGCCGCTGCACGGCGATGCCCGGCAGCTGACGCAGCCCTCCGAGGTCCTCGAAGTTCGTCGTGAACGCCCGGAACCCGCCCGCGTCCAGGAAGGCCCGCATGCCCAGCTCCACGCGCGCGGCGTAGCGCAGCGAGTCGTGCTGCTCACCGCCGGGCAGCAGCTCGCCGACGATGCGGTAAGTGTCCTCGTACTCCTTGACCAGGTCGTCCACCTGCGCGTCGGTGACCTCGCCGACCACCTCGACAAGGTCGTTGACCCCGTAGGTGTTGACCGAGACCCCGAACCGCAGCTCGGCCTCGACCTTGTCGCCCTCGGTCACCGCGACGTCGCGCATGTTGTCACCGAAGCGGGCCAGGCGCAGCGACCGCATCGCCGACCAGCCCAGCGCGGCGCGGGCCCATGCCCCGATCCGAGTGGTCACCCGCGGGTCGCTGACGTGCCCGGCCACCGTCTTGCGGGCCACACCGAGACGCGTCTGGATGTACCCGAACTCGCGGTCGCCGTGGGCGGCCTGGTTCAGGTTCATGAAGTCCATGTCGATGTCGTTCCACGGCAGCAGAACGTTGGCCTGGGTGTGCAGGTGCAGCAGCGGCGTCTGCAACGCGTCCAGACCGGAGATCCACATCTTGGCCGGCGAGAACGTGTGCATCCAGGCGATGACCCCGACGGCACCCTGAGCGGCGGCGTCCCGACAGACCTGCAGGATCTCACCGCTGTTGGTCAGGACGGGCTTCCAGACCACGCGGGCGGGAATCTGCGGCGAGTCGTCGAGCGCTGCCGCGATCTGGCGAGACTGCTCGGCCACCTGGCGGAGCGTCTCCTCGCCGTACATGCCTTGGCTGCCGGTGAGGAACCAGATCTCGGGTTCGGTGTGTGGTGCCATGGAGTTGCCTTCCGCGAGAGGGGCGGTCACTTGTAACGGATTCCGATGAGACGCTGCAGGAGGATGAACGCGAAGAGCAGACCGCCAATCACGATCTTGGTCCACCAGGAGTTGAGGCTCCCGTCGAAGGTGATGAGGGTCTGGATCACGCCGAGGACCAGCACGCCGAGCACCGTGCCGAAGACGTAACCCGCGCCGCCGGTGAGCACCGTGCCACCGATGACGACGGCGGCGATGACGTCCAGCTCCATCCCCACGGCGATCAGCGGCGCACCGGAGAGGGTGTAGAAGGACAACAGGATCCCGCCGATGGCCGAGCACAGACCACTGATCGTGTAGACGGCGATCCGGGTACGCCCCACCGGCAGGCCCATCAGCAGCGCCGACTGCGGGTTGCCGCCGATGGCGTACACGTTGCGTCCCAGCCGGGTGTAGGCCAGCGTGTACGCGGCGATGACGACCACCACGAAGGCGATCAGCACGCTGATCGACACGAAGTTGCCCCGAGGGTCCCCGATCCGCTCCTGCGACATCGAGGTCCAGAACCCGTCGGTGATCGGGATCGACGCGCCGGAGATGAAGGTGCACATGCCCCGGGCGAAGAACATCCCGGCGAGCGTGACGATGAACGGCTGGATCTCGAAGAAGTGGATGACGCAGCCCATCAACAGGCCGAGCGTCGGGCCGATGAGCAGGGCGATGACCAGCACCAGCGCCGCCGGCATGCCGTCCTGCAGCAGCGCGGCCGACACCATCGCCGTCATGGCGACGACCGACCCGACCGACAGGTCGATGCCACCGGTCAGGATCACGAAGGTCATGCCCACCGCGACGACGAGGAGGAAGCCGTTGTCGATGAAGACGTTGAAGATGACCTGCACGTTGGAGAACGCCGTGTACTGCGAGACGCCGATGCCGTACATCACCAGCAAAAGGGCGAGCGTCGCCAGGACCGGTATCTGCTTCCTCGGCAGCCGGAACCGGGTACGACCGGCGGTAAGCGTTCCAGTGGTCATGCCGGCACCTGCTCCTTCGGCTTGTCGGCGATGGCGGCGGGCGGCGGGGCGCTGCGCCTACGGCGGCTGAACCGGGCCCGGAAGGCCGGTGCCTGGATGAGGCAGACGGCGATGACGACGACCGCTTTGAACAGCAGCGAGGTCTGCGGTGAGATGTCCATGGCGTACACCGTGGTGGTCAGGGTCTGGATGATCAGCGCGCCGATGATCGTGCCACTGAGGAAGAACCGGCCACCCGCGAGGGACGTACCGCCGATGACGACCGCGAGGATCGCGTCCAGCTCGACCCAGAGGCCGGCGGCGTTGCCGTCGGCGCTGGAGACGTTTGCCGTCATCATGAAGCCGGCGACCGCGGCGCACGCGGCGCTGATCACGTACGCGAGGAAGATGACCCGGCCGGACCGGATGCCGGCGAGCCGGCTGGCCACGGCGTTGCCACCCACCGACTCGATGATCATGCCGAGCGCGGTGCGACGGGTGAACGCGGCCACGAGCAGGGCCGCGGCGAGTGCGATGAAGATGGCCAGCGGCAGGGTCAACGCGTGGCCCAGGCCGATCGCCCGGTACGGCTCGGAGTTGATGGTGATGATCTGGCCCTCGGTGATCAGCTGGGCGAGACCCCGACCGGCCACCATCAGGATCAGGGTGGCGATGATCGGTTGGATACCGATCACGGCCACCAGCACCCCGTTCCAGGCGCCGAGCACGAGCGAGACCCCCATCGCCATCGCGAGGGCGGTCACCACCACGCCGACGCTGTTCTGGTCGGGCTGCTTGCTGATGTACATGCAGGCGATCGCGCCGCTGATCGCGCAGAGCGAGCCCACCGACAGGTCGATGCCGCCGGTCGAGATGACCAGGGTCATGCCCAGCGCGACGAGGATCAACGGTGCGCTCAGTCGCAGGATGTCGATCGGCGTGCCGTACAGGTGCCCGTCCTTGAGCTCGATGGACAGGAACCCGGGCCGGTAGATCGTGTTCGCGGCGAGCATGACGAACAGCACGGCGGCGGGCCAGAACAGCCGGTGACCGGTCATCGTCCGATAGCGGCTCATGGTGTCGTTCATGCGTCTGCCTCCTCCCGGTGGGAACCGCTGGCGATGGTCTGCATGATGCGGTCGGCGTCGAGGCTCTCGTCGTTCGCGAGCTGCGCGACCATCTGCCGGTCCCGCATCACGGCCACCTTGTGGCTGAGGCGCAGCACCTCCTCCAGCTCGGCGGAGATGAACAGCACCGCCATGCCCCCGTCGGAGAGCTGCGTCACGAGCTTCTGGATCTCGGTCTTCGCGCCGATGTCGATGCCCCGGGTCGGCTCGTCGAGGATCAGCAGTCGCGGCTCGGTGATCAGCCACCGGGCCAGGAGCACCTTCTGCTGGTTGCCGCCGGAGAGGTTGCGTACCGGCACCTCCGGGTCGGCGGGCCGGATGTTGAGCGCCTTGACGTACTTGTCGACCAGCTCGTCCTGGCGACGACGCGGAATGGGCCGCAGCCAGCCGCGGGCCGCCTGCATGGCGAGGATCATGTTCTCGCGGACCGACAGGTCGGCGACGATGCCCTCCGCGCGGCGGTTCTCCGAGCAGAAGCCCACGCCGTGGTCGATGGCCTGGGCGGGGGTGCGCAGGCTGCTCGCCTCCCCGTCGACCGCGACCTGACCGCCGTCGGCCCGGTCGGCGCCGAACAACAACCGCGCGACCTCGGTACGCCCCGAGCCCAGCAGGCCGGCCAGGCCCACCACCTCGCCGGCGTGGATGGTGAGGCTGAACGGCTCGACGGCGCCCGCCCGACCGAAGTTCGACACCGCCACCAGGGGGGTGCCCTCCTCCAGCGCGGCCAGGTCCCGCCGGGAGTGCTCCTCGATGCCCTCCAGGACGTCGAGCTCCTTGCCGATCATCTTCTCGACCAGGGAGAGCTGGGGCAGCTCGGTGGTGAGGTACTCGCCGACGAGGCCGCCGTTGCGCAGCACGGTGATCCGGTCGGCGATCTCGTAGACCTGGTCGAGGAAGTGGGTCACGAACAGGATCGCGATGCCCTCGTCACGCAGTTGCCGCATGATGCGGAACAGCTGCGCCACCTCGCTGGCGTCGAGGCTGGACGTCGGTTCGTCCAGGATCAGCACCCGGGCCTTGATGTCGATCGCACGGGCGATGGCGACCATCTGCTGGATCGCCAGGGAGTACGAGCCGAGCGGCGCGCTGACGTCGAGGTCGAGGTCGAGGCGGGCCAGCAGCGCTCGGGCGCGGCGGCGGACCTCGCCCCAGCGGACCGCGCCGAGAAGCCGGGGCTCACGGCCGATGAAGATGTTCTCCGCCACCGAGAGGTTGGTGCAGAGGTTGACTTCCTGGAAAACGGTGCTCACACCGGCGGCCGTCGCCTGCATCGGCCCGCTGAACGACACGGGCTCGCCATCGAGGGTGATCGCGCCCTCGTCGGTGTCGTAGACGCCGGTGAGCACCTTGATGAGGGTCGACTTGCCGGCGCCGTTCTCGCCCATCAGGGCGTGCACCTCGCCGGGGAAGAGCCGGAAGTTGACGTCGTGGAGTGCGCGCACCCCGGGGAAGGACTTGCTGATCCCGGTCATCGTCAGGACCGGACGGCTATCCGTCATCCCATCAGACCTCTTCTGGGTTGTCGACACGGAAGGGCCGCCACGCTCCCGCCACGCCCGCCCGGTCGTCCCTGGGGGGTCGCTCGGGCGGGCGTGGTACGGGGTCGTCGCGGGCCGAGCCCGGTCCGTTTCGGGTAGGGAAGCGACGCGGCGGGGCCGCCACGCGAACGCGGCGACCCCGTCGTCGATCAGTACTTACGGTTGGGCAGAGCTTCCTTGGCCTGCTCGGTCGTGAAGGTGGTCTCCTCGGTCTCGATCCGAGCAGGCACCTCCTGGCCGGCCTTGACCTTCTTGGCCAGGTCCATCAGCTGCGGGCCGAGCAGCGGGCTGCACTCCGCGATGAAGTTGAACTTCCCGTCGGCGAGAGCCTGCATGCCGTCCTTGACAGCGTCGATCGTGATGATGGTGATGTCCTTGCCGGGAACCTTGCCGGCGGCGGTGATCGCCTCGAGAGCACCCAGACCCATGTCGTCGTTGTGCGCGAACAACACGTCGATCTTCGGGTTGGCCTTGAGGAACTGCTCCATGACCTGCTTACCGCCGGCCCGGGTGAAGTCGCCCGTCTGAGAGGCGATGACCTTCAGGTTCGGGTTGGCGGCGATCGCCTCGGCGAAGCCCTTCTTGCGATCGTTCGCCGGCGCGGCGCCCGTGCTGCCCTGCAACTCGACGATGTTCACCGGGCCCGAGGCGGTCTTCTTCTGCTCGACCAGCCACTCGCCCGCGAGCCGGCCCTCCTTCACGAAGTCCGAGCCGAGGAAGGTCTTGTACAGCGACTTGTCGGCCGAGTCCACCGAGCGGTCGGTCAGGATGACCGGGATGCCGGCGTCCTTGGCCTCCTTGAGCACGGTGTCCCACCCGGACTCCACCACCGGCGAGAAGGCGATCACGTCGACCTTCTGCTGGATGTAGTTGCGGATCGCCTTGATCTGGTTTTCCTGCTTCTGCTGCGCGTCGTCGAACTTCAGCTCGATTCCGGCCGCCGTGGCGGCCTCCTTGATCGAGATGGTGTTCGCGGTACGCCACCCGCTCTCCGCACCGACCTGCGAGAAGCCCATCGTGATCTTGCCGTCGTCCTTGGTGCCGCCGCCGCCCGTGTCGCTATTGCCGCAGGCCGCCACGCCGCCGACCAGCAGCACGCTGGCGAGGACCGCGGCAGCGCGCCACGGAGCGGACTGCGTTCGCATCTTTCCCATCGAATCTCCTTGGCTGGATGTGGTGGGTAACCGCGCCAACCGCCGAGGTGCGCAAGAGCGGCGTACGCGGGTGGTGCGTGCTGGTGCGTCGTGGTGCAGACCGACGGGTCTCGGATGATCGGTGCAGGGGTCAGGAACCCGCCGGTGCGACTGGTTGTTGACCGTAGACGTTCTGGTAACGGTCATAAAGAGCATCGATATCTGCCTGGGCCATCGGGACCGGCTGCCCAAGGGTGTGGGCCAGGTGCGCGGTACGGGCCACGTCCTCGCACATGACCGCCGCCTTGACCGCCGCGCGGGCGTCGCGGCCGATGGTGAACACGCCGTGGTTGCGCATCAGCACCGCGGGCGAGCGGTGCCCGGCGAGCGTGGCGACGATGCCCTTGCCGATGTCGTCACCGCCGATCAGCGCGAACGGCCCGATCGGGATCTCCCCACCGAACTCGTCCGCCTGCGCGGTGAGGTGGCAGGGGATCGACTCCCCACACGCGGCCCAGGCGGTCGCGTACGAGCTGTGCGTGTGCACGACCCCACCGACCTCGGGCATGGCACGGTAGACGTAGGCGTGGGCGGCGGTGTCGCTGGACGGGGCGAAGTCGCCCTCGACGAGTACGCCGTCCAGGTCGCAGACCACCATCGTGGCCGCGGTGAGGTCGTCGTAGCTCACCCCACTCGGCTTGATCACCATCAGATCCTGGCCGGGGGCCCGCGCGGAGACGTTGCCGGACGTCCAGGCGACCAGGTTGTACCGGGTCAGCTCGGCGTGCAGGCGGGCGACGGTCTCGCGCAGCTCGCTGATCTGTCGGGTCACCTCGGCGTTCACGCCACCACCTCCAGCGGGGCCTCGTGCCTGGCCGCGGCGGTCTCGACCGCCGCGTTACGGATCGCCCGCAGGCGGAGCATGACGTCGTTGCCGCCACGACCGAAGTGGTCGTGCAGCGCCCGGTACTCGGCGTAGAGGGCGTCGTAGGCGCGGGCCCGCTCGGGGTCCGGGCGGTAGACGGCCTCGTGCACCCGACCCATCGCCTGCGACGCCTCGTGGATCGAGGGGAACGCACCGGCGGCGACGGCGGCGTGGATCGCCGAGCCCAGCGCCGGCCCCTGCGCCGAGGCGATGATGTTCAGCGGTCGCTTGGTCACGTCGGCGTAGATCTGCATCAGCAGCGCGTTGTTGGTCAGACCACCGGCGATCACCAGGTCGTTCACCGGGACTCCGGCGTCGACGAACGCTTCGATGATCATCCGGGTGCCGTACGCGGTGGACTCCAGCAGGGCCCGGTAGATGTCCGCTGGCCGGGTGGCCAGGGTCATGCCGACGATCAGCCCGCTGAGGTCGTGGTTGACCAGCAGCGACCGGTTGCCGTTCCACCAGTCCAGGGCGATCAGACCGTGCCCGCCGACGGGCTGACTCGCGGCCAGCTCGGTGAGGCGTTCGTGCGAGTCGGTGCCGGCCGGGGCGGCGTGCTCGACGAACCAGCCGAAGATGTCGCCGACGCCACTCTGCCCGGCCTCGTAACCCCACGCTCCGGGGCTGATGCCGCCGTCCACGACACCGCACATGCCGGCCACCTCGGCGACCTCCGCGCCGTTGACGACGTGGCAGGTCGAGGTGCCCATGATGGCGACCAGCCGACCCGGCTCCACCGCCTGCGCGGACGCCGCGGTGACGTGCGCGTCGACGTTGCCGACGGCCACCGCGATCCCCTCCGGCAGGCCGGTCCATGCGGCGGCCTGGGCGGTGAGCGCGCCGGCCCGGGCGCCGAGGGGCAGCAACGGGCCGTCCAGCTTGGCCACGAAGTCGCCGAAGTTGGGGTTGAGCGCGGTCAGGAAGCCCTCGGAGGGATAGTGGCCGTCCTGCAGGATGCCCTTGTATCCGGCGGTGCAGACGTTGCGGGTCTCGGTGCCGCAGAGCTGCCAGACGATCCAGTCGGCCGCCTCGATGAAGCGCTCGGCCCGGTCGTAGACCTCCGGGTCCTCCTCCAGGATCTGCAGGCCCTTGGCGTACTGCCACTCGGCGGAGATCTTGCCGCCGTACCGGCCGATCCACGGCTCGGCCCGCTCGTGGGCCAACGCGTTGATCCGGTCGGCGTGCGGCTGCGCGGCGTGGTGCTTCCACAGCTTGACCCAGGCGTGCGGTCGATCGCGCAGCTCGGGCGTCTCGCACAGCGGGGTGCCGTCGGCGAGCGTTGGCAGCACGGTGCAGGCGGTGAAGTCGATGCCGATGCCGACCACCGCCGCCGGGTCCACCCCCGCGGCGGACACCGCCGCCGGAACGGCGTACCGCAGCACGTCGCGGTAGTCCTGCGGGTTCTGCAGGGCCCAGTCCGGGGGCAGCGTTCGACCTCCCGGAAGCGCCGTGCTGATCACGCCATCGCCGTACTCGTGCACCGCGGTCCCCAACTCGGCACCATCGCCGACACGGACCACCAGAGCTCGCCCGGACAGGGTGCCGTAGTCGACACCGACGACGTAGCGGTCGTCAGCTCCGTCCACACGGTTCATGTTCACCTCCACCGTTAACGGGGATAGTGTTAACGCTCACATCCAGGCTCGTCAAGACATCTACCCGCAACAGCTCCGTAACGGAACGCGGAAGGCGGACCGACTCGGGAGGGTAGATAGCGGACTGGTGCAAAGCGCGCGATTCCGGCGTCAACGACGGCGATCAGGTGGCGAAAGGGACGTCCGCTCGAACCGGTCGCCGACGACGGAGCCATCGAGAGGCGGCGCGACAGGCCCAACACGCCGGACACTGCGGGATGACCGTCCGATAGCGACCACGCCTCGGTCGACGATGATGGCAGCGATAACATCGCCGGAGCGTCGCACTCTCGTGCTCAGACCCGCGCCAGAGCCATCGATGACCATGCGGGCTCAGAAGTGAGCACCCCGGAGGGGCGATCCGCGCAGCGCGCAGCCGGCCGACACGGCCGTGTTATCGATAACATTCAACGTCTTGGCGAGCCCCGCCGCCCCGGGTCGCCCCACGCGCCGGACGGCGCCGGACGGCGCCAGAGGGCCAAGATCAACTCGTGTTTCCTGAAGTCGCGGGGTCCGCGGCGGTGGGACCGGCCGACTTCACGAAATCCGAGTCGATCATGCGCCCGCGCCGCCGTCAGCAGCCCGATGCGCTCGCGCCGCCCGCCCGCCTGCGTCGCCCGCCCGCTCGCGCCGCCAGCCCGCAGCGCGACCACGCGCCCGCGCCGACGGCCCGCAGCCCGAC
>NZ_JAKKFF010000017.1 GCF_022229015.1 Micromonospora foliorum
AGGGTCCGGCGGTCGTACCGGTCGACCAGCACCCCGCCGAAGATCCCGGCGACGACGGACGCCGCGCCCGCGACGGCGGTGAGCAGGCCCATCTGCGCCACCGACCCGGTCGCCTGGAGCACCAGCAGCGGCACCGCCAGATAGGCGAACGAGTCGCCGGCCGCCGAGAGCGACTGGGCGACCCAGTACGTGCCGAAGGCCCGGTCCCGCCAGAGCGGAGCCCGACCGGCGGCGGCAGATCGGCTCATCACGCCAAGGGTAGTGAACGCACCCGTCGGACGCTGGCCGTGGCGGGCGTCACAGTCGGCCGGCTCACCGTCAGCCGGTGCTGGTGAGGTCGGTCGTCGCCGCGAGTTCCGTGACCACGTCCAGGAAGCGGTGCAGCGCGGGTGCGGTGTTGCCCGCCAACCACACCATCTCGGTGTACGTGTGGGCGCCGGCCAGCGGGACGAACACCACGCCGGTGCGGCGCAGGCTGGCCGCCGAGCAGGCGAGCCGGGTGACGCCGAGTCCGGCGGCGACCAGGCCGAGGAGGCTCTGCACGCCGGCCTCCTCCTGAACGACGGTCGGGACGAAGCCCGCTTCCCGGAACTGGTCGTCGTAGGCGCGGTGCCAGGGTTCCCAGGAGCTGCGCGGCGTCATCACCCACGGTTCGTTCGCCAGGTCGGCAAGGGTCAACTCGTCGCGTCCGGCGAGCGCGTGGCCCTCGGGCAGCACCGCGCAGACCGGCTCGGTCGTCAGCCGCCTGGACTCCAGGCCGGCAACGAGCGGGGTCCGGGTGAAGGCGACGTCGAACCGCCCGTCGAGGACGCCCTGCACCAGGGGCGCGATGCTGGTGGTCTCGATGGCCAGGTGCAGGTCGGGGAGGTGGTGGCGGACCGCCCGGACCACCGGGGGCAGCAGGTGGTTGGCGACGGTGGTCAGGAAGGCGAGCCGGAGGTTGCCGACCTCGCCGCGCAGGGCCCGTCCCACCACGGCGACGGCCTGCTCGGCGCGGTCGGTCACGGCGCGCGCCTCGGGCACGAACAGGGCGCCGATGTCGGTGAGGGTGGTGCCGCGGCTGCCGCGGTCGAACAGTTTCGCCCCGAGGACGCGTTCCAGGGCGGTGATCTGCTGCGACAGCGACTGCTGGGCGATCATGAGGCGGGCGGCGGCACGGGTGAAGCTCAACTCCTCCGCGAGGACCAGGAAATAGCGCAGTTGTCGCAGCTCAGGCGTGGCCACAGGAACAGACTGTAGCCACGCCAGGAAGCGTGTGTTGGCCGTCCGCGCAGACCTCCGCGCACGATCGGTGCGAAGGGCGGTGCCGGCACACCGTACGCGAGTACGGCGAGCAGGCACGGCCACCTGAGGACACCACCAGAGGAAGTCGATCATGTCGGAAACACGTGTCACCACGCCGTTCAACGCCCGGTCCACCGCCGCCGAGGTCGTGGCCGGTGTCGACCTGACCGGGCGGCGCGCCATCGTCACCGGCGCCTCCTCGGGCATCGGTGTGGAGACCGCCCGGGCGCTCGCCCTGGCGGGTGCCGAGGTGACCCTGGCGGTACGGGACGTGCGGGCCGGGGAACGGACCGCGCGGGAGATCGGCGCCGGGGCCGCGAACCGGCTGCTCCGGGTCATGCCGTTGGACCTGTCCGACCAGCAGTCGGTCGCCGCGTTCGTGGCCGCCTGGGACGGCCCGCTGCACATCCTGGTCAACAACGCCGGGGTATCGGCGACCCCGGAGATGCGCACCGCGGAGGGATGGGAGTTGCAGTTCGCCACCAACCACCTCGGCCACTTCGCGCTCGCCACCGGGCTGCACCGGGCACTCGCCACGGCGGGTCGGGCCCGTGTGGTGTCGCTGAGTTCCATCGCCCACGTTTCGGCCCCGATGGTCTTCGAGGACGTCAACTTCCGGGAACGCCCCTATGACCGTCTCCTCGCCTACGGCGAGTCGAAGACCGCCACCGCGCTGTTCGCGGTCGAGGCGAACCGGCGCTGGGCCGGCGACGGCATCACCGTCAACGCGGCCAACCCGGGCGCGGTCACCACCAACCTGGGACGGCACCTCACCGAGGAGGACTACGCGAACCTTCCGGCGTACGACTTCAAGACCCCGCAGCAGGGGGCCGCGACCTCGGTGCTGCTCGCCGCCGGGCCGCAGCTGGAGGGCATCGGCGGCCGGTACTTCGAGGACTGCCAGCAGGCGGTGCGTCACGACCCGGCGGACCCGCTGCGCGGCGTCGCCGACCACGCGATCGACCCCTCGGCGGCGGCGCGACTGTGGCAGCTCTCGCTGGACCTGCTCGCCGGTGCACGGGCTGCCTGACCGCAGGGTTTCGCCGCCGGACCGCAATGGGCCCGAACGCCCGGAAACGGCCGCGGGATCCCCCGCGGCCGTTTCCGGAAGGCGCGAAACGCTCAGCCCTTGCGCAGCGGAGCCAGCGCGGTGCTCCAGGCGACCACCTGGTCGAGCGTGGCGGTCAGCGAGTCCTGGTGGAACTGGTTGGGCTTGAAGACGCTGAAGTTCTCGAAGTCGGTGAAGAGCGAGAGCGCGACCTGCGAGCGCACGTCGGCCATCTGCAGCTCACCGGAGATCAGACGCAGGTGCTCGACGGCGCGCGTGCCGCCGACCGAGCCGTAGCTGACGAAGCCGACGGCCTTGTTGTTCCACTCGGCGTAGAGGAAGTCGATCGCGTTCTTCAGGGCGCCCGAGGTCGAGTGGTTGTACTCGGGGGTGACCATGATGAACCCGTCGAACGACGCGATCGTCTCCGCCCACCGCTTGGTGTGCGGCTGGGTGTACTGGCCCATCGAGGGCGGGTACGCCTCGTCGAGGTGCGGCAGCTGGTAGTCGAGCAGGTCGATCAGCTCGTACTCCGCGTCGGAGCGCTGCTTGGCGATATCGAGCACCCAGCGGGCGACGGCCTCGCCGTTACGCCCCGGGCGGGTGCTGCCGAGGATGATCCCGATCCTGGTCATGTGTGGCGCCTTTCAGAGGGTCCTTGCCTGACGACGGGAACGTTAGCCGCTGCTTGATTGGTCAAGCAAATATCCGACCTATGGGCGTGGTCACACGAAGGGTAAGCATTTGCTCAGTCAAACAAGTATGATATGAGGATGTCCAATCCCTCCGCGGCGACCCCGCAACCTCTCACCCCGGACGAGGAATCCCTGGTCCGTGCCCTGGGTCAGGTCATGCACGTCCTGCCCCGCGCGATCGACGCCGACATGGTCGGTGACCGTCAGCTACCGCTCACCGAGTACACCGCGCTGATGAACCTCTCCGAGACACCGGACCGGCGGATGCGCATGAACGAGCTCGCCGCGCTCTGTCACCTCTCCCTCAGCGGCATGACCCGCACGATCATCCGGCTGGAGACGCAGGGCCTGGTCCGGCGGGAACGGTGCGAGGAGGACGCGCGCGGCTCGAACGCCGTCCTCACCGACGCGGGCTTCGCCCGCCTACAGGAGTCCTGGCCCAGTCACCTGGCTGCCGTACGCCGCCGTTTCCTCCAGCACTTCGAGGGCTTCGACCTCGCCCAACTGGCCCGCGCGTTCCAGCGGGCCGGCACGGCGGAGACGACCGACTGAGCCGGCCCGGTCGGTCGCCCCGCCCGGCTCAGCCGGGCAGCCGGCCCTCGGCCACCAGTGCCCACGCCAGCAGCCCGAAGGCGCCGGTCGACGCGACGGCACGGACCACGTTGCCGCGTACCCAGGTGACCTCGAAACGCGACCGCAGGGCCGCGAGGTCGGTGGCGTCGTCGACGTCGCCGGCGCGGGCCAGCACGTTGTTGAGCGGCACGTTGACCACGGCGGTGACACCGAGCACCACCAGGTACAGCAGCAGCGCCGCGACGACCCACGGCAGCACCGCGCGACGCCCGGCCCCCAGGTGCAGCGCCGCCGCCAGCAGCGTGAACAGCAGCGCGCCCCCGAAGCACACCGCGAACCACCCGTTGAGGATCGACTCGTTGATCCGCCGCATGGCGAGCACCAACGTCCGGTCGTCGGTGCGGGCCAGGCCCGGCATGACCGCGTACGCGAAGGCGGCGAACAGCCCGGCGGTCAGGCCGGTGGTCAGGGTGGCGGCGAACAGGCTGGCGGTACGCAGAACTTCCATCCGCCTATTGCATCCGTTGGCGTGCGCGCTGACCAGACGCGATCGCAGTCACCGGGCGGGAGCGTGGGCGGCGAGCGGGTTGGTGAGCGTGCCGACGAACTGGAGCGCCGCCGAGGGGTCGGCCAGGTCGATCATCTGCTGGTTGTCGCGCAGCTGCAGCCGGTTGAGGCAGGACAGCGTGAACTCCGGGGCGAACAGGTCGTAGTGCCGGACCCGCTCGGCCAGGTGCGGCACCCGGTCGAAGTAGTCGGCGGCGCAGGCCGCGACCGTCCGCCAGAAGTCGTCCTCGGCGAGCACACCGGCCTCGACCAGGACCGCGTTGAGGTGCCGCAGGAAGCAGTCCACCACGTCGGTGAAGACGCTCAGCAGCTTGGTGTCGTCGGGCACCTCGACGCGGATCCGTTCCACCGCCGCCGGCAGCTCGACCTTGTCGCTCATCACGGCGATCTCCTCGGCGATGTCCTTGAAGATCACCCGCTGGACCGTGTCCTGCTCGTCGAGGACCAGGATGACGTTCTCGCCGTGCGGCATGAAGGCCAGGTCGTGGGCGTAGAAGCTGTGCAGCAGCGGGGTCAGGTAGGCGTCCAGGTAGCGGCGCAGCCACACCTCGGGCGCCAGGCCGGACCGGGCGATCAGCGCCGCCGCCAGCGAGCCGCCCTCGTCGTCGACGTGCAGCAGCGCGGCCATGGTGGACAGTCGCTGCCCCGGTGCCAGGTCGGGCACCGGGCTCTCCCGCCACAGGGCGGCCAACATCTTTCGGTACGGGGAGGTGCGCTCGGTCGCCGCCTCGTACTGCCGGTGCCGGTAACCCACCGCGGCCCGCTCCCGGATGACGGTCAGGCCGGTGCCGGTCAACACCTCGTCGGCGGCGATCAGGTCGGCCAGCCAGTCGTTGATCGCCGGGGTCGCCGCCATGTACGCGGCCGACAACCCCCGCATGAAGCCCATGTTCAGCACCGACAGGGCGGTCTTGACGTAGTGCCGACCCGGCTCGCTGACGTTGAAGAAGGTCCGGATGGACTGCTGGGCGAGGTACACGTCCGGCCCGGGGCCGAGGTGCACCAGCCGGCGCTCGGCCAGCTCCCCGGCGAAGGTGACCGCCAGCTTGTTCCACCACTGCCACGGGTGCGCCGGGATCAGGTGGTAGTCGGCGAGGTCCAGCCCGAGACCGGCCATGGTGGCCGCGAACCGGGCCCGGGTCTCGGCGTCCAGCTCGCTCTCGATGAGGGTGTCGTAGTCGAGGTCGGCGGCGCTGCTGAACGTCGAGTGGTCCCGGTGCGCGGCCAGCCACTCCAGCCGAACCGGGGCGGCGGCCTCCGGCGCGTACCGGTGGTACTCGTCGACACCGAAGCCGAGCCGCCCGTTGTTCGCCACGAAGCAGGGGTGGCCCTCGGTCATCGAGGTCTCGATGGTCTGGAAGTCCGCCTCGGCCAGCTCGGCGGCGCTCGGCGCGGCCTGGGACAGCTTGTACGCCGTACCCGCCAGCGTCGAGGTGATCTCCTCCAGGTAGACCGGGAGCACCCGCGCGGAGAGCCCGAGGGTGTCGCGCAGTTCGACGATGAGGTCCACCGCGTCCGGGGCCAGGGACGTGCCGTCGCGGTGTCGGGTGATGCTGTCCGCGTCGATCTGCCAGTGCGCCAGGGCGAGCACCCGCGCCACGAACCGGTAGGTGACCGTGCCGTCGTCGCTGCGGACCTCGTACCACTGCCGGTCGTCGGGGCCGGCCACGGCCTGCGGGGTGAGCAGCCGCTCGTGGGTGAACTCCGCGAGCGCCTTGCGGACCAGCAGCCGGTTGGCCCGGGCCCAGCGCTGCGGGGTGAGGTGCCCGACCGGGCCGCCGGAGGCGCTGGCCGCGGTGGTGACGGGCGGGTGGGTGGGGACGGCGGTGGTGGTCACGCCGGGGCTCCTTCGATTCGGGTGGCGGCAGCGCGGTCGGTGGCAGCGCGGTCGGTGGCGGCCTGGAACTGGGCTCGGGTGCAGACGCTGAGCAGTGCGTCCTTCTCGGGCTTGGCGATCGGGCCGACGACGGTGAAGCCGACGGCGGCGTTCAGCGCGTGCACGCCGGTGTTGCGCACGTCCGGTTCGACCACCACCCGCCGGGTCGTCGGGTCGTCGAAGAGCCACGCCATGACGGTGCCGATCACCGCCCGGGTGAAGCCGTGCACGGGCGCGTCGACCGGCGCGCAGAGGAAGTGCATGCCCACGTCACCGGGCTGGTGGTCGTACAGGCCGACCAGCTCGACGTGGGCCGGGTCGTAGCGCTCCGCCAGGAAGGCGGGACTCCCCCGCCACAGCCCGAGGTACGCGTCGTGGTGCGGGTGCTCGGCGATCCGCCGGTACTCCTCGGTCACCTGGGCCAGGTCGGCGTCCTGCATCATCCAGAACGCCGCCTTCGGGTGGGTCACCCAGGCGTGCAGCAGTGCCGCGTCGGTGTCCGGATCGAGCGGCCGCAGCGAAAAGTTGCCGAGCCCCGCGTCGGCATGGGTGAAGACGGCGGTCACGACGACACCCCGAACTCCTGGAAGGTGATGCTCTTCTCGATCGGGTAGTACTCCCGGCCGAGCAGCTCACTGATGATCCAGGAGTTGCGGTAGGCGCCCATGCCCAGGTCCGGTGAGGTGATGCTGTGCGTGTGGGTGCCCGCGTTCTGCAGGAAGATGCCCCGCCCACTGTGGTCGATGCTGTAGTTGCGGGCCACGTCGAAGCGGCCGTGGGCGTCCCAGCGGATCCGGTCCGACACCGGCGCGAGGAACTCCGGCACCCGGTAGTGGTAGCCGGTGGCCAGCACCAACCCCTCGGTACGCAGGGCGAAGTCGCGCTCCTGCTCCACCTGACGCAGCCCCAGCGTGTACTGCCCGTCCTGGTGGTCGGCGCTGACCAGCTCGGTGTTGGTGAGCAGGCGGGTGTTCACCGGCCCGTCCACGCTGCGCGCGTAGAGCAGGTCGAAAATATCGTTGATCAGGTCGGCGTTGATCCCCTTGAACAGGCCCTTCTGCTCGGACTCCAGCCGGTAGCGGGTCGCCTCGGGCAGCGCGTGGAAGTAGTCCACGTAGTCCGGTGAGGTCATCTCCAGGGTCAGCTTGGTGTATTCGAGCGGGAAGAACCGCGGCGACCGGGTCACCCAGTTGAGCTGGTAGCCGTACCGGTCGATGTCGCCGAGCAGGTCGTGGTAGATCTCGGCGGCGCTCTGCCCGCTGCCCACCACGGTGATGCTGCGCTTGGTACGCAGCGCCGCGCGGTGCTCCAGGTAGCGCGAGTTGTGCACGGCGTCGCCGGGCAGCTCGGCCACGGCCGGGGGCAGGTGCGGCGGGGTGCCGGTGCCGAGCACCAGGTGCCGGGCCCGGTATTCCACCCTCTCCCCCGTGCCGGTGCTGACCCGCACCACGTACCGCTCGTCGGCGGGGTCGAACTCCACTGTGGTCACGGTCTGACCGAAGCGCAGGTTGGGCAGTTTCGCCGCCGCCCACCGGCAGTAGGCGTCGTACTCGCTGCGCAAAGGGTAGAAGCTCTCCCGGATGTAGAACGGGTAGAGCCGGCCGATCTCCTTGAGGTAGTTGAGGAAGGAGTACGGCGAGGTGGGGTCGGCGAGGCTGACCAGGTCGGCGATGAACGGGGTCTGCAACCGGGCCGACTCCAGCAGCATGCCGGGGTGCCAGGCGAGGCTCGGCCGGGCCTCCAGGAACACCCCGTCCAGCTCGTCGATCGGCGCGGTGAGGCAGGCCAGGCCCAGGTTGTACGGGCCCAGCCCGATGGCGATGAAGTCGTGGGTGGACATCGGGGTCTCCAGGCGCGGGTTCAGGTTCATCGGCGTCAGCCGACGTGGCAGGTCAGGTCGGCGGCGGCGTGGTCGTGCACGTACCGGCCGGCGTGGGTGGCGATCAGGTCGAGCACGTACCCGACGTCGTCGACTGTGGTTTCCGGGTTGAGCAGGGTGAACTTCAGGAAGTGCCGGCCGTCCACCCGGGTCCCGGCGACCACGGCGAGACCGGACGCCGCGAGGGCCTCCCGGGCGTGCAGGTTGGCGGCGTCGGCCAGCTCCCGGCCGGGGCCGGTGGGCAGGTAGCGGAACACCACAGTGCTCAGCTCGGAGCGGGTCACCACCTCGAAGCGCGGGTCCTCGCTGACCAGTTGCCAGGCGTCGGCGGCCCGGTCGACGACCTCGTCGAAGAGCCCACCGAGCGCGTCGGGGCCCATCACCCGCAGCGTCAGCCAGAGCTTCAGCGCGTCGAAGCGACGGGTGGTCTGCAAACTCTTGTCGACCTGGTTGGGGATCCGCTGCTCCACCATCCGGGCCGGGTTGAGGTAGTCGGCGTGGTAGGTGACGTGCCGCAGCGTCCGCCGGTCACGGACCAGCAGCGCGCTGGAGCTGACCGGCTGGAAGAACGACTTGTGGAAGTCGACGGTGACCGAGTCGGCCCGCTCGATGCCGTCGAGCAGGTGCCGGCGCGTCGGCGAGACGAGCAGACCGCAGCCGTACGCGGCGTCCACGTGCAGCCAGACGCCGGCTGCCGCGCAGATCCCGGCCAGTTCGGTGAGCGGGTCGATCGAGCCGAAGTCGGTCGTGCCGGCGGTGCCGACGACTGCCATCACCACCAGCCCGTCCTGGCGGCACCGCACGATCTCCGCACGGACGGCGGCCGCGCTGATCCGCCGGCGGGTGTCGGTGGCCACCGCGATCACCGCGTCCGGGGCCAGACCGAGCAGCTTGGCCGACTTCTGCACGCTGAAGTGACCGGCGGCGGAGGTGATCACCCGCAGCCGGGGCAGCAGCTCGGCGCGCGCCGCCGGGCCGATGGCGTCGACGCACGCCTCCTCCCGGGCCAGCAGCAGCGCCTGGAGGTTGGACTGGCTGCCCCCGCTGGTGAAGATGCCGTCCGCGTGCGGACCGAGGCCGATCCGCTCAGCCGTCCAGTCGATCAGCCGCCGCTCGATGAGGGTCGCCCCGGCGCTCTGGTCCCAGGTGTCCAGCGAGGAGTTCACGGCGGTGAGCACCGCCTCACCGAGCAGCGCCGGGATGGCCACCGGGCAGTTGAGGTGGGCCAGGTAGCGGGGGTGGTGGAACCAGACGGCGTCGCGCAGGTAGACGTTCTCCAGTTCGTCGAGGGCGGCGCCGGCGTCGCCCAGCGGACGGTCCAGGTCCACCCGGTCGACCAGGGGGGCCAGCTCGGCCGGCGTGATTCCGGTGCCGGGACGGTCCACGGTGGCCACTCGCCGGGCGACCCGGTCGACGCCGTCGGCGATCGTCCGGCGGTACTGCTCGACCGAGCCGCCATGCAGCAGCTGGGCCCGCGCGGCGGTTGGCGCCGGTGGCGGCGTGGTGGTCTCGACGGGGTACGTCGGCACGGTCACGGAATGTCCTTCCACGTTCTCGACGAGGGGCAGCCGGAACCCTCCCCGGCGCGGCGGTGCGCCTCGGGGCAGTGCTGCCGATCAGTTGGGGTCGTCAGTCAGGCGGTGGCGCCGGCCAGCGCCTCGGCACGCAGGTCCTCTTCGGAAAGCCCGCGTCGCCAGTAGCCGGCGAAGGTCACCCTCCGACGGTCGAAGCCGCGCTCGTCGACGAGGTGCCGACGCAGCGCCCGCACCACGCCGGACTCACCGGCGATCCAGGCGTACGGGGTGCCGCCGGTGGGGAGCCGGGCGGCGCGGACCGAGCTGACCAGCAGGTCGCTGCCGGGCGGGGTGCTGCCCCGCACGATCCACCTGATCTCGGCGTCGGCCTCGGTGGGCAGGTCGGTGATGTCGGCGGCGTCGGGCACCTCGATCCAGGCGCGGACGCGGGCGCCGGCGGGCAGCCAGGCCAGGATGCCCTCGATCGCCGGCAGCGCGGTCTCGTCGGCGGCGAGCAGCACGAGGTCCGTGGCGTCCGGCGGGCGGAAGCAGACGCTGCGGTTGTCGGGCAGCGCCGGGCCGAGCAGCACCACCCGGTCGCCCGGACCGGCGAGGGCGGCCCAGCGGGAGGCGGGACCGGTGTCGCCGTGGCTGACGAAGTCGATGTCGACCTCGGTGTCGGCCGGGCGGTGCTCCCGGATGGTGTACGAGCGCAGCACCGCGCGGACGTCCGCCGGCAGTGCCCGCCAGCCGCCGAACCAGTCCTCGCCCTGCTCGACCGGGACCACCGGGGCGTCCTGCCCGGGGTGCGGCAGGAACAGCGAAACGCTCTGGTCCCGGCCGCCACCGGCGAAGTCGGCCAGCTCGGCGAGGTGCCGCAGGGTGGCACCGGATACCGCCGGGATGTCGTCCAGGGCTTGCAGCAGCGACAGGGCGTCGTCCGGGGCGTACACCAGGATGGGGACCCGCCACCCGGCCAGGGTGAGCCGGCCGCGGGCCGCGGGTGCGACGGTGGTCCGGATCAGCTCGGGTGAGTCGGTCGGCGCTCCCGCCAGGGTGGGCAGGGTGAGCAGCGCGGTGTCCGGCCGGGTCGGCTCGGCGGCGTCGGCGAGGACGGCGGCCAGGTCGGTGTGCCCGGCGGCGAAGGGGTGCGGGCGTTCCCGGGCGGGTCGGCCCGAGCGCGAAGCGGGAATCGGTGCGGTGCTGTCCTCGGCCCAGACGGCGAGGCCGCCGGTCGAGCTGTCGCCGGGCAACCACAGCCCGTGGATGACCAGCACCTGCTCCCCCTCGTCGCCGCCCGCGCCCAGAATAGGCGGCCCCGCTGACCGGACCGAGGCGCCCCACCTGCGCGATCTCGCGGTTTGTGGCGGCGTTCTGCGAGTTGTGCCCGTTTCCTCGTCACAGAACGCGCAGGATCGCGTGGCGCTGGGGACGCTTGAGCGGCAACGGTAGCGTCGGCGTCGTGGTCGATCTGCTGGTCCTTGGCGGGCTCGGGGTGGATGTGCGGGTTCGGGTGCCCGCGCTGCCGCTGCCGGCTGCCGACTCCCACACCGTCGAGCCGATCGAGCTGCGGATCGGCAACACCGGTGCCGGCGTGGCGTTGGCCGCCCGGGCGCTCGGCCTGCGGGTGCTGGTGGTCGACACCCTCGGTGCGGATCCGGCCGGTGAGCTGGTCCGGGCGGCGCTGACCCGGGCCGAGGTGCCGGCGCGGCTGGCCGAGCACCGGGGCGGCACCCGCCGATCGGTGAACCTGGTGGACCTTGATGGGCGGCGAACGTCGCTGTACGACCCGCGCCCGTGGCAGGGCCCTCCGCCGTTTTCCGACATCGAGGTGGCCGCACTGGCCCGCGACGCCCGGCACGTACACCTTTCGATCATGGATTGGGCGGTGCCGTTGCTGCCCGCCGTGCGGGCCGCCATTCCGGCGGGCGTGGCGCTCTCCACCGACCTGCACGACTGGGACGGCGAGAACACCTACCATCAGCCGTTCGCCGAGGTCGCCGACCTGGTTCTGCTGAGCGGGGTGCGGTTGGGCGACCGGGCCGCGTCGCTCGCCGGCACGCTGGCGCCCCGGACGGTGGTGGTGACCCGTGGCGCGGACGGCGCCGAGCTGTACCCGGGCGACGGGACGGCGGTGCCGGTGCCGCCCGCCGCACCGGGAAAGCCGGTGGTGGACAGCAACGGGGCGGGCGACGCCTTCGCGGCCGGCCTGATCGCCGGCCGGTTGCGCGGCGAGCCACTGGAGCGTGCCGCCCGGTACGCCGCGCGGGTCGCCGCTGCGGCCTGTACGCATGACGGGATGGAGTATCCGCCGGGCCTGCTGCCCACCGGTTGACGGCCGACGACCTGCGGCGACCCGGGGTTCAGAACGCGCCGGACTCGCCGTCGGTCAACTCGCGCAGGATGTCGGCGTGACCCGCGTGCCGGGCCGTCTCCTCGATCATGTGCACCAGGATCCAGCGCACCGACACCTCACCGAGCTGCGGGTGCGGCACCACGTGGTCGAGGTCCACGCTCGCGGCGACCGCCCGGGAACGGGCGCAGGCCCGCTCGTACGCCTCGGTGAGCCCGGCGACGGTCTCCTGGTCGCCGAGCGTGAAACTGGCGGCGGCGTCCTCCGCCGAGGTCAGGTAGACGTCGCCGGGCTCGGGGGCCAGCAGGGTCGGAAACCAGTTCCGCTCCACCAGGGTCAGGTGCTTGACCAGGCCGACGAGGGTGGTCGCCGAGGGCACCAGCCGGCGGCGGGCGTCGGCGTCGGAGAGACCGCGCAGTTTGCGCAGCAGCACGGCCCGGTGGAAGTCGAGGAACGCGGTCAGGACGGCGCGCTCGTCGCCGGTGCGGGCGAGCACCGGACCGAGCGTCGGATCGATCGTCTGCTCCATCCGCCGACCCTAGTCACCGGGCGGGTCCCCCGCTGCCCCGCTATCCGCTGCGGGCGAGCGCCACGCCGGGCAGGATGGGCGCATGGCTTCATCCGTGCAGATCCCTCTCGTCGGCGGCACGGCGGACGGGCAGACCATCACCGTCGAACTGGACAGCAACGGCCGGCCTCCGCTGACCCACCACCACCTCGGCTCCGGTGGGCTGGCCGACGCGCAGATCTACGAGTTGGAGACGGCCCGCGAGGAGGCCCGCGAGTGGCGCTACCGGTGGACCGGCCCGGCGGTGTGACCGCCCGCTCAGACCCGGGTGAGGGCCTGGGTGCGCAGGCTCTCCAACACGCCACGGGTGACCTCCGAGGTGCCCCGCGCCTGATCGCACACCTCCGCCACCCGTCGTGCGGTGGCCTCGGCGCGTTGCTCCCGCTCGTCCCAGAGTCGGTCGACCTCGGCCAGCAGCGGCCCCTCGACCTCGCGTTCCACACCGCGTAGCGCCGGCACACCGAGCCGTTGGGCAAGGTCGAAGACCTTGCCGGCGTACGGCAGGGGCAGGAACGGCGTACCGACCATCGCCGCGAAGATCAGGAAGTGCAGGCGCATGCCGACGGCCAGGTCGAAGTGGCGCATCAGCCCCAGCACCTGCTGCGGAGTGTAGGTGCCGTGCAGAATTCGGCCCCGCTCGGCGGCGACCATGTGCGACAACACCCCGTGGGAGTGCCGGATGTCGTCGCGCTCCATCGGCACGAACAGCACGTACGCGTCGATCCGGTGCACCAGGAAGTCACCGATCTGGGCCAGCAGCCGGTGGTAACCATCCACGTCGAGGCGTTCGGCGGCCCGTCCCGGCTCCCGCACGCTGATCCCGACCAACCGCTTGCCGACCGGCACACCCTCCTCGGCCAGCAGGTGGGCCGGGAACTCCTCCGGTTGCAGGAGGAACGCCGGGTCCGCGGTGACCGTGATCGGGTTGAGCAGACCGGCCTCCTCCAGCACCATCCGGGACTCCTGGTCCCGGACGGTCACCTGGGTCGCGCTGGCGAGAGTTTCCCGGACCATGCCGGTGTCCACCCCGTCGCTGAGTGGCCCGACCCCCACCGCGTACGTGATCAGTGGCAGGCCCCGCTCCTGGGCGACCCGGACCACCCGTAGGTAGCGGCGGGCCTCCCGGTCGTAGAGGATGCCGCCGCCGCCGAGGATGAGCAGGTCGAGCTGGGCCAGGACCAGGGCGGAGTCGGTACGGCTCACGCCCTCCCAGGGCACCGCTTCGACGTCCGGGTGCGCGGCCCGGGTGTGCTCCGGGTTCCGGGAGAAGACGATGATCCGGGCGTTCGGTTCCTGCGTACGCAGATCGGTGAGCAGACCGGTGAGGATCGCCTCGTCGCCAAGGTTTCGCCCACCGTACGAACCGAGCACACCGATGGTCAGTCCGGCGCCATGCGTCATCCGTCGCTCCTCCCCAGGTGCGGTCCGCGCCGGTTTCCCGCTGGGCAGGTGAACAGTCCTGCCGAGGGGACCCGGCCCTGGGTGGCCGTCGGGTCAGCTCACCGGCGTAAGGCGCTTCGCCATCTGCTGCGAGGTGACCTCGAAGCCCAGACTGCGGTAGAGGCCGATCGCCACGGTGTTCGTACCGAAGACGTTCAGCCCCAGCTCGGGCACGCCGAGGTGGGCGAGTTCGGCCTCGATGAGCTGAATCATCCGGCGCGCGTAACCGCGTCCCCGGTGCTCCTCGTGCACCTCGATGTTGTGGATCCACGCCTGGTCCGGGGCGGCGGCCGTGGGCAGGGTCACCCAGATCCAGCCGACCTCGGTGTCACCGACCCGGCCCATCCGCAGCAGCGCCCCCTCGGTGTCCGCGCCCGCCGGCAGCGACTCCCGGATCTGGGTGACCGACCGTTCGAGGGCCGCCTCCGGGGTCATCCCCCGGTGCGCCACCAGGTCCTCGGCGAACCCCTGCTCCAGTGACCCCAGCAGGCGGTCCAGCTCCGGTGCGGTCATCGGCGTCAACGTCAACTCCACCGCGTCTCCCCCTTCGTCGTCGGCAGCGGGTAGTGCAGCAGAACCGGCCCGGACACGCCAACGCTTTCCTCGCCCCGGGCGGGCGGACGGCCGGGGGTACGCCGCTGGCCGCCGTCCGCCTGACTCGACGGAGCACTGGTTGACCCTGGTCAGGGTGCCGTCGGCGTTGACTCCAACCGGCGTGCCAGCTGCGCCAGGTCGTGCAGGCGCAGGTCGCCGTCGAGCCCCTTCAGCGCGGCGGTCATCGCCCCCGCCGCCCGCCCGGCCCGCAGGCCGACCTCGGCGTCCTCGACGACCAGACACCGTCCCACGGGTACGCCCAGCAGCGCCGCGCCCCGCAGATATCCCTCCGGGTCCGGCTTGCCGACGCTGACGTCCTCCACCGTGACCAGCACCGGTGCCTTGATGCCGGCGGCGTCGAGCCGCGCCTCGGCGAGCCGCCTGTCGGCGCTGGTCACCACGGCCCAGGGCAACCCCAGCCGGGCCAACGCGTTCAGCAGCTCGTGCGCCCCCGGGGTGGCCGTCACGTCGGACAGGTCGTCGTACTGCAACGCCAACTGCCGGGCCGCGCCAACGGCGACCGCCGCCTCGTCCAGCGCGGGCAGCAGCCGGCGGATGGTCCGGTCGGCCGGGCTGCCGTGCGCGATCGCCAACGCCGCCGCCGGGGCGACGGCGTACTCGGCGGCCCACCGCTCCCAGGCCCGCTCGACGGCGGCGTCGGAGTCGACCAGGGTGCCATCCATGTCGAACAGCACCGCGCCAATGCCTGCCAGTTCCACGACCACGCTCCCCGAATCGCCCGCCCAGCGAGGGTAGGACGGCGATGGTCTGCCACTCCCCCGAGGCACGCAACTTCGGTGGCGGGTATCGGACCTGGAGGTCGGAGCGAGGGGTCCGATAGCCGCCAGACGGGAGGTCGGCACGGCCAGATGATCGTTTGCATGACGACGACACTCAACGACAAGGTCGCCCTGGTGACCGGGGGCTCCCGGGGCATCGGCGCCGGCATCGCACTGCGCCTCGCACAGGACGGGGCCGACGTGGCGCTGACCTACCGGCAGGACGCCGAGCGGGCCGCGATGGTGGTGAAGCAGATCGAGGCGCTGGGCCGCAGGGCGCTGGCGATCCAGGCGGACGGCGCCGACCCGGCCGCCGTGCAGGGCGCGGTCGACCGGGCGGCCGCCGAACTGGGCCGGCTGGACATCCTGGTGAACAACGCCGCGGTGTTCCTGGTCGGCGCCGTGGACGAACTCGGCTCGGCAGAGCTGGAGCAGACGATCGCGGTAAACGTCCGGGCACCGTACGTCGCCGCGCGGGCGGCCCTGCGGCACCTGGGCGACGGCGGACGGATCATCAGCATCGGCAGCAACGTCGGTGAACGGGCGGTCTTTCCCGGGCTGACGCTCTACGCGATGAGCAAGACCGCCCTGGTCGGGCTGACCCGGGGCCTGGCCCGTGAGCTGGGCCCACGGGCCATCACCGTCAACCTGGTCAACCCCGGGCCGACGGACACCGACGCCAACCCGGCGGACGGACCGAACGCGGCGGCGCTAAGCGGATTCACCGCCGTCGGCCGGTACGCTCGCCCCGCCGATATCGCGGCCACCGTCGCGCACCTGGCCAGCCCCGAGGCCAGCTACGTGACCGGTGCGGTGGTCAACGTGGACGGCGGCTTCACCAGCTGAGGAACCCCGGGCGGCGTCAACGCGCCATCCGGCGTCGCCCGACCTCAACCATCTCCTGGGCGGGAGGCGGCGGGCGCCCACCACCGGCTACTGAGCGGCGTCGGGATCCAACACCGGGCGTACCGCGTCGACGAACGAGATCCGGCGATTCGTCCGTACCTCGATCGCCGCGAGCCAGCGCTCCCGGTGCCGGTCGCGCAGCGGCGCGCTCCCGTCGCCCGGATCGGCACCGAACCGGCGCTGGTCGGCGTACTCCGTGGTGAGGCTTGTCAACACGGCCCGGCCGGCCGCCGCGACCTCCGCCGGGCCCTCCAGCAACACCAGGTTGTACGCCTCGTCCACGGCGCGCATCGCCGCGTACGCCTCGTCGTAGCCGGGCACCGGCTCACCCCCGCCGACGTCCAGCCACCGCCGGTCCAACTGCCGGTACGCCTGGTCGCAGGCGCTCAGGAACCGGACGTACGCGTCCCGCCGCAGCTCGTGCCGCCGCGTGGCCCGGCGCTCGACACTCTCCTGCCGGGCGACGGTGAGCTGGTGGGCCAGTTGGCGACGGGTGCTGAGCGCGCCGACCAGACCGGTCAGGGCGGCGGCGGCCAGGGTGGACAGAGAGGTGATCAGCGCGACGGCGACGGTGTCCTGCACCCGCCCATCATGGCGTTGCCGGTTCGGTCCCGCCCACTGGGCACCGACGCCTTCCTGGTTGACGTGACCAAGTGATGAGAAATAGGCGCCAGGCCCATTCCTGACCTACTTTTCATCACTTGATCACTCCAGATCCGCAAGCTCGGCAACCGGTCGAGCAGGACAACCCGGTCGAGGCCTCTATCTCGCGGCAGTTGAGCGTGACACACTTCGAATATGAGCGAGCCGCCGACGCCTGACTCTGTTATCGAATGGTTTTTGGGGCTATTGTTCGGCTCCCCCTCCTTGGTGGTCTCAACATTTCTGGTAGTGAGCACCCTGTGGGCCTGGTGGAGTTTCGGGCGAGATGCGGTAAGTGTGACCTCAGTCTTACTGGACCGCTCGCACGACCAGTTCAGGCTCGGATCGTTCAAAGTGCAGGCCACGTTACGGATGGCGGCGGCCTGGAGCATCCTCTACCTGGCGGCCTCGTTTGTGACCCAGATTTGGGCCGGCTCTCAGTTCTCGCCGGAGCAGGGAGGCGGGCTCAGGGAACTCCTGCAGTGGTCGGGCATTTTCGGTCTCATTGCGGCCGCCGGCTGCCTCTACCTTGTTCCATCGCGAGCACCGAAGCATGGAGATCAACACTGGGCACCGCTGCTCGGTGTTTTCGGTGGATATCTTCTCGGCCTCGTGTGGGCCGTGCTGGCCTTTACTCAGAAGGGCGGGCCAGACCCGGGGGACTGGTGGGTCTGCCCCGCGATGAGCTGCGTCGGCGTCCTCGGGTCCGCTCTGCGGATGAGGAAGAAGTCGGTTCAGTCGTGGAGGGATCACCAACCGGCCTGAGCGACCTGGTGTTTCAGGCCAGCTCCGGCGTGAAGCTGGGCTTCCCATTCCACCGGCTGGTAGCCACGGTCACCACGAGATGGCGGCCGGCCGGTACGTCGACCTCCTGTTCTGCTGCTTGGATGTGGCCCTGTTGCAACTGACAACGGATGCGATGAAGGCCCGGAGCGACCAGGCGAGTGACGCTCTCGCCGCCGCCGAGATTTCCCACGTGGTCGGAGTCGATCCACACCGCCAATGGCACCCATTTACCTTGCACTCGTGCCACTCTCCTGACCTCAAGCCGTGCTTGACCGCCGGGCGAAACCACGCCGCAGTTGGGGCAGTTTGGCGCGCTATCCGCCACTCTGTGGCCACATTCACGACACGACACCAGCGCCATATCTGGGAATCCTCTCTCCATGCTGGACCCGCTCGGGCATCGCTAGGTTCGGTCCCACCAGAGCCTGTCTTTTTACCGTACGGGCGCCACCGAGGATTCTTCGTGTCAGATTGCCGCCAAGGCTCTGGCCAGTTCCTGAGTCTGCTCGCGTGCCGACCAGCCCGGTCGGGACGCCGCCGGGCTGGCTGAAGTTGCGCTACCTCTGGATGTCAGGGCAGTTCGTAGCCGGCTTCCTCGACTGCGGCACGCACCTCGGCGATGTCGAGAGGTCGATCGCTCGTCACCGTGGCGGTGTCGCGTTCGACGTCCACCGCCACGGCGGTGACACCGGGAATCCGTTCGATCTCTTCGGCGACGAAGCGTGCGCAGTGTCCGCAGGCCATACCGATCACCCGATAGCTGCTGAGGGTCATGCCGGCAACTGCCTTCGGTCGGGCGCCCCTCGTGGCGAGGGCTCCGAGCTGACCTCGGCTGGGGCGACACCGTTGGCCTTCATCGGGACCGAGCGGGTGAGCATGTGCGCCCGGCGCATCCGCCCATCGACCGCGAACTGCCCAAAGAAGTAGACGTCCACACTGCCCTCGCGCTTCAAGGTCTGGAAATGCAGCGTGTAGCGGGCAGCGATCCGGTCCCCGTCTCCTACCGCCTCGTGCACCTCCCACCGGGCGCCGGTCTGGTGCTTCCGCGCCGGGCGGGTGTGCGCGATGAGCTTGGCGCGGTCCATCAGGATGCCGTCGGCGACCTGCACAATGTCGGGCGTGTGGTACCGGTCGACGACCACCGCCGGATCCTCGTCGCCGTGAACCAGATCACCCATGAAGGAGGCGAAGAAGTTGGCGATGAACTCCTTCGGATCGATGTCGGCGAAATCGCCCATGTCACCACCGCCAGCTCGTGATCCGGCGAATCTTTACGGCTTGTAAAATATCGACCTCCGAGAACTTTGGCAAGGTGTAAGAGATGAGTGGCTCAGCAGACCGCAACCGACGCGCCGACGCGCGCCGCAACAACAGCACGATCCTCGACGCGGCGGTCCGACTGCTCGACGCGCAACCCGACGCGAGCCTCGACGCCATCGCCGGCGCCGCCGGGGTGACCCGGCAGACTGTCTACGCCCACTTCCCGTCCCGCGAGCACCTGATGGCAGCCGTCGTCCGACGGATCACCGACCAGGCTGTCGCCGCGATGGACGCCGCCGAGCCGGACAACGGATCCGCCACGGACGCGCTGATCCGCGTCCTCGAGGCCGGCGCCCAGACCGCCGGGCGCTACCCGGCCCTCATCCAGCAGATCGCGTCGATTCCGGTGAGCCCGCACATCGACGAGGAACGCCACGCACCGGTAGCCGACCGAATCAGCCGAGTGATCCGGCGGGGTCAGACAATCGGCGAGTTCGACAATGGACTCCCGGCCGACTGGCTGGCCGCGATCACCATCAAGATCGGCCATGCCGCGGGCGAGGAGGTCGACGCCGGCCGGATGTCCTCGGCCGCAGCCGCCGACGCGCTGCGTACCGTCCTGGTCAGGCTGCTGCGGCCCCGAGGGTGACCATGCGTACGCGGTAACGTGAGTCCGTGGCCGAGATGTCGCCGACCTGGACGCTGCAGGGCCCGGAGGTCGAGATCAGCCTTCTCAGGGCGCCCACCGACCGCCTCCCCGACGACGCCGGGACGCTTCTCTGGTCGAGCTGGCGGCCCTGCGGGCACTCTGGCACCAGCACAAGCCAGGTGACAGCTCGGTCGGTGCTGGTGGGCGCGGCAGGTTTCGAACCTGCGACCCCTCGCTTGTAAGGCGAGTGCTCTCCCACTGAGCTACGCGCCCGGATCGCCCTGTGGCGGGCCGGTGGCTGGCAAGCTTACCTGCCCGCCACCGACCCGGGCGCACGGCGTACCCCGGTCAGGTGGTCGCTTCCGCGATGGCCTTGCGCCAGCCCTGCTGGTCGCGGGCCTCGCCCGGGCCGTTCATCTCGGCGAAGCGGACCACGCCGGTCCTGTCGATGACGAAGGTGCCCCGGTTGGCGAAGCCGGCCACGTCGTTGAAGACCCCGTACGCCTGGGCGACGGCGCCGTGCGGCCAGAAGTCGGCCAGCATGGGGAACTGGTAGCCCTCACGGTCGGCCCAGATCTTGTGGCTGTAGGCCGAGTCGACGCTGATGGTCAGCACCTGGACGTCGTCGTTCACGTAGTCGCCGAGGTTGTCGCGTACCTCGCCCAGCTCGCCCTGGCAGGTGCCGGTGAAGGCGAGCGGGTAGAAGACCAGCAGCACGGTGCGCCTGCCCCGGAAGTCCGAGAGTCGGACCTCCTGGTTGTTCTGGTCCTTGAGCACGAAGTCCGGTGCTTCGGTACCAACCTCGATGGGCATGCGAACTCTCCTCGCGTCGAGTCGGGTGAACGGCGCAGCCTGCAACCCGGCGGTGGGCGGACCGTCGGGCGAGCGGAGCGGCGGTGGCTACTTCTTGACCTTGGCTCCTCGACGCAGCACCAGACGTGCGCCGCTCCAGTCCCGGCCGGCGTTGACGGTCGAGGTCTGCTGAAGGCCGGCGGTGGGCGCGGACTCCGCGACCTCGCTCGGCTCGACGTGCCCCTCGCGCCCCGCCTTCGGGGTGAGCAGCCACACGACGCCGTTGTCGGCCAGCGGGCCGAGGGCATCGACGAGCAGCTCGAAGAGGTCACCGTCGCCGTCGCGGTACCACACCAGCACGGCGTCGACCACCTCGTCGGTGTCCTCGTCGACCAGATCTCCACAGCGGTCGGTCAGGGCGTCTCGGAGATCCTGGTCGACGTCGTCGTCGTACCCCATCTCCATGACGACCATCCCCGGTTCGATTCCGAACCGGTCCGCCAGGCTGCGTACCCCGTCGGCGGCCTGACCAGCGGTCGCGCTCACTGTCGCGTGCCTCCTCATCTCGTCCCTGCTCGCGGCGTCGGCGACGCCGTCAGGCAAAGTCCACACAGTTGTGCGTCTGCGCGCAAGTGGCGCACCGGGTGGAACGGAATTTACCGTGCCAGCAGCGTACGGGCACCGTCGGTAATGGCTTCAGCGGAGACCAGTACGTGACGTGCTGCCGGACCTAATGGTACAAACGAGTCAACTCCCGCCACTCGACGTGCGGCTCCGACATATCCGGCGTCGACCAGCGCGGCGATCACGCCCTCGCCGACCCCGCCGGAGCGGCGCGTCTCGTCCACGACCAGCACCCGACCGGTCGCCGAGGACTCCCGGATGATGTCCGCCACCGGCAGTGGGGCCAGCCACCGCAGATCCACCACGCGGGTGCCCACCCCCTCCTCGGCGAGGACGGCCGCCGCCCGCAGCGACATCCGCACCCCGTTACCGAAGGTGATGATGGTGAGGTCGTCCGCCGAGCCGACCCGGTAGACCCGGGCCCGTCCGATCGGCACGTGCCCGGCCACCCACCCGCCCGGCTCCGGATAGCCGGCCAGCCACTCACCGTCACCATCCGCGTACAGGTCGCGGGTGTGGTAGAGCGCGATCGGCTCCAGGAACACGCAGACACTGCCGTCCACCGCCGCGCTCGCCAGACAGGTCCGCAGCATGGGCGCGGCATCGTCCGGCCGCGCCGGCACCGCGACCACCAGACCGGGCACATCCCGGAGTACGGCCACCGAGTTGTCGTTGTGGAAGTGCCCGCCGAACCCCTCCTGGTACGCCAGGCCCGCCACCCGCACCACCATCGGGTTGCGGAACGCCCCCTGCGAGAAGAACCGCATGGTGGCCGCCTCGCCGCGCAGCTGGTCCTCGGCGTTGTGCAGGTACGCCAGGTACTGGATCTCCGGCACCGGCAGCATCCCGGCCAGCCCGGCACCGAGGCCCAGCCCGAGCACCGACGTCTCGTCGAGCAGGGTGTCGAAGACCCGGGCCGCCCCGAACCGGTCACGCAGCCCCTTCGTCACCCCGTACACACCGCCCTTGGCGGCCACGTCCTCACCGAAGACCGCCATCTGCGGGTGGTCGAGCATCCCGTCGGCGAGTGCGGCGTTGATGCTCTGCGCCAGCGTCATCGGCCCGGCCAGCTCCGGCGGTTTGCCACCGAACGCCTCTTCCCGGGCGCCCGCGCCCGGCCCGCTGGCCCGCGCCGCGGCGTCGGCCACCGCCCGCG
>NZ_JAKKFF010000170.1 GCF_022229015.1 Micromonospora foliorum
GCGGTGGCAGGCGCAGCGCGGCGCTGGCGAGGCGGGTGACGAGCCGGTCCGGCACCGGTCAGCCCGTCGGGCGGCGGGGTGACTCCGGCCGGGCGGCGCGCACCGCGTCCCGGTGCCCCCGCAGCGACTCGCTCATCTCCGCCATGAACCGGTGCACCACCTCCAGTTCGTCCTCGCCGAAGCGGGCCATCACCGTGTCGGTGCGGGCGCCGAGCGGCTGGAAGAACTGCATGGCCAGGGCGGCGCCCTGGTCGGCGTAGTGCAGCAGCACCTTGCGTCGGTCGACGGTGTCCCGGTCCCGGCGGATGTGCCCGGCCCGTTCCAGCCGGTCGATCAGGGCCGTGACCGAGCCGGAGGAGAGGTTGAGCTGCTCGCCGAGACGGCCGGGGGTGATCGGGTCACCGAGCAGCTCGGCGTCCATCACCGCGATCAACGCCTGCAGGTCGGTCGGGTTGAGGCCGTGCAGGTTGGCGAAGGCGTGGCCGACCTGCTGGGCGTCCACCGCGTACCGCCGGAGGTTGTTGGTGATCTCCGCGACCAGCTGCTCGCGGCGCGTGTCGCGCCGTCGGTACATGCCGTGAGTCGCCACCTCGCGCCGCTCTTCCCGTCGTCGGTCCCCCGGGTTGCAGCATAGAACAGCCCTGGATAATCTCGGCTATCAAGATACTCGGCTACCGAAAGACCTTGAGGTCACTGATGTCTGTGTTCACCAGAGTCGCTCGTGGCCGGCTGGCCGCATGGCTCACCGTGGCCGCCGCGATCGTCGTGGGCGCGGCCGTCTTCGCGACGCCCCAGCCGGACAACCCGGCGCCGGTCTCCGCCACCGGCCTGTCCGCGCAGTGGCAGTCGACCCAGGTGCAACGTCTCCAGAACCAGTTGCCCTCCAGTGAGGTGCAACCGGCCATCGTGGTGGTCAGCCGGGGCGACGGCGGCACGCTGAGCGAGGCCGACCGGGCCACCGTCGGCGCTCGCGCCGAGGGCCTGCGCCGCTTCGCGGTGGGCGGGCAGGTCAGCCCCGCCCAGGTCTCCCCGGACGGCGCGGTCGCCCTCGTCGCCGTGCCGTTGGACACCGCCGGCGGGCAGGAGGTCGTCACCGACACGGTGACCCAGCTGCGCGCCACCCTGGACGACCTGCCCGACGGGCTGACCGCCGAGGTGACCGGCGCCCCGGCCTTCACCGCCGACCTCTCCTCGGTGTTCGACGGCGCCGACGTCACCCTGCTCGCGGTGACCGCCGCCGTGGTCGCGCTGCTCCTGCTGATCACCTACCGCAGCCCGTTCCTGTGGATCGTGCCGCTGGTCGTGGTCGCCGCGACCGAGCAGCTCACCCTGCGCGCGGTGGACGTCATCGTGCCGGGCGTCGGCATCAACCTCCAGCAGGGTCAGGTCACCGGCATCGCCAGCGTGCTGGTCTTCGGCGCCGCCACCGACTACGCGCTGCTGCTCATCGCCCGCTACCGGGAGGAGTTGCGCCGCGAGGAGGACCGGTTCGCGGCGATGCGCGCCGCGCTTCGCCGCACCGCGGAGCCCATCCTGGCCAGCGGCGGCACCGTCGTGCTCGGCGTCCTCACCCTGCTGCTCAGTGAGCAGGAGACCAACCGGGCGCTGGCGGTGGCCTGCGCCACCGGTGTGGTCTTCGCCATGCTCTCGGCCCTGTTCGTGCTCCCCGCCGTGCTGGTGCTCTTCGGTCGTGGCCTGTTCTGGCCGTTCGTACCCCGCGTCGGCGGCCCGGTCCGCGAGGGTCGGCTCTGGGGTCGACTCGGCGCGGCCGTGCAACGCCGCCCGGTGGTGGTCGCCACGCTGGCCACCCTGCTCCTCGGCGGCCTGGCACTGGGTGGCCTCGGCATCCGTACCGGCCTGTCCGAGACCGAACAGTTCCGGGCCGAGCCCGAGGCGGTGACCGGGGCGCAGACCCTGGCGCGGGCCTTCCCGGCCGGCAGCACCCAACCCGTCGCCGTGCTCACCACCCCGGCGGCGGTGCGGGCGGTCACCGACGCCGCCACCGCGGTACCCGGCGTCGCCTCGGCGCGTCCCGGCGACGCCGGCGCGGCGGTCGCCCAGGTCGACGTGGTCCTCGACGCCGAACCCGGCACCACCGCCTCGGACCGCGCGATCGAGGCGCTCCGCACGGCGGTCGCCGCCGTTCCCGACTCCGCGCCGCCGGCCACCGCCGGCGCCGATGCCCCGTCCGGGGCGATCGTCGGTGGCTCCGTGGCCGCCACCTACGACTCGGACGAGGCCAACGAGCGTGACCTACGACTCATCCTGCCGATCATCCTGCTGCTGGTCGGCGCCGTGCTCGTGCTCCTGCTGCGCGGCCTGCTCGCACCGCTGCTGCTGGTGCTCACCGTGATCGCGTCGTTCTTCGCCAGCCTCGGCGCGGCCTGGCTGCTCTTCGACCACGTGCTGGGCTTCCCCGCCCTGGACAGCGGTGTGCTGCTGCTCGCCTTCGTGTTCCTGGTGGCGCTCGGGGTGGACTACAACATCTTCCTGGTCACCCGGGCCCGGGAGGACGCCCGCAGCGCCGGCACCCGCGCCGGCATGCTCTCCGCCCTGCGGGTCACCGGCGGCGTGATCACCAGCGCCGGAGTGCTGCTCGCCGCGGTCTTCGCCGTACTCGGCGTGCTGCCGCTGATCACCCTCACCCAGATCGGCATCATCGTCTGCATCGGTGTCCTGCTCGACACCCTGCTGGTCCGCACGGTCCTGGTGCCGGCGCTGGCGTTCCTGCTCGGCGACCGCTTCTGGTGGCCCGGCCGCCTCGCGCGCGACCCGGTGCAGGCCACCCCGAGGTCACCCGAGCCGGTCGCCGCGCCCTAGGGCTCGACCGGGCGGCGGTCCCCCTGCGACGACCGCCCGGTCTGGTCCACCGGCGGTTGACGATCCCCCACCGCCCGGTCCCGGGTCGCCCAGGCGATCATGAACACCACCGTCCAGAGCACCCCGAGCAGCACCGCCGCAGCCGTCCCGCTCGCCGTGTCCAGCCCGAGGTAGAGCCGCGCGCCGCCGATCCCGAGCACCCCCGCCGCGGCGGCGGTCCAGGCGGCCACGGCCACCGGCCAGTGGGCGCTGCGCGACACCAGCCAGGCCAAAGTGCAGAAGCTCGCCGCGACCACGGCGTTCTGGGTCGAGAGCGGGGCCACCTCCCCGCCGCCCGGGGCGGTCCCGTTCGGGCCGGTCAGCTCGGCCACCACGGCCAACACCACCAGCGGCACGAACGCGCCCACCGTGCCGACCACGCTGAGCAGGTCCGCCCGCCAGGGCCGGTTGCGCCACGCCAGCACCGCCGCCACCAGCGCCACCAAAAGGATCAACACCCACCCTCGTACCACCGACACCACGACCATCGTGGCGTCGGCGGCGTCCGGGGTACGCCGGGCGGCGAACCACCCCGCGACGGCACCGTCCAGCGCGGCCAGCCCACTGTTGCGCACCGCCACCGCGAGCAGACCGGCGATGGCGAGCCCGGCGGCGAACAGCAGCAACAGCCCGGCGGCCAGATTGAGCAGCAGCGTCCAGGCCGGGCCGATCCGCACCGCCACCAGGAAGAACAGCACCCCGTAGCGGGCCGTGAGCCACCGCACCGGGGGCAGCGCGCCCGCCCGGGACAGCAGCGCGCGCACCGGATCGGGGTTACGACCCAGCCACCGACCGATTAGCACCACGCCCACCAGGCCGGCCAACAGCAGGAACGCCACCCCGGTGGCCCGGCCGAGCAACCGGGAGACCGTGTCGTACGACTCACCCGCGAGGTGACCGAGCAGCACCGAGCCGCCCACCCAGGTCACCACCCCGGCCAGGTTCCACACGGCGAACCGCCGGTACGGCATGCCGGCCGCACCGGCCAGCCGGGGCACCAGGGTGCGGGCGAAAGCCACCCACCGGGCCGCGAACACGCCCCGCCCACCGAGGCGGGCCAGCATGGCGTCGGCGCGGGCCCACCGCTGCGGCCCGACCCGGTGACCCAGCCCGGCGCGCAGCCGAGAGCCGTACCGCCGTCCGGCGCGAAAGGCCAGCCCATCGCCGAGGACCGCCGCGACGATCATCGCGAGCAACGCCGGCCCGAGCCGCAAGGTACCGTTGTAGGTGAGGAAGCCGACCAGCAGCAGGGTAGCCTCACCCGGCACGAGCAGGCCGAAGATCACCGCGGTCTCGCCCGCCACGATCAGCGCGGCGACCAGGTAGATCCACAGGGTGGGCAGACCCTGCACCCAGGTCAGCAGGTCGTGCACTTAGGCCCCCGGGACACGGGAGCCAGCATGCCAGCCGGGGGAACCACCGGCACAGCGGTTTCACCATAGATCAGGGGCACCTGGGGGTGACCCCGACGCAGCCTGCGCGAGCGCAGGCGGAAGGATAGAGGGTATGCAGCTTCGCACCGACCTCCGCAACGTCGCCATCATCGCTCACGTCGACCACGGCAAGACCACCCTGGTCGACGCCATGTTGCGGCAGGCCGGCGCGTACGGCGCACGCGGCGAGAACACCGAGCGGGTGATGGACTCCGGTGACCTGGAGCGGGAAAAGGGCATCACGATCCTGGCCAAGAACACCGGCGTGCGTTACCTGCCGGCCGACGGCTCCGACCCGGTCACCATCAACATCATCGACACTCCCGGCCACGCCGACTTCGGCGGCGAGGTGGAGCGCGGCCTGACCATGGTCGACGGTGTGGTGCTGCTCGTCGACGCCAGCGAGGGCCCGCTGCCGCAGACCCGCTTCGTGCTGCGCAAGGCGCTGCGGGCCCGGATGCCGATCATCCTGGTGATCAACAAGGTGGACCGCCCGGACGCCCGGATCAAGGAGGTCGTGGACGACACCTACGAACTCTTCCTCGACCTGGACGCCGACGAGGAGCAGATCGACTTCCCGATCGTCTACGCCTGCGCCCGCGACGGCATCGCCTCGCTGACCCAGCCCGCCGACGGCTCGGTGCCCGACGACAGCACCTCCCTGGAGCCGCTGTTCCGCACCCTGCTGGACACCATCCCGGCACCCTCGTACGAGGACGGCGCGCCGCTGCAGGCGCACGTCACCAACCTGGACGCCTCGCCGTTCCTCGGCCGGCTGGCGCTGTGCCGGGTCCGCCAGGGCACCATCAACAAGGGTCAGACGGTGGCCTGGTGCCGCACCGACGGCAGCACCCAGCGGGTCCGCATCTCCGAGATGCTGATGACCGAGGGCCTGGAGCGCACGTCGGCCGAGACCGCCGGCCCGGGCGACATCATCGCCGTCGCCGGCATCCCGGAGATCATGATCGGTGAGACCCTCGCCGACGTCGAGAACCCGGTAGCGCTTCCGCTGATCACCGTCGACGAGCCGGCCATCTCGATGACCATCGGCACCAACACCTCGCCGCTGGTCGGCCGGGTCAAGGGCTCCAAGGTCACCGCCCGGATGGTCAAGGACCGGCTCGACAAGGAGCTGATCGGCAACGTGTCGCTGCGGGTCCTGCCCACCGAGCGGCCGGACGCCTGGGAGGTGCAGGGCCGCGGTGAGCTGGCGCTGGCCATCCTGGTCGAGCAGATGCGCCGGGAGAGCTACGAGCTGACCGTCGGCAAGCCGCAGGTGGTCACCAAGGAGATCGACGGCAAGACCTGCGAGCCGGTCGAGCGGCTGACCATCGACGCCCCGGAGGAGTACCTGGGCGCCATCACCCAGCTCCTCGCCACCCGCAAGGGCCGGATGGAGCAGTTGGTCAACCACGGCACCGGCTGGATCCGGATGGAGTGGCTGGTGCCGGCGCGCGGCCTGATCGGCTTCCGCACCGAGTTCCTCACCGACACCCGGGGCACCGGCATCCTGCACCACGTCTTCGAGTCGTACGAGCCGTGGTTCGGCGAGCTGCGTACCCGCAACAACGGCTCGCTGGTCGCCGACCGGGCCGGCGCGGTCACCGCCTTCGCGATGATCAACCTTCAGGAGCGCGGCCAGCTCTTCGTCGACCCCACCACCGAGGTGTACGAGGGCATGATCGTCGGGGAGAACTCCCGCTCCGACGACATGGACGTCAACATCACCAAGGAGAAGAAGCTCACCAACATGCGGGCGTCGACCTCCGACGAGACGGAGAAGCTGATCCCGCCGCGCAAGCTCTCGCTGGAGCAGGCCCTGGAGTTCTGCCGCGAGGACGAGTGCGTCGAGGTCACCCCGACCGCGGTGCGCATCCGCAAGGTGGTGCTCGACCAGCAGCTGCGGGGCCGTGCCGCCGCCCGCCGCAAGCACGCCGGCTGACCCACCAGCACCCGACACCGGGCGCGTCGACCGCTTGCGGCCGGCGCGCCCGTCGGTTTTCCCCCGACGGGTACGCGAACCGCCCACCCCGTGATCCGCTACGGTCACCGGCATGACCTGGGATGATCTCGACGCCCACCTGGACCGGGTGCCCGGCACCGTCTCCGCGTACGTGGGGCGGCTCGACGCGCCGCCGACCTGGACCCGCCACCCGGACGCCGCCCACTACGCCGCGAGCACCATGAAGGTGGCGGTGCTCGCCGCGCTGCACCGCGCCGCCGAGGCCGGCACCCTGGACCTGGACGCCCCGGTCCCGGTGGTCAACGACTTCGAGTCCGCCCAGCCCGGCGCACCCCGCTTCGCCAACGCGCAGCCCTACGACAACGACGACGCGGTCTGGGACCGCATCGGCGGCACCGCGACGCTGCGCTGGCTGGCCGACCGGATGATCGTGCGCTCCAGCAACCTCGCCACCAACCTCGTCCTCGGCCACGTCGGGCTGCCCGCGGTCGCCGAGGTCTGGGCGCTCACCGGCGCCCGCAACAGCGTCACCGGCCGCGGCATCGAGGACTTCGCCGCCCGCGAGGCCGGCATCACCAACACGGTCACCGCCGCCGACCTGGCCACCCTGCTCGGCGCCCTGGCCACCGGGGCCACCACCCCCGGCCACCTCGCCTCGCCGGCCGCCTGCACCACCATGCTGGACGTCCTGCTCGCCCAGAAACACCGCGAGGACCTGGCCGCCGGCCTGCCCGAGGGCACCCGCATCGCGCACAAGAACGGTTGGGTACGCGGCGTCCGCCACGGCGCCGGCGTGGTGCTGCCCGACGACGCCCCGCCGTACCTGATCGCCGTCTGCACCACCACCGACCTGGCCGGTGGCGACGAGGTGGAGGACGACGCCTGCCTGCTGATCGCGCACATCTCGGCGCAGGTCTGGGCCGCCCGCCACCAGCTCTGACCCGACAGCCTCGGCGGCCAGGCCAGGCGCCGCCGCCTCCGGCTAGGCTGCTCGCACCCCCACCCCGGAGCCGCCGATGCCCCGCAGTCGCACCGTGCTGATCGCCTTCCTCGTCGTGACGGCCGCGAACCTGCTGGCCAACGCCACCGGCGGCGGTCTGGCCTTCCTGCTCACCAAGCCGCTGCTGATGCCGCTGCTGGCCGCGTACCTGTGGCGGGCCAGCGCCGAACGCGCGGCCCGACCGGACCGGCTGCTGCTCGCCGGGCTGGCCTTCGCCACCGGCGGCGACGTCGCCCTGATGATCGACGGCACCGGTTGGTTCCTCGCCGGCATGGCCTGCTTCCTCGGCACGCACCTCTGCTACCTCGTGGCCTTCACCCGACACGGCGCCGCGACCGCGCTGCGCCGGACGCCGCTGCTCGCCGTCCCCCTGGGGTACGCGGTGCTGAC
The DNA here is from genome assembly GCF_022229015.1 of Micromonospora foliorum. Lineage (GTDB taxonomy): Bacteria > Actinomycetota > Actinomycetes > Mycobacteriales > Micromonosporaceae > Micromonospora > Micromonospora foliorum. The sequence continues at coordinate 7,646 of NZ_JAKKFF010000170.1, forward strand.
CGCCGTCGCCCTGACCTGGATGTGGGCCGGGCTCACCGACGCCGGGCTGGCCGTGCCGGTGGCCGGCTACGCGCTCGCGCTGGCCGCCATGGCCAGCACCGCCACCACCCAGGGCTGGCGCGTCGGTCTCGGCGCCGCGCTGTTCCTCGGCTCCGACCTGCTGATCGCCGCCGGGGTGGCCGAGGTGGCCCAACCACCCGCAGCACCGGTGCTGGTCATGGCGACCTACGCCGCCGGCCAGGCACTGATCGTCACCGGCCGCGCCGCCCGCGCCCGCACACCCAGCGACACACCGGTCACTCCAGCAGCTGCGCCCGCAGCGCGCTGAGATCGGAGTCGGTGAGCCCCAGCCCGTCGCGCAGGTACGCGTCGAACGACCCGTGCACCCGGCGCACCTCGGCGTAACCGGCGTCGAGGTACTCGGCGCGGACCTCCAGCACCGGCAGCACCGCGTCGACGTCCAGCTCGGGATTGCGCCGGCGCATCGCCTCGACGATCACCGCCCGCAGGCTGTCGGTCAACTCGTTGTTGCGCAGGTAGTCGGCGCGGATCGCCGCCTCGTCCACCCCGAGCGCCGTCAACAGGATGACGGTCAGCCAACCGGTGCGGTCCTTGCCGGCGGAGCAGTGGTAGAGCAGCGGCAGGTTCTCCGGCCGGGCCGCCAGCCGCACCGCCTCGGCGAAACCGGCCCGCGCCGACTCACCGGTCACGAACCAGCGGTAGATCGCCGCCATCGCCCCCGCCGTGCCCTGCCGGGCCAGCTCCGCGTACGCGTCCAGGTCGTGACCGAGCAGCACCGCCGAGACGTACGTGAAGACCGGATGCTCCGGATCGTGCACCGGCAGGCGCACCACCCGTGGCTCACCGGCGAACCGGTCCTCCGGCGCGACCGCGATCTCCGAGGCGGCGCGCAGGTCGACCACGCACGCCGGCCCCAGCTTCGCCAGCACCGGTAGGTCCTCGTCGGTCAGCCGACCCAGCGCCGGGGTGCGGATCAACTGGCCGACCCGGACCCGCCGCCCGTCCGCGCCGACGAGCCCGCCCAGATCACGCGCGTTCGGTGCACCCACCAGCTCCCAGCCCTGCCCGGTCATCCGGTCTCCCCTCCCACCGTGAACCTCCGTATAGGGTGCCCCATATGACGATCGCGGCGGTACGCACCCACCGGGTTTCCGCCCCCTTACACACCCCGTTCGTCACCGCGCTGCGCCGCACCACCACAGTGGACACCCTGGTCGTCGAGCTCGTCGACAGCGACGGCCGGTCCGGCTTCGGCGAGGCGCCCCAGGTCTGGCAGGTCACCGGCGCGTCGGTCGCCGGCGCCCAGGCGTGCGTCCGCGAGCTGCTCGGCCCACAGCTGATCGGCCGTGACCCGGACGACCTGGTGGCCCGTTGCGCCGAGGTGCAGCGCGCGGTGGTCGGCAACGAGGCCGCGAAGGCGGCGGTGGACGTCGCTCTGCACGACCTCGCCGCGCGGCGGTTGGGCGTACCCCTGGTGCGGTTGCTCGGCGGCACCTCGCTGCGGGTCCCGACGGACGTCACGCTGGCGGCGGGCGACGCGGTGGACCTGGCGGCCGCGGCACGGCAGCGGCAGGCCGACGGCTTCGACGTGCTCAAGTTGAAGGTCGGCACCGACGCGGCGAGCGACCTGGACCGGGTGCGGGCGGTACGGGCCGCCGTCGGCCCCGGCACCCGGATCCGGCTGGACGCCAACCAGGGCTGGACGCCCCGGGAGGCGGTCCGGGTGATCCGCGGCATCGAGGACGCCGGGCTCGACGTGGAGCTGGTCGAGCAGCCGGTGATCCGCTGGGACCTGGACGGGCTGGCCTGGGTCAGCGACCGGGTGTCCGTGCCGATCCTGGCCGACGAGGCGGTCTTCGGGGTCCGTGACCTGGTGGAGGTGATCCGCCGCCGAGCCGCCGACCTGGTCAACGTCAAGCTGGCCAAGTGCGGTGGGCTGCACCCGGCCCGTACCCTCCTCGACCTGGCCACCGCCCACGGCCTCGGCACGGTGGTCGGCTCGATGATGGAGAGCCAGGTCGGCATCGGGGCGGCGGCGAGCCTGGTCGCCGCGTACGGCACCACGGCGGTCGCCGACCTGGACGCCGCGTGGTGGCTGGCCTGGTCACCGGTGCAGGGCGGCATCCGCTACGACGGGGCGACCGTGGTGCTGCCGGACGCCCCTGGCCTGGGCATCTCCGGCCTTGCTGAAGCAAAAGTGCAGGCTCGTGGTTGATGACTGTCGGTTTCTTTCATAGGGTTTCCCTGGACAGCCGACCGAGCTGGGGGTTGACGTGGAGCTGCAACCGGGCCGCGAGGCCGTCGTCCGGGTCGCCGTGGCGACGCTGTGGACGTCCCCCGAGGCGGTCCGCCCGGTCGACTGCCCAGCGCTGACCGCCGGTGTCGACATCCCAACCTGGGTCTCCGGACTGGACACCGACCAGCAGGTCGGCGACTGCGTGCTGAGCCAACTCCTGCTCGGCGAACGGGTCCTCGTCAGCGAGCTCCGCCCGGACGGCTGGGCCCGGGTCGTCGCCGTCGAACAACCAGCCGCCAAGCTGGACCCTCGCGGCTACCCGGGCTGGCTCCCCGCCGGGCAGTTGGCCGTTGCCGACCCGGCCCACACCAGCACCGAGCACCCGCTGGTGGTGGACGCCACGGTCACCGGGCTGCACGCCGCCCCGAACGGGCCGGTGGTGCTGCCCGGCGTCGTCGTCGGCACCCG